>CAYLOI010000017.1:0-61662 GCA_964385265.1 uncultured Thiopseudomonas sp.
TAACGCGCCACACTTCTAGCGCGCGCATAATTCGCTGCGGGTCATTGGCATGAATACGCTCGGCCGACACTGGATCAACGCGCTGTAACTCAGCATGCAAAGCAGCCCAACCTTCAGTTGCGGCTTGCTGCTCAAGCAGTGCGCGCACCTGAGGGTCAGCCGCAGGCATTGAGGCCAGCCCCTCAAGGAGCGCTTTGTAATACAGCATAGTACCGCCCACCAATAAGGGGATGCGGCCTCGCGCGCTAATATTGGCCATCGCCTGCAACGCATCATCATGAAACTGCGCGGCAGAATAACTCTGGGCAGGATCAAGAATATCCACCAAATGATGCGGGTAGCGCTGCAGTATTTCAGGGCCGGGCTTAGCGCTACCAATGTCCATCCCGCGATAAATCAAGGCTGAGTCAACACTGATAATCTCGCATGGCAATTCGCGCACCAACTGCAAGGCTAAATCCGTTTTCCCAGACGCCGTCGGACCCATTAAAAAAATCGCAGGCGGCAAATTTTTTAGCAAAACAACCCCCTTAATTAGTCAGCTTAGCTACCCACACCGCTCTACAGCATGGGGCTTAGCTTTTTATTATCAGACGCGACGAAGCACCCTACTCTGCTAGCAACTGACCAATAGCAGGGTCCTTGAAGACGCGCTGCAGGCCATCACTGAGTACTGTACTAACCCACTGCGTATTGGTTTGCTCACTTGGCGCTTTGGCATAGCCATGCGTCAGTGATGCCGCATAACGGCCATTGTGGCGGCGCAAGCCATTCTTCACTTCAAGTGTATACACAGCATTGAGTTTGGCTTCTTTAGAAAAAGCATTATTCTCAACGGCCTGATAGCTCAACTCAGTGAGTTTTAAAGTTAACTGTGGGTTATCGCTACCCGTAGGCATCGGGATAAAGCCCATCATGCGCACAGCTGCATCCGTTTCTGCTTGCAAGCGTGGCAAAAAAGAACTGCCATTCACAGTAATAGTACTGCTTTGTGAGTACAGCCCACCGCGCGCACCTATCACTTGTGACGCACGCGCATCACTGACCTGCACTGTAACCGGCTGCCCTTGCCCAACAGCAATGACCTGCCCAGAAAAGCGTGGTTCAGGCTTTAAATACTGCGGGCTAAGACCGCAACCTGATAAAACGCCCGTCAAGATCACGGCAGCACCCACTAATACATAACGCAACATAATTTAGATCCCTTAACAGCTTATTTGGATATGGCAAATTTTAAACCACGCTCTGCATGCTGACGCAGTCTAAAGCCCCTATGGTGCAAACGCTTCACTTAAATCGACTGACAACTGCATAAACGATAAACGACGCATTACTTTGACAGCATCAATCTCTAAAGTTATCAAACTGCAACGGCATACCCAGCTCTTTGCTACGCAATAAAGCAATCGCCTCTTGCAAATCATCGCGTTTTTTACCGGTAATACGTACTTGCTCACCTTGAATCGAGGCTTGCACTTTTAACTTAGCCTCTTTAACTGTCGTAACAATTTTCTTCGCCAGTTCTTTATCAATCCCTTCGCGCAAGACAATCTCTTGTTTAACAACCTTACCTGAACCGTAAGAATCCTTGTATTCCAAACATTGGATATCAATTTTACGTTTGACCAACGCAAATTTTACAATCTCGATTAACTGATCCAGCATAAAATCTGCTTCAGCAGTCAAAGTCACTGTTTTATCTTTAAACTCGATACTGGCCTTGCCACGCAAGTCATAACGGCGCTCAAGTTCTTTTGCTGCGTTATCCATGGCATTGGTAACTTCGTGTGTATTCAGCTCTGAAACGACATCAAACGAGGGCATTGTAATCCTCCAAAATTATTCTAGATTAAATTAAAAGCTTTTTCTTCACAGCCGTATGCAAGAGCACTTGCCATTGCAATGTGCCGCTATGTATAAAGGCATCCTAATTACGGCTCACTCTTCAGCTTCACTCATAAGTGGTTGCGCTATGCGAAATTCTCACCTGAGCATCCTTGTGGTTGATGATGCCAAGTTTTCCAGTGTCATGATAGGCCGCACCTTAAGCCTAGCGGGCTATACCGACATACGCTTTGCCAACAGCGCCGCTGAAGCACTGACTTTAATTGAAGCGCGGCCAGCGGGCATTTTACTGGCAGACTGGCTGATGCCGAACACCGATGGCTTAGAGCTTACCGCGCAAGTACGTCAGCACGATGAGCAACACGATCATTACACCTATGTCATCTTACTCACCGGCAGAGAGGGCGACAACGCTCTAGCTGAAGCTTTTGACCGGGGCGTGGATGATTTTATCAGCAAAGTCGCAATGAATGAGCAATTGGTACCGCGTATCTTTGCAGCCGAACGCATTTACAACACACTGACGCGTTTGATCAAAGAGAAACAATTACTCACCCGCAATGTTGCCTCTTTAGAGTCACGCAACCACGTCGATCCACTGACCGGTTTAGGCAACCTACGCTACCTCAAGCACATGCTGAGCAAGAATTTGCGTCAAGTTGAGTCTCGCGGCGGCACTCTGTGCTATTTACTGCTTGGCGTTGAAAACATGGCTGCTTTATCACAACAGCATGGTCGCGAAGTACATAAAGAATTATTGCGCTCCATTGCCCGACGATTGCAGCAGTTAGTCCGCCCCCTAGATGTGCTGGTACGCTTAGATGGCAATCATTTTGCTTTAATCGCACGAATGCAGGAGCATAAAGAATACTCACCAGCCAGCTTTAAACGTATCTACGATGGCTTAAATATGAGGTCGTTTAAAACCAAAGATGGCTTTATTAGCATTAAAGTCGGAGTTAGCTTAATTGAACTGAGTAGCAAAGCCCTGCCTGCCTCAGCAGGTCAGATCATCAGCTTAGCAGCAAAAAACCTGCCCAACTCTTACAGCAGCGCACGCATTGATGCCGTACGTTTGCATCTACCACCACAGTAAAGCGCATGAACTGGCATATTCTCGGTGCTGGCAGCTTAGGC
Organism: uncultured Thiopseudomonas sp.; assembly: GCA_964385265.1. GTDB lineage: Bacteria > Pseudomonadota > Gammaproteobacteria > Pseudomonadales > Pseudomonadaceae > Denitrificimonas. Next base: position 2,983 of record CAYLOI010000017.1, read on the forward strand.
TGCTTATGGGCGGCTCGATTAGCTGCTCAGCAGCACAAAGTGCATTTACTGGTACGCGACAGCCAAGCGCTGAATCGTTACAACCTCAGCCGCGGCGTGGGGCTCAGTGATGCACAGCGTACGCGCAGCAATTTCTACCCTGTTAAAGCACAGCTGAGCAACGACCCACAGCCCATTGAATACTTACTGCTAGCCTGTAAGGCTTACGACGCTGAAGCCGCCATCGCCCAAGTGGCACAGCGCCTGAGCAGCAATAGCCTTGTGCTTCTTTTGCAAAATGGTTTAGGCAGCCAGCAGGCTGTACAAAACATGCTACCCAACACCCGCTGCATTGCCGCATCCAGCACAGAGGGCGCCTACCTTGCTGAACCCTTTCATAGTGTCTTGGCTGGCGTAGGCCATACTTGGCTGGGCGATCTACAACCTGTAACAGCAGCACCACCCTCACAACTAGTTGCCACATGTAACAGTGCCGACATTCCTTGCAGCTGGAGCGCAGATATCGCGGAAAAACTGTGGCGCAAGCTGGCAATGAACTGCATCATCAATTCGCTCACAGTGATCTATAACTGCCGCAATGGTGAGCTGAGTCGTTATCCCACCCAGGTCAACAGCCTATGTAATGAGTTGCAACTGCTGCTCTGCAGCGCAGGTCAGCCGGCTGGCGCAGAGGATCTACAGCAGCAAGTTTGGGCGGTAATTGATAAAACAGCAGCAAACTCCTCCTCGATGCGCCAAGACGTGCTCAATCAGCGCCGCACTGAAATCAGCTACATCAGCGGCTTTGCTTGTGCACAAAGCCTCGCGCTAGAATGCCCCACACCTGCCCTGCACGCTTTGCATGCACAATTGCAAGACGCTTTACGCGCACAGGGGCTACCCATTTCTTAGAACACGCTTGTATACGGAGACTGCATTCATGGGCTACCGCCTCAGTAAAATCTACACACGCACCGGCGATGATGGACAAACGGGCCTCGCCGATGGCCGTCGTGTCAATAAAAGCCATCCACGCATTGAAGCAATTGGCGCCTTGGATGAATTCAACAGCCAACTGGGTTTATTACTGGCCGAACTGCAAGAACAACAAAGTAACGCGACACAACTGCAAGAAATTATTGATGTTTTAGCGCCCTGCCAACACCGTATCTTTGATATGGGTGGTGAGCTGGCCATGCCAGAATACCAAGCACTACAAGCGACTGAAATTACGCGCATTGAACAAGCAATTGATCAATGGAATGTGCAGGTTGGACCGCTGACAGAATTCATCTTACCCGGCGGCTCACGCTTGATCGCGCAAGCACATGTGTGTCGCAGTAGCGCCCGTAACGCCGAGCGGCGCTGCCAAGCCTTGCACAGCAGTGAAGCCCTACGCGCAGAGATACTCGGTTATATTAACCGCCTCTCTGACTTGCTATTTGTTGCGGCACGCTTGATCGCGCACTATCAAGGCAGCGCTGAAATCCTCTGGCAAGCAGCGGAAAAACCACTATAAGGGCTGTGGCCAAAATCCACGAATCGCCGCCACACCTTGCCCGCCAATGGTGCGTGCGTGCTCAATATCCTGCTCAGCCAAACCGCCGAGCAGGAATGTTGGGGCATTAAACTGACGCAAAAGTTGTTGCGCCACATCCCAGCCTAAAACGGCTGCACCAGGATGAGTCTGTGTGGCTTGAAGCGGTGACAAGGTGACAAAGTCCACCTGCAATGCCGCAGCCAAGGCTAACTCTTCAGCATTATGACAAGAGGCCGCCAACCAACAATCATCTGCCAGCGGGCGTGTTTGGCCGGCCAGCGCATGCAACTGTTGCGCGGTTAAATGCCAACCGGCACCAGGGAAGTCTGCCTGCCAAGCCAAATCACCTTTGAGTATCAATTGCGCCCGCCCTGCGCAGAGCACCTGCAGGCGTTGCGCTAGGATTTTATACTCGACCTCAGACAAGTGCGCGGCGCGCAACTGCAACAACTCACAGCCTTGCTCCAGCGCTTGCGCGACACCTGTATATAACTGCTCAGGACTGAGCTGCTCAGGAGTAATCAAATACCGCTGTGGTAATTGTGCGGCACGGACAATGCTGCGATTGGCTGCTGGAAACTCATAATCGGCCAAAGCATTAGGACTAACCCAACGCACCTGCTGGCCTTCAGCGCCATGCGCTTGCCCATTAAAGCTGCGCACCTCATACACATCCAATAGCACATGCAAGTCAGGATAGTCATGGCGTACTTGAATCAGCGGCTGAGGATTTTCAATTACAATCCCCAACTCCTCATACAATTCACGCATTAGCGCCTGCTCAGGGCTTTCATTTGCTTCGCATTTGCCGCCAGGAAACTCCCACAGACCACCCATATGTTTATCACTGGGTCGTAGCGCCAGCAGAATCTGCTGCTGCGCATTGCGAATCACCGCAGCGACCACATGCACACGCTTAGTCATACATAAATACCTGCGTGCAAGATCATCTTAAGAGCGGTATTCAGCATTGATGCGCACATACTCATGGGATAAATCCGTGGTCCAAATCGTTTCTGTGCAACCACCACGTTCCAGCTCGATGCGAATTAAAATCTCATCCTGCTGCATCACTGCCGCACCCTGCTCCTCAGTGTAGCGTGCCGCCCGCCCGCCTTTAGCCACAATGCAGACATCATCCAAATACACATTGACCTGCTTGGTCTGCAAATCTGGCACACCGGCGTAGCCAATCGCTGCAACAATGCGGCCCCAGTTTGGATCAGAGGCAAATAAAGCAGTTTTGATCAAAGGCGAATGGGCTACTGCGTAGGCCACATCCAAGCACTCCTGCTGGTTCGCACCACCTTGCACTTGCACCGTAACAAACTTGGTGGCGCCCTCACCGTCGCGCACAATGGCTTGTGCCAGCTGCATAGCAACGTCGTTGATGGCCACGCGCAAAGCATCGTACAACTCACCTGCTGCTTCAGTAATGGGTGCAACAGCAGCTTGCCCCGTTGCAACTAAAATACAGGAGTCATTGGTGGAGGTATCACCATCAATGGTGATGCGATTAAAGGATTTATTTGCTGCATCGTGCAAAATATTTTGCAAAATATCCTGACTGACTGCTGCATCAGTGGCGATATAGCCCAGCATGGTCGCCATATTAGGGCGAATCATGCCTGCGCCTTTACTGATCCCCGTGACTGTCACAGTCACGCCATCGTGCTGAAACTGGACACTGGCGCCCTTGGGCAAGGTATCCGTGGTCATGATACCTTCTGCGGCAACGCCCCAGTTATCTGCCCCCAAGTCTGCGAGGGCGGCTGGCAAAGCGGCAGTAATTTTATCGACCGGTAGCGGCTCACCAATCACTCCAGTAGAGAAGGGCAAAACTTGCTCAATAGGGCAACCAACTAGATCAGCCAACTGCTGGCAAACAGCATTGGCGGCCTGCAAGCCAAGCTCGCCAGTGGCAGCGTTAGCATTGCCGGTATTGATCACTAAGTAGCGTGGTGCGGACTGCATACGCTGCTTACATAAAAGTACGGGCGCGGCGCAAAAAGCATTTTGCGTATACACCCCAGCCACGCTACTACCCTCAGCACAACGCATCAGCACCACATCACGACGGCCTAGCTTTTTGATACCGGCGCTCGCAATGCCTAACTCAAAACCTGCAACTGGGTGCAATACTGGTAAATCACCTAAGCCAACCGCCATAACAATTCTCCCGCTGATCAGATGCGCGATGCGCAAAAACAAACGCCGTACACAGAAGTTTTCCTGTACGGCGTAAAATTCAAATAGATCGCCACTTTAAAAACTTAAAGCAGCGTTAAAGCATTAACTGATACGACCGCAGCAATGTTTATATTTCTTGCCTGAACCACAGGTGCATGGTTCATTACGGCCAATTTTAGGCTCATTGCGCACCTGGGTTACCGCAGCCGTAGGCTCAGTGGCTGTAGGTGCCTGTTCTTGGCTGTCATCAAAACCTGCAACGTCTTCATGCTGGAACTGCATACGCTCAGCCAATGCCTGGGCTTGCTGGCGTAAACGCTCTTGCTCTTCCTCTGGATCTTCTTGACGAATCTGCACATTGGATAGCACACGAATTGAATCACGCTTAATTGAGTCCAGCAAATCGCGGAACAAGTTAAAGGATTCACGCTTGTATTCTTGCTTAGGGTTCTTTTGTGCATAGCCACGCAAATGAATACCGTGACGCAAATGGTCCATTGCCGCTAGGTGCTCTTTCCACAAATCATCCAAGACACGCAGAATAATTTGCTTCTCAAAGTTGCGTAAGCCCTCAGCACCAACCAAAGTTTCTTTCTCAGTGTAGGCAGCAACCACTTCTTCCTGAATACGTTTGAGCAAGGTGTCTTCGTACAAAGAATTATCGTCATCCAGCCACTGCTGAATCGGCAACCGCGCACCAAAACCTTCAGCAATAGCATCCTCTAACCCAGTAATATTCCACTGCTCTGGCAATGACTGCGGCGGGATAAATTGCGCAAGCGTACTGCTTAGCACTTCATGTCTAAACTCAGCGACCACATCACCCACATCATTGGATGAGAGCAAAGTATTGCGCATGTGATAGATCACTTTACGCTGCTCGTTGGCCACATCATCATACTCAAGCAACTGCTTACGCATATCGAAGTTACGGCCTTCTACTTTACGCTGAGCTTTTTCAATGGCATTGCTGACCATGCGATGTTCAATCGCTTCGCCTTCTTTCATGCCTAAAGCTTTCATAAAGTTTTTAACACGGTCAGAGGCGAAAATACGCATCAGGCTATCTTCTAGTGACAAGTAAAAACGGGTTGAACCCGGGTCACCCTGACGACCGGAGCGGCCACGTAACTGGTTATCAATGCGTCGTGATTCATGGCGCTCAGTGGCAATCACGTGCAAGCCGCCGGCTTCAATCACCTGCTGATGGCTCTTTTGCCAAGCCGCTTTAATATCAGCAATTTGTTCTTCATTGGGGTTTTCTAGCGCAGCCACCTGAGCTTCCCAGCTACCGCCCAAAACAATATCGGTACCACGGCCAGCCATGTTGGTAGCAATGGTGATTGCCCCAGGACGACCGGCTTGGGCAATGATGTCAGCTTCTAAATCGTGATGTTTAGCGTTAAGCACCTTGTGCTCAATGCCTTCAGCTGTTAGCACGCCAGAAACATGCTCAGAGCTTTCAATCGATGCTGTACCGACTAGGACTGGACGGCCTTGCTCTTGGCACTGACGAATATCTTCAATAATCGCCGCGTATTTTTCCGGCTGGGTTAAGAACACCAAATCATTGAAATCTTTACGTGCCACTTTACGGTGCGTCGGGATAACAGTAACGTCCAGACCATAAATCTGACGAAACTCAAAGGCTTCAGTATCCGCGGTACCGGTCATACCGGAGAGCTTTTCATACAAACGGAAATAGTTTTGGAAGGTTGTAGAAGCTAAAGTCTGGCTTTCAGGTTGAATATGCACACCTTCTTTGGCTTCAATGGCTTGGTGCAAACCTTCTGACAAGCGGCGACCATGCATAGTACGGCCCGTGTGTTCATCAACCAGTACCACTTGCCCATCTTGCAAAATGTATTCAACGTTACGATTAAACAAAGTATGTGCACGCAAACCTGCGTTGACGTGCGTCAGCAAGCTTAGGTTGCTAGACGAATACAGCGACTCATCTTCAGCCAGCAAACCGATTTTGGTCAGTTTTTCTTCGATGTACTGGTGACCGGCTTCATTGAGTTCAACTTGGCGTGTCTTTTCATCAATGGTGTAATGCCCTTCTTCCAGCACTTCACCTTCCTCATCCTCAAGCTGGCGCTTTAGGGTAGGAATAATCAGATTGATTTTCTTATACAGCTCGGAACTGTCCTCAGCCTGACCTGAAATAATTAAAGGCGTGCGCGCCTCATCAATTAAGATTGAGTCAACCTCATCAATCACGGCAAAGTTCAACTCGCGCTGGAACTTATCTTCTATGCTAAACGCCATGTTATCGCGCAGGTAATCAAAGCCAAACTCGTTATTGGTACCGTAGGTGATATCACTGGCATAGGCTGCACGCTTTTCGTCCGGATCTTGGAACGGCACGACTACGCCAACCGTCAAGCCTAAAAATTCATACAGAGGACGCATCCAGTTCGCATCACGACGCGCTAGGTAGTCGTTGACCGTCACCACGTGCACACCTTTGCCAGGTAAGGCATTGAGATACACAGCCAGTGTTGCGACTAAGGTTTTACCTTCACCGGTACGCATTTCAGCAATCTTGCCTTCATGCAACGTCTGTCCACCAATGAGCTGAACATCAAAGTGACGCATGCCCATCACGCGCTTACCTGCTTCGCGCACTACGGCAAAGGCTTCAGGTAAGAGTTTATTAAGACTTTCCCCACCCGCTAAACGCTCACGAAACTCACCAGTTTTAGCTTGTAATTGCTCGTCAGATAGCGCCACCATTTTCTCTTCAAGCGCATTAACGGTGTTAACCGTTTTATACATGCGTTTGATATCACGGTCGTTCTTGCTTCCAAGGAGTTTTCTGAATAAAGGCGCAAACATAATTAATAACGCTTCCATTTTTGGGGGGGTGAAGGCGCGTAAGTCATACTCTACTCACCCGCACAAAAAAACTATTCTACCTGTATTTGCTGCTGAATAAAGTAGACTTAATCAACAAGTCAAGGCAGGACTGCTCTAAATATAAATCCCTCAGCGGTAATCACTGTTTTTTTGTAGGCTATACTGTCTGTATGACATGGTGCTGACCATCGTATATTTCAAGCGTACTTTGGCAGAAACTATAAAGCCTGTGTCGTGAGGAGTTTATTTTTTATGAGGCCAGCAATGAGCTACCGCCCGATTAAAGCGCAACAGAGCCACAATGTTTTGCAAAGTAGCGTCACTCTACAACGTTTAATGGCGCGCGCGCAGGCAACTGATCATTTACAGCAACTGCTCAACCAGTTTTTACAGCCCGCAGCACGTGAGCATTGTCACATAGCCACCTACCACGCCGGCATCCTCAGCTTAATTGTCACTGATGGCAACTGGGCCACACGCTTGCGCTATCAGCAAAAACGTCTACTCAAACAGCTACAAGGCTTAGCTGAGTTTAGCGAGATTGTGCGCTTGCAGTTTAAAGTTCGCCCGCCCATCCAGGCTGAAAAAGCACCAACACGCAGCATCAAACTCTCAGAACAGGCTGGCCAAACCATTCAGGCCAGCGCCGATGCAACTCAAGATCCAGTTTTACGCGAAGCACTGCAGCGCTTAGCACAACACGCTAAAAAGCCATAACCCCTGCGCTACATACCTTTAACAGCATAAATGGCAGCAGAATTACGCCAGTAGCCTTTATAGTCCATACCGTAACCAAATATGTAGCGGTCTTCACAATGCAAGCCAACAAAATCAGCTTTTAAGTCGGCACTGGCTTTACGGTCATGCAGCTTATCGACCAGTACTGCAGTGTGTACTTTGCTGGCGCCAGCATGCTTACAAAACTCGATAATCGCTGACAGGGTATGCCCTTCATCAAGAATATCGTCAATGATCAGCACTTCGCGATCCATAAAAGATATTTCTGGCTTAGCTTTCCAGAACAACTCACCACCACTGGTTTGATTGCGGTAACGGCTGGCATGCAGGTACGACTGCTCTAAAGGAAAGGTTAGTTTGGCCAGCAAATTACCGGAAAAAACCAAACCACCATTCATCACGCAAAACACCACAGGATTGCTGTTACACAACCGCTGATTGATCTGCTCAGCAACCTGCTCAACCGCCGCTTGCACCTCTTCAGCAGTGAATAAAATATCGGCCTCAGCCATGACTTGCTGGATATGTTCAAGATTTGCAGACATCACAGAGCTCTTTGTTTAGTAATTAAGGCGCAAAAGGTACTGCTACAGAGCCATTAGGGCAAGTATTGATAGCAAACAAAGTGCCGTTTTGCCCTAATTTCGTTTAACCTATGTGCCTACTTTTTAGCTTTTGGAGCTTTTCATGCCCGCCCATGAAATTCGTCACCCTTTGATTCGCCATAAACTCGGTTTAATGCGTCGCGCTGATATCAGCACAAAAAACTTTCGCGAATTGGCGCAAGAATTAGGCACATTGCTGACCTACGAAGCAACCAAAGACTTACCCCTTGAGACATACTCTATTGATGGCTGGAGCGGTCGCGTCGAGGTTGAAAAAATCGCCGGTAAGAAAATCACCATAGTGCCGATCCTGCGCGCTGGCATAGGCATGTTAGAAGGTGTGTTAAGCCTAATACCTGGCGCCAAAGTCAGCGCAGTCGGTGTCGTGCGTAACGAAGAGACGCTTAAGGCACAGACCTATTTAGAAAAACTTGCGCCTGATATGCCATCACGCCTGTCATTAATCATTGATCCGATGCTGGCCACCGGTAACTCAATGATTGCCACCATTGATTTGTTGAAAAAAGCCGGCTGTAAAGAAATTCGCGCCATGGTCTTAGTGGCTGCACCAGAAGGTATTCAAGCGGTAAGCAATGCGCACCCTGATGTGGCGATTTATACCGCTGCCATTGACCAAGGTCTCGACAGCCACAGTTACATTGTGCCGGGCTTAGGTGATGCAGGCGATAAGATTTTCGGTACCAAGCAAAAGGAGAGCTAAGTGATACTGTCCCACCCTCCTGAGCCGGCGTGGCGACAGGCTTTAGCCGGTGCACAAATGCTCTTTGTCGCATTTGGCGCACTGGTGCTGATGCCATTGATTACTGGCATGGATCCTAACGTTGCACTGTTTACCGCGGGCCTTGGTACGCTGGTGTTCCAACTGGCCACTAAGCGCCAAGTGCCAGTTTTTGTTGCCTCAAGCTTTGCCTTTATTGCCCCTATTCTGTATGCCAAAACCAACTTTGGTTTACCTGCAGTGCTAGGTGCGATTATGGCGTCAGGTATGGTGTATATCTTGCTTAGTGCTGCGGTACGCCTAAAAGGCACCAACTTTATTGATAAACTGTTACCGCCTGTGGTGATTGCGCCAGTGATTATGTGTATCGGTCTGGCCTTATCACCAGTAGCAGTGAATATGGCGATGGGTAAATCAGGCGATGGTGCGGCACAGCTGATTGCTTACCCCACAGCAATGATCATTTCCATGTCCGCATTGATCACCACATTAGCAGTGGCCACTTTAGGTCGCGGCTTGTTCCGCTTGGTGCCGATTTTGGCTGGCATTATTATTGGCTGTACCTTGGCCGTGATTCTGGGTGAAGTCAGCACAGAAGCGATCGGCCTAGCACCCTGGTTTGCCCTGCCAGCTTTTGTTGCACCCGAGTTTCACTTAGGCGCGATTTTGTTTATGTTGCCGGTCGCATTAGCGCCAGCCATTGAACATATTGGTGGAGTAATTGCAGTAGGTAGCGTCACCGGACAAAACTACATTAAGCAACCGGGCTTGCATCGAACCTTACTCGGTGACGGCTTGGCCACAACCACTGCCGGTATGTTTGGCGGTCCACCCAACACCACCTATGCTGAAGTTACAGGCGCGGTGATGCTGACGAAAAACTATAATCCAGTGATCATGACTTGGGCAGCAGGCTTTGCTATCGCATTAGCTTTTATCGGTAAGTTTGGTGCAGCACTGCAAAGCATCCCAGTGCCAGTGATGGGCGGTATTTTGTGCCTGCTGTTTGGCTCGATTGCGGTGGTGGGTCTTAATACTTTAATTCGCAATCAAGTGGATCTGTCCGAAGCGCGCAACTTAATTATTGTCTCAGTCACTCTGGTCTTTGGCATTGGTGGCATGAGCATTGGTAGCGGTGATTTCACCCTATCCGGTATTTCTTTATGCGCCGTGATTGCACTACTGCTCAATGTAATACTGCCAGGCAATAAGGGCTGGAAAAGCAAACTGCCAGAAGACGGTGAAGATCCCACGCCGTTGTACTAAGCGCTACAGCAATAACGCCATAGCAAACAGCCCTGTCGTTGCAGGGCTGTTTGCGTTTTAGCAGACGCCAGTTAGCTGCGTGCAGGCGGTGTTAAGTAGGCTGCGGTATGACCGCGCTTCTCTTCACTTTCGCGCAATTCCATACGCGCGATACTGCGCAAATGCACCTCATCTGGACCGTCAGCAAAGCGCAAACAGCGCCCGCCAATCCATAAATCAGCCAAAGGTGTATCAGGGGTTAAACCCATTGCGCCAAAGACTTGGATGGCACGATCGACCACTTGTGTGTGCATGCCCGGAATCACTGCTTTAATCATCGCAATTTCTTTACGCGCCGCACGCGCACCGACCTTATCAATCATCCATGCGGTCTTTAATACCAGTAAACGTGCTTGCTCAATTTCCATCCGCGAGCGCGCAATCCACTCAGAGACGCTGCCATGCTGATGCAAATAGCGGCCAAAGGTTTTGCGTTCCTGCGAACGTTCCACCATTAACTCTAAAGCCAACTCTGCCATGCCAATCGAGCGCATGCAGTGGTGCACACGGCCTGGGCCTAAGCGCGCTTGCGCCATCATAAAGCCATCGCCTTCTTTAGCCAGTAAATTGGCCGCCGGCACCCGCACATTGCGCAGGACTATTTCACAGTGACCTTCTGGAGCAATGTGATTCATGACAGCAATATTACGTTCAACGGTCACTCCTGGAGTATCCATTGGCACTATAACCATGCTTTGTTGGCGCTTAGCATCGCCATCTGGATCGGTTTTGCCCATCACAATCATAAAGGTGCAATTGGGATGCGAAGCATTGGTAATAAACCACTTACGGCCGTTAATCACATACTCATCGCCTTCGCGGCGGATCAAGGTTTGGATATTGCTGGCATCTGAGGAGCCCACATCCGGCTCAGTCATAGCAAAGGCTGAACGAATTTTGCCGTCCAACAATGGATTTAGCCATTGTTCACGCTGTGCTGGGCTGGCAAACATATGCAGCAATTCCATATTGCCGGTGTCAGGCGCATTACAGTTGAATACTTCCGAGGCCCAACTGACACGTCCCATAATCTCCGCCAAAGGTGCGTACTCAAGATTACTCAAGCCTTGGCCAGGCTCATCGGCGTGCAAGGACGGTAAAAATAAATTCCATAAACCTTCAGAGCGGGCTAAAGCTTTTAAGTCGTCCATAAAGGAAACTGGATAAATACCAGCCGCTACTTCTTCCTGCCATGCGCCAATGCGCGGCACTACGTGCTGATCCATAAAATTACGCAACTGCTCACGCAATGCTTGGGTTTTTTCGCTATAAGAAAAATCCATACAACCCTCCAAAAGTGCCGATGTGCTCAGGCGATGCAGAGAGATTAGGTGAGGCACGCGGCAAGCTAAAGCTTTATTGATTTTAATGAATGACCATTATCACTTAAAGCAATACTGGCTTGCGCTTTCTAGCAGGTCAGATTATTCAAGCAAAAAAAACCACCCATAGAGGGTGGTTTAAGATTAACGCTATAGCTATACCGCCGCAGCAGGGCGCATATAGGAAATAGGAGCTGTGCTTGCATCTGCAAAAGTGACCACTTCCCAAGCATCTGGCTGCTCAAGCAAGGCTCTGAGCAACGAGTTGTTCAGTGCGTGACCGGACTTATAGCCACGGAACTCACCAATTAAACTTTTGCCTAGCAGGTATAAATCGCCAATCGCATCAAGAATCTTGTGCTTAACGAATTCATCCTCATAACGCAGACCGTCTTCATTGAGTACTGATGTTTCATCCACAACAATCGCATTATCGACGCTACCGCCGAGTGCCAAATTATTGGTACGCAAGAACTCGATATCGCGCATAAAACCAAAAGTGCGTGCGCGACTGACTTCTTTTACAAACGAGGTGCTAGAAAAATCCACACACGCCGTCTGTGTACGTCCAGCAAATACTGGATGGTCAAACTCAATTTCAAAGCCAACTTTAAAGCCTTCAAACGGCACGAAAGTTGCGCGTTTCTCTCCATCCTCTACTGTGACTTCACGTAAAATACGGATAAATTCCTTTGGCGCATCTTGCTCTTCTAATCCAGCAGACTGAATCAAAAATACAAAAGGCCCAGCACTACCATCCATGATTGGTACTTCGGAAGCAGAAAGCTCAACATAAGCATTATCAATGCCCAAACCGGCCATGGCCGATAATAGGTGTTCCACTGTATCCACTTTAACGCCGTCTTTGACCAACGTAGTCGACATTGTGGTCTCACCCACGTTTTTTGCTAGAGCAGGTATTTCAACCATTGGATCTAAATCCATTCGGCGAAACACGATACCCGTGTCCACTGCTGCCGGGCGCAAAGTCAGGTAAACTTTCTCGCCTGAGTGCAAACCGATACCAGTGGCACGGATAATATTTTTCAAGGTGCGTTGTCTAATCATGACTTAAGCCGCGCTATACTGGTTGCGAATAGGTTTCAATAATTCGACGCATCTTAACAGATGCTGAACGAATAAAGAAATCAACTCGCAATCCCAGCCCTTAATCAATCCGCTTGACGTCGTAAAAACGCAGGTATATCCAAGTAGTCCATCTCTTCTTGGTGATTGGGTTTACTTGCAGTTGCCGCACTTCCAGAACGGCGCTGAGCAGTCGGACGATCATACTGCCTGTAGTCACTCTCCTGAACCTCTTCGCTCGATGGTGCCATCACTGGTGCAGCAGTGCTGAGCCTGATAGTGCTGGTGTTATCGACTACTTTGACTGGCTTCTCAACACGCGGATCTAAACCAGTAACCACTACGGTCACATGCAATTCATCACGCATATCTGGGTCAATCACTGTACCCACTTTGACCATCGCTTCATCGCTGGCAAAGGCTTCGATCAAGCTGCCCACTTCTTCGTACTCGCCTAGCGACAAGTCTGGACCTGCAGTAATATTTACCAAAATACCACGCGCGCCATTGAGTGCAATATCTTCCAGCAATGGGTTGCGAATCGCCTGCTCAGTGGCTTCACGTGCACGATTGCTGCCTGTTGCCGAGCCAGTTCCCATCATCGCCATGCCCATTTCGCTCATGACTGTTTTAACGTCAGCAAAGTCAACGTTAATCATGCCCGGACGCTTAATGATGTCAGAAATACCACGTACAGCACCGGCCAAAACATCATCCGCTTTAGCAAAAGCAGAGAGCAGGCTGGCATCTTTACCAAGAATAGTCAGTAGTTTTTCATTTGGGATGATAATCAACGAGTCAACCTGTTCAGCCAACAAGCGAATACCTTCATCAGCAATTTGCAAACGGCGACGGCCTTCAAATGGGAACGGGCGTGTCACCACTGCTACCGTTAGAATACCTAGCTCTTTTGCCACTTGGGCAATGATTGGCGCTGCACCGGTACCTGTACCACCACCCATACCGGTGGTAATAAAGACCATGTCTGTGCCTTGCAATACTTCAGCAATGCGCTCACGGTCTTCTTCTGCGGCTTTGCGGCCGACCTCAGGGTTGGTGCCTGCACCTAAGCCTTTGGTCAGGTTAGTGCCCAGCTGCAAGATGGTACGTGCTGAAATATCACGTAACGCTTGCGAGTCAGTATTGGCGCAAATGAACTCCACACCCTCAATATTGCTCGCAACCATGTGGTTTACAGCATTACCGCCGCCGCCACCAACACCAATGACCTTAATCACAGCACGCTGCGGAGTCTGATCAACTAATTCAAACATAGCACTCTCCTAACTTTCTAGTTATAGCTCAGCTTGCGCTGAGTGTTTTAATTACAATTGATTTTGTAACCAGCGTTTAACACGTATAAACACTGGCGTTTTTTCTTCTGTTTGGTCGTAGCCTTCACCTGGCCTATTAGCGCCCTCTGTTTGCTTACGCAGTCCATACATCAGCAAACCAACGGCGGTTGAATAAACAGGGTTAAGTGCGACATCGCCGACACCTTTAATGCCGTGTGGCGCTCCTAAACGCACCGGCATATGGAAAATCTCTTCAGCCAATTCAACAGCGCCTTCCATTTTTGCAGTACCACCAGTCAACACAATCCCGGCTGGAATCATGTCCTCGTAGCCACTGCGGCGCAGCTCAGTAAGAATTAATGTGAATAACTCCTCATAACGCGGCTCAACGACCTCAGCTAAGGCTTGTCGAGACAGCTCGCGCGGCGCACGATCACCCACGCTTGGGACTTTAATCGTCTCACCAGGGCCTGCTAATTTCGCCAGCGCACAGGCATAGCGTATTTTGATTTGCTCGGCATACTGGGTCGGCGTGCGCAATGCCATGGCGATATCATTGGTGACTTGATCACCGGCAATGGGGATAACGGCGGTATGGCGAATTGCGCCTTCAGTGAAAATTGCGATATCAGAAGTACCGCCGCCGATATCCACCAAGCACACGCCCAATTCCATTTCATCTTCGGTTAGTACCGAGCTGGCCGAAGCCAGCTGCTCAAGAATCATGTCTTCAATCTGTAAATCACAGCGGCTGACACACTTTTCAATATTTTGTGAAGCGTTCACCGCACAGGTCACCACATGCACGCGCGCCTCTAAACGCACACCCGACATTCCCAACGGCTCACGCACGCCCTCTTGGTTATCAATCACATAATCCTGTGCCAGGGTATGCAGCACTTTCTGATCGGAGGGAATCGCCACCGCTTGTGCAGCATCAAGCACACGCTCTAAATCCGCATAGCTGACTTCGCGATTGCGGATTGCCACAATCCCGTCAGAGTTTTGGCTACGGATATGACTGCCAGCAATACCAACAAATACCGAATGAATATTGCAGTCAGCCATAGCCTGCGCTTCATCAATAGCGTGCTGTAGCGACTGCACTGTCGACTCAATATTAATCACCACACCTTTTTTCAAACCGCGCGTTGGATGTGTGCCGATACCAATAATGTTCAACTCACCTTCAGGAGTGACTTCGGCAACCAACGCCACAACCTTGGAGGTGCCTATATCAAGACCAACAATCATGTTGTGGTTATTTTCATGTGCCATTAATTTTCTCTCCTTCACTGTGCCACCACTGCTGTAGTTTCATTCTCTGTCGGGGCGCGCCAAGCAACCGCCAAACCATTGGCATAGCGCAAATCAACCCGCTCAATTTTATCAATCTGTTGTTTCAACTCTTTCTCATAGACCACAGCAAAACGACGGACCTTTTCAACTAAGTGATCACGTCCAAACAACAGCTGTAACCCTGTTTGTGTAGTGATAAACCAACTGCCACGCTCACGCATTTCCAACTGCTTAATTGAATAGCCTAATGGGCGTAGCGCCTGACTAAAGGTCAGGTACTGCTGCATCACCCGTGCTTGCGTATTTTTAGGTCCGATTAACTGTGGCAAGTGCTGATAAGCGTCCACATCCATAGCTAAAAACAAATAGCCTTGTGTGCTCAGCAAAGCATCCTTACCCCAGCGCGCAACCGGCAATTGCTCTTGAATAATCACCTGTAACTGATCAGGCCAAATCCGACTCACTTCAGCACTGGCCACCCATGGCAACTCTTCTACCGCGTTACGTACAGCGGCGATATCCACCGAAAAAAACGAGCCGGTACTGTACGCCATTGATTTTTTCTGGATCGCCAGCCGATTGGTTGCCGTTAACTCGCCCAACACCCGCACCGTAGAAATACTGGGATTGACGTGCGGTTGCAGCAATTGCCAGCCACGCTCAGCGTTCAATACCACGGCGACAACAACAGCAGCTAAGGCGGCAAAAGCAATCGTTGTGCCGATTTTTTTTAACCATTGACCCGGTGTTTTCTGCACAGCAGCACGACGCGCTCCGCGTGCCGGCGCGTGTCGCGTCGCCCCACGTCGAGGTGCAGTCTTAGCGTGTCGCTGTACCTTATTCACAGAGTTAACCTCGCGCCGGTAAAGTGCCGGCCAAAATGCGCAGCACCAACGCTTGAAAATCTAAACCGGCTGCTTGCGCCGCCATGGGTACTAAACTGTGGTCGGTCATCCCCGGCACAGTGTTGACTTCGAGCAACCAGAAATTGCCTTGTGCGTCTTGCATCACATCAGCGCGCCCCCAACCACTCACTCCGAGCGTTTGGCAGGCGCGTGCGGTGAGTTCACGCAGCTCTGCTTCTTTTGCCGCATCTAAACCGCAAGGAATCTGATATTGAGTTTCATTGGATAAATACTTGGCTTCATAATCATAAAAAACGTTATTGGTGGCTAAGCGAATCGGTGGCAGAACCTCATCAGCTAACATCGCCACGGTAAATTCCGGACCCGAGATCCACTGCTCAACCAGCACCTGAGAGTCAAAGGTGCGCGCTGCTTGCCAGGCTGCTAATAACGCGTCTAGGTCATCAACTTTAGCCATACCAATACTGGAGCCTTCATTGGCCGGCTTGACGATCAACGGAAAACCTAAATCTTGCGCAGCCTGTTGGCAATCGTGTGCGCAGGTCAGCACCGCATGGCGTGGGGTTGGCAAACCAACGCTGTGCCAAATTTGTTTAGTGCGCAATTTGTCCATAGCTAAAGCCGAGGCCAGCACACCGCTGCCGGTATAAGGAATCCCAGCACACTCAAGCAAACCTTGCACCGTACCGTCTTCACCGCCACGTCCGTGCAGAACGATAAAAGCACGATCAATCTGCTCAGCACACAAGCGCGCTAGCAGATCATCACCGACATCAATAGCAAAAGCATCGACACCGGCGCTCTGCAAAGCAGCTAAAACAGCAGCGCCAGATTTCAGTGAAACCTCACGCTCAGCACTGCGACCGCCATATAGCACAACCACGCGACCGAAAGCCTTAACATCAAAAGCCTGATTCATTCCTGCACCTCCTGAGTCGTGCTAGCAAATAACGGATGCTTGATTAAGCTAGGAGCAATGCCGCCAACATCACCGGCACCCTGGCACAGTAAAATGTCACCGGGCTGCAACAACGGCAGCAATAGCGGCGCTAGATCGACACCACGCTCGACATACAAGGGATCGAGGCGACCACGCTGGCGAATGCTATGACACAGCTGGCGACTGCCAGCGCCTGGAATCGGCTCTTCACCAGCGGGGTACACTTCCAGCACGAGCAAGACATTGGTTTCACCCAATACCTGGACAAAATCTTCATATAAATCACGGGTACGGCTGTAGCGGTGCGGCTGATAGACCATGACTAAACGTCGGCCGGGCCAACCGTCATGTACCGCTTTAATCACCGCCGCAACTTCGCTGGGGTGATGACCATAATCATCTACCAACATCACGCTACCGCCTTGCACGGGCAACTCGCCATACATTTGAAAGCGGCGTCCGACCCCTTCAAAGCCAGACAATCCAGCAATAATCGCAGAGTCGGCAATGCCTTCATCGGTAGCAATGGCTATGGTTGCCAAAGCATTGAGGACGTTATGTTTACCCGGCATATTGACTGACACGGGTAACGGCTCGCGGCCTTTGCGTAGCACAGTAAAGGAGGTGCGCATACCCTCTTGCGAGACATCAATCGCACGCAAATCGGCATCGTCCGAGAAACCATAGGTCAACATCGGGCGCTTAACTTGCTTGGCAATATCACGCACCGATGGATCATCGACACAGAGCACAGCCAAACCATAAAACGGCAAGTTATGCAGAAAATCGACAAAGGTCTTTTTCAGCTTATTAAAGTCGCCGCCATAGGTACTCATATGGTCGGCATCAATGTTGGTCACTACCGAAACCATCGGCTGCAAATGCAAGAAGCTGGCATCACTCTCATCAGCTTCAGCAATTAAGTAGCAACCGCCACCCAGCTGTGCATTACTGCCCGCCGCATTTAAGCGGCCACCAATGACAAAGGTTGGATCCAAACCTGCTGCGGCAAAGACTGATGCAAGCAAACTGGTGGTCGTGGTTTTACCGTGGGTACCGGCTACCGCAATACCATGACGGTAGCGCATGAGTTCAGCCAGCATTTCCGCACGCGGTACCACTGGAATACGACGTTCTAAACCACGCGCCACTTCTGGATTGGACGGGTTAATCGCGCTCGACACCACCAATACATCTGCATGTTCGACGTTTTCAGCATGGTGACCAAACACCACTTGCACGCCTAGGCCTTGCAAACGCTCAGTCACTGCCGTGGGTTTTAAATCAGAACCTGATACTTCGTAGCCGAGGTTGCGCAGCACTTCAGCGATACCGCACATACCGGTGCCGCCGATCCCTATAAAGTGGATACGACGAATGCGGCGCATACGGCGCATTTCTGCGGATGTGGGCTGTAATAAATCAACCACGGGCCACCTCCAAACATACGCCAACCACTTGCTGCGTGGCATCAGGCTGAGCTAAGAGGCGCGCCTGCTCGCCCATTGCGGCAATTCGATTCTTATCCATCAATACCTCGGTTAACTGTGCAGCTAAACGATCTGCATCAGTAGCATGTTGCGGCAACAGGACGGCTGCGCCCTGCTTTGCCAAAAATTCTGCATTACGCGTTTGGTGATCATCAATGGCATGCGGTAATGGCACTAAAAATGATGCCAAGCCGGCTGCGGCCAGTTCGCTGACGGTTAATGCGCCAGCACGGCAAATAACTAAATCAGCCCAGGCATAAGCACGCGCCATATCGCTAATAAAAGGCAGCACCTGCGCCTCAACTGCCGCCTGCTGATAGCGTTCACGAGTGACGTGCTCATGTTCGCGACCCGCTTGGTGGGTAACGTTAGGGCGTAAATCTGCAGGGATTTTTGCTAAAGCCGCCGGCAGCAACTTGTTCAATGGCTCAGCACCTAAGCTGCCACCCAATACCAACAAATTGACTGCGCGATCTTGCAAACTATTACGCGGCGTAGCTAAAAACAGTGATTCGCGTACCGGATTGCCGGTGGTTACGCAGTTTGTGCGTTTTTTGAAGGTATTGGGAAAGGCTTCACAGAGGCGCGTAGCAAATGTCGACAGGGCCTGATTAGCAGTGCCGACCACAGCATTTTGCTCATGAATCACCAGCGGCACCGATGCCAACTTGGCCGCCAACCCGCCAGGGCCACTGACATAACCACCCATACCCAGCACGCAGACTGGCTTAAGCTCACGCATCAAGCGTTTGGCCTGCCATAAAGCTGCCAGCAATTTAAAAGGCGCGCTCAGCAATGAACGCACACCTTTGCCACGCAAACCATCGACATTTAAGGTGTGCAAAGTAAAGCCTGCTGCAGGCACCAACTCATTCTCAATGCCGCGCCCAGCACCCAGCCAATGCACTTGGTAGCCGCGCGCTTTAAATTCTTCAGCGCAGGCCAAGGCTGGGAAGACATGC
The DNA here is from genome assembly GCA_964385265.1 of uncultured Thiopseudomonas sp. GTDB lineage: Bacteria > Pseudomonadota > Gammaproteobacteria > Pseudomonadales > Pseudomonadaceae > Denitrificimonas. Next base: position 22,201 of record CAYLOI010000017.1, read on the forward strand.
CCGCCAGTGCCGGCCGCCATAATTAAAATATTACCGCGCATCACGCACCCCCTTCGCCATCGCCGCAATTTGCGCTTTACTCATAGAGTCGGCTGACAGCAGTTGCGTGCGTCGCTCCCATTCGATGCGTAACAAAATGGCCAAACTGATGCAGCACACCACTAGGGAGCTACCGCCGTAACTGATAAAAGGCAGGGTTAAACCCTTGGTCGGTAATAAGCCAACATTAACCCCAAGATTAATAATCACTTGGGCAATCCACAGTAACGCCAAACCGTAAGCCACATAGGCCGAATAATATTGCTTGGCCTGCTCAGCCCAAGCGCCAATCAATAAGGCACGCACGCTGACAAAGACAAACAGCGCTAAGGTGGTTAATGCACCCCACATACCCAGCTCTTCAGCCAGCACTGAAAAAACGAAGTCAGTGTGTGCTTCAGGCAGGAAAAACTGTTTCTGAATGCTGTTACCTAAACCTAAGCCCAACCACTCACCACGGCCAAAGGCAATCAGCGCCTGAGTCAATTGATAGCCGGTGCCGTACTGGTCCTCCCAAGGGTTGGTAAAGCTGGTAAAGCGTGCCAAGTGATACCCTTCAAAACCGACCGAATAGAAGAAAATCACCAATAGCAAAATCAGCAGCGGCACTGACAAAATCAGGCTCACCCCGGCCAAGTACAGCATGATGATCACGGTACCCATCATCACTACCACAGCACCGTAGTCAGGCTCATTCACCAGTAAAGCGGCCATTAACACCGCCAGCACTAAAGGCTTCAACAAACCACGCAAGCGTTGTTTAACTTCTTCTTTGCGCCGCACTAAAAAGCCAGCTAAGAAAATCACCATAAATAACTTAGCCAGTTCAGAGGGCTGGATATTAATAATACCCACACCGATCCAGCGCTTTGAACCATTCACTTCACGGCCGATACCGGGAATCAAGACCAGAATCAGCACAACAAAAGCCACGACCAACAGCCAACCGCTGTAGCGCTGCCAGACTGACATAGGCACCAGCAAGGTCAGCCAGCCGGCGCATAAGGCGATAGCGATATAGATCATATGGCGGATAAAGTAATAAAACGTATTACCGTGATTCAACTCTGCAACCGCCGAAGAAGCAGAGGCAATCATCACCAAACCAATACCCATAAGAAAGGCACAGGCCGCCAGTAATGGAAAATCAATATCCATACGGCTGTTGTGCCGCCACGGTGAGGGAAGCGCTAGCAGATCACGTAAATAGCTGATACTCATAACAACCTCCCTACAGCTTGTGCAAAGAGTTCGCCACGGGCTTCAAAATTCTTAAACATATCCAAACTGGCGCAAGCTGGCGCAAGTAGTACGCTATCAGCGGACTGGGCCAGTTGCGCGGCAACAGCAACGGCTTGCTCCAGACTGGCCACGCGCTCAACCGGCACACTAGCTGGGACGGCTTGCGCAACGCGCTCAGCATCACGACCCAACACAATCACCGCACGGCAATACTGTGCAATCGCTGCAGTTAGGCTGGAAAAATCTGCGCCCTTGCCATCACCACCGGCAATCAAAACCAGCTGGCCTAGATGATCAGCACCTAAGCCTTCAATGGCAGCTAAAGCGGCGCCGACATTGGTTGCCTTAGAATCGTTGTACCAATCCACGCCTTGTACCTTACGCAGCCACTGACAGCGGTGCTCAAGCCCTGCAAAGGCTTGCAGCGCACTGAGCATGGCTGGCAGCGGCACATTCATTGACTGACCAACGGCTAGTGCGGCCAAAGCATTGGCGTAGTTATGACTGCCGCGTATTTTCAAGGCACTGACTGGTAACAGTACTTCATCGCCGTAGGCTAAATAGGTTTGTGCAGCCTGCTCGCGCAAACCAAATTCACCTGCCCCTGGTACTGATAAACCAAAACTGATAGCTGGCACTTGTGCGTGCTGCGGCTGCGATGCGCTGTCATCTCGATTGATCACCACAGCTTGCGCGTTAGTAAATACACGCTGTTTGGCAGCAATATAACTATCCAAATCAGCGTAGCGGTCCATATGGTCTTCACTGATATTCAGGCACACCGCCACCCGTGCCTGTAAGTGCGAGGTGGTTTCTAACTGGAAGCTGGACAGCTCCATCACATACACATCAACCGCATCATCCAGCAGATCAAGGGCCGGCGTGCCCAGATTGCCGCCAATCGCCACATTTAAACCTGCCGCGGCACACATCTGACCGACCAAGGTGGTCACGGTACTTTTCCCATTCGAACCGGTAATCGCCACAATCGGTGCGCGCGCATGCTGAGCAAACAGATCAATATCGCCGGAGATAGTTACCCCGTTGGCAATCGCTGTTTGCAACGCTGGTGTACTTAGCGCTAAACCCGGGCTGACATACAGCACCTGCGCAGCGCTTAACATCTCAGCCGACAGCGGTCCGCAATGCACAGCAATCTCTGGGTAGTCACGCTGCAAAGCAATCAGCTCAGGCGGATTCTCACGGCTATCAGCAACGGCAAAAGCCTGCCCTTGGCGCGCTAAAAAACGCACCAGTGACAGTCCACTTTTGCCAAGGCCGACCACGACCTGTGCTTGCTGATCAATGTTTTGCACGTGTCTTACCTCAACTTCAAGGTGGCGAGTCCCACCAAGACGAGCACAACGGTAATGATCCAGAAGCGCACAATCACGCGCGGCTCTGGCCAGCCTTTTAATTCAAAATGGTGATGGATCGGTGCCATGCGAAACACGCGCTTGCCGGTTAACTTGAAGGAAGCGACTTGGATCACCACCGACAAGGTTTCTACGACAAACACACCGCCCATAATAAACAGCACAATTTCCTGTCGAACCACTACGGCCACAGTACCCAGCGCTGCACCCAAAGCTAACGCACCGACATCGCCCATAAATACTTGTGCCGGATAGGTGTTGAACCACAAAAAACCCAAGCCTGCACCGACCAAAGCACCACAGAAAATAATTAACTCACCAACACCCGGCACATACGGAATAAACAAATACTGAGCAAACGTGACGTGACCTGAAACATAGGCAAAAATACCCAGCGCACCACCGACTAACACTGTCGGCAAAATAGCCAAGCCATCTAAACCATCGGTCAAGTTCACCGCATTACTGGTGCCGACAATCACTAAATAGGTCAACACCACAAAGCCTGCGCCAAGCGGAATACTGATGTCTTTTAGAAACGGCACAATCAGTGCTGTTTCAGCTGGGCTTTGCGCGGTGAAATACAACACCAAAGCTGCCCCTAAACCAAACACCGACTGCCAGAAATACTTCCAACGGCCCGGCAAGCCGCGCGAATTTTTTTCCACCACTTTGCGGTAGTCATCAACCCAGCCAATGGCACCAAACAGCAGGGTGACCAGCAACACAATCCATACATAACGGTTGCTCAGATCAGCCCAAAGTAAAGTGCTGATGCTGATTGAGGCCAAAATCAGTGCGCCACCCATGGTCGGCGTACCTGATTTAGACAAATGTGTTTGCGGGCCGTCAGTGCGCACCGATTGGCCAATTTGCAAATTGCGTAAAATACGAATCATTTTCGGACCCAGCCACAGCGACATCACCAATGCTGTTAGCACGCCAAAAACCCCACGCAGAGTCAGGTACTGAAAGACTGCAAAGCCTTTGTGGTACTGCTGTAAGTACTCCGCCAATAAAAGCAACATCAGAACGCGTCCCCTAAACGTGTACGCAGTGCATCAACAACCTTTTCCATTGCTGCACCGCGTGAACCTTTGATTAAAAGTGTTGCAGGCCCGCTAACTTGCGTCAGCAGTGCCTCGATCAGACTGTTTTGTTCTGAAAAGTGCCCCGATACGCCATAATATTGTGCAATGGCGTGCTGCATCAGCGGACCCACAGCAAATAACGCATCCACTTTGCCATTGGCATAGTTGCCAATATCAGCATGTTCTTGCTGCGCCCAAGCGCCCAGCTCACCCATATCACCCAGCACTAACACACGCTGACCGGGCATATTTTCCAGCACATCAATGGCTGCGCGAATGGAGGCAGGGTTGGCGTTATAGCTGTCATCAATCAGCTGGATATGGTTGGCGCACTCATGCACCAGACTGCGCCCAGAAATGGCTTTCATACTTTCTAAGCCGTGCTGAATATCGCCCAGTGATAGACCCAAGGCATAAGCAGCAGCGGCAGCAGCCAAAGCATTGCTGACATTGTGTAAACCCAGCACTGCCAGCTGAATAAAACACTCGCCAGCAACACCATGTAAGTTAAACCCCATGCGTCCTTGTGCATTGCTAATCACCGCGCTGGCATAGATATCAGCAGCGGGGTTGGCAGTGGAAAAACTCAACACTTGGCAAACACTGTTGCGCGCACGCCATTGTGCAAAAGCAGGATCATCCAGGTTAAGCACCGCAGTCTGCTCTGCGCCTAGACCGTCAAGAATTTCACCCTTAGCTAAAACAATCTGCTGCGGGCCGCCAAACTCACCGGCATGTGCCATACCGGCGTTACTGATCACCGCCACCATTGGTTGCACCAAGGCCGCGGTATAGGCAATTTCTCCAGGGTGTGAAGCACCCAATTCAACCACTGCTGCCAAGTGCTGGGCATTAAGCTCAAGCAAAGTAAAAGGCACGCCCAGCTCATTATTGAGATTGCCACGCGTGGCTAGCACTGCCGTTGTTCCCAGTGCACTACGACAAATGCTGGCCAGCATCTCTTTAACTGTGGTTTTGCCACTGGAGCCGGTGACCGCAACGGTCTTGCCGGCAAACTGCTGGCGATTAAGCAAAGCAATCTGCCCTAAAGCAATACGTGTATCGCTCACACACAGTTGCGGCAGATCAATCTGCGGCTGAAACTCTTCAACCACAGCAGCGATCGCGCCGCGCTTAGCCACATCTGCGAGGTAAGCATGGCCGTCAAAAATCTCACCACGCAAAGCTACAAATAGCTGCCCGTCGCTGACTTTACGGCTGTCGGTACTCAGCGCACTAAACACAGCATCCTCACCATGCAAGGTGGCGCTCAGAGGTTCTAACAGCTGACTTAATTGCAAGGCTTTAAACATCTATCACCTGCCATGCAGCCAATGCTTGCTCTGCTTGTTCTAAGTCTGAAAAATGCTGGCGCTGTTGATTAATTTCTTGGTAGTCCTCATGGCCTTTACCAGCGAGCACTATCACATCACCACGCTTGGCCTGGGCAATAATTTGCGCAATCGCGGCACCGCGCCCGGCCACTTCACTGACCTCGGCATTTGCACTAAAGCCTGCCAAGACTTCAGCGCGAATGCTGGCCGCATCTTCACCGCGTGGATTGTCATCAGTAACCAGCGCTACATCAGCTAAACGCCCCACCACTTCTGCCATCAATGGACGCTTGCCGGGGTCGCGCTCACCGCCGCAACCAAACAAGCACAATAAGCGTCCGGCACTGCCCACATGTGGGCGCAGTGCGCTCAGCACTTGCTCTAAGGCATCTGGGGTATGTGCATAGTCAACCACAACCAGCGGGTATTCCTGTCCGCCTAAAACCTGCATACGGCCAGCCGGGCCTTGCAGTTTGGCAACCACGGCCAGCACCTGCTTAAGTGAATGACCCAAGGCTAATAAAGCGCCAATGGTGGCGAGCAAATTACTTAAGTTAAAGCGGCCGATCAGACTGCTCGACAAGTTACCCTCACCGTGCGCGGTGATCACTTCTGCTTGAATACCACAATGGCTGAAACGTATATTGCGGCAATAAATACTGGCGCTTGAGTCATCTAAGCTATAGGTAATTAAACCTGCTGCTGGAGCCTGTGCAGCCAACTCGCGACCAAATGCATCGTCTAGATTAAGTACTCGAGCACGCAAACCAGGCCAACTGAATAAGCGCGCCTTCGCATCGGCATAGGCCTGCATCGAGCCGTGGTAATCCAGGTGATCACGGCTGAGATTGGTCAATACCGCGACAGCAACACTGACCGCCTCAATCCGGTGCTGGACTAAACCGTGCGAAGACACTTCCATGGCGACGACTTTGGCACCAGCATTTTTTAAGTCGGCCAAAGTGGCTTGCACCGTCAGCGGATCAGGAGTGGTGTAGTAACCACGAGTCAAGTTGCCATAAAAGCCACTGCCTAAGGTACCAATTAAGCCACAAGGCTGATCGAGCAAGTCAGAAGCTTGCGCCAGCAGCTGGGTGACACTGGTTTTACCATTGGTACCGGTCACCGCTACCACGCGCAGAGCTCGACTCGGCTCGCCATAAAAGCGCCCAGCAATTTCAGACAGTTGCGCTTGCAGCCCCTGCACAGGCAGGAGTAACGCTTCGCTATCATGCATTGGTAACGCCTGACTGGCTTCATAGACCACTGCAGCAGCACCACGGGCAATGGCATCACCGATATAGTCACGGCCATCCTGCTGGATGCCATCTATGGCTAAAAACAAATCACCAGGGCGCACTCTACGACTGTCGAGTGTTAACTCACGAATCAACACTGAGCTTGGCGCTTGGGCAAATAATTTATCCAGTGGTATCGCCATTAGCCGCGTCCTCCTGCTGCTGAATTAACCACCGCAGTTTGCGCTTCAGTTGGCAAATTATCGGGATGTACATTGAGCATACGCAAGGCGCCTGCCATCACTCGACCAAACACTGGCGCTGCGACTAAACCACCGTAATAACCGCCTTTGCTGGGTTCATCAATCACCACCACCGCAGCAACGCGCGGGTTATCGACAGGGCCTACACCGGCAAATAAGGAGCGGTACGAGCTTTCTGTATAGCCACCACCGGTCGCGAGTTTTTTCGCCGTGCCGCTCTTTCCGGCAACGTGATAACCCGGCACTTGAGCACGCGCACCACCACCGCCCGGCTCTTCAACCACAGCGCGCAGCATGCCCATTACTTCGCGGGATATTTTTGCATCAATGACTTGCTCACCTTCAGCCACCTTAGGGTCTTTGCGCAACAATGACAGCGGAATATTGCGGCCATCATTGGCCAATACCGCATAGGCATGCGCGAGCTGCACAGCAGTCACTGACAAACCGTAGCCATAGGCCAAGGTGGCGGTTTCTGCCTCACCCCACTTACGGTGCATCGGCAACTGGCCAACTCGCTCGCCGGGGAAACTTAAGCCGGTATCAGCGCCAAAACCGACACTTTGCATGGTGCTATACACAGGCATCGCGCCAATATCTAAAGCAATTTTACTGATCGCCACGTTACTGGATTTTTTTAACACTTCAGTTAAGTTCAACAAGCCGCCGCGCGACACATCGCGAATGGTATAGCGGCCAATTCTAAAGTGACCATTACCGGTATCCACGGTTGACTCAGGCGTCCAACGCCCGGTACCCAAAGCAGCAGCAATTGAAAAAGGCTTAACCGTTGAACCCGGCTCAAATACATCAATCATGGCGCGGTTACGCATCGCCTGTGGGTTCAGCTCGCGGCGGTTATTGGGGTTATAGGTTGGATGATTAACCATCGCTAAAATTTCACCAGTGCGCACATCCACCATCACCAATGAACCTGCTTTGGCTTCAAACTCTAATAGTGCCTTGCGCAACTCGCGGTGGGCTAAATATTGCAGACGTAAATCAATCGATAAGGCCAATTGTTTACCAGGCTTGGCATTTTCTTTAACCTGCACATCACGAATTAAATCGCCACGGCGATCCTTAATCACTTGGCGCTTGCCCGGCACGCCGGTTAGCCACTCATTAAAGGCCAACTCAACGCCTTCACGACCACGCTCATCAATATCAGTGAAACCGACTAAGTGAGCGGCCACTTCACCGGCAGGGTAAAACCTGCGAAATTCTTCTTTGCTGTACACCCCAGCAACTTTAAGATCCAACACTGCCTGGCCAGACTCAGGGGTCAAGCCACGCTCCAGATACATAAAGTCACGCGCAGCATTGTTTTCAATGCGTTTGCTCAGTTCAGCAGGCTGCACTTTAAGTGCACGCGCCAATTCAGCCCAGCGTGCTTTATCCGCCAGCAGCTCTTTCGGATTGGCCCACAAGGTTAAAACAGGTGTACTCACTGCCAGCGGCTCACCATTACGATCAGTAATCACCCCTCGGTGCGCTGGAATGGGAATATGACGCATGGCACGCGCATCCCCTTGCATGGCTAAAAACTCATGACTAAACACATGTAAATGGACAATGCGCGCAGCAATAGCTGCAGCCAAAGCAAAGAGCACTATTACGATAAAAGAGAAGCGTACTGGGTGCTCCATACCTTTTAAAATTTTCATGGGCTCACCATCCTGACCGCTGCCGGCTCCGGAATATGCATACCCAACTGCTGTACGGCCAAGCTCTCAATACGGTTATGTGCGGTCCAGGTGCTTTGCTCTAAAACAAAACGGCCCCATTCGGCTTGAGCCTTATCGCGCGTTTGCGTAGTTTCAAACAGTACATTTAAGTACTTACGGCTGTTGTGCGACGTATAAGAAACCGCTACCGCAGACACTAAATTAGCCACAAATAAAAACAGCAAAATACCGCTGATACGCGGTAATGGTTTTGCATAGGCCTTGCTCACCGTAGTTTCTCCGCCACACGCATGACCGCACTGCGCGCACGCGGGTTGGCTTTGAGTTCTGCAGCGCTGGCGTATTGCGGCTTGCCAAGCAATTTGACAATTGGCTCAAATTTTTCTGGAATAATCGGCAAATGACGCGGCAGGGTATCCGCTTCACCCTTAGCCAAACGACGCATAAATTGTTTAACAATACGGTCTTCAAGTGAGTGAAAACTAATCACCACCAAACGCCCGCCTACCTTTAACGACGCTAGCGCCGCCTCTAAACCTTTTTCAAGATCGCTTAATTCATTATTTAAATGAATACGCATGCCTTGAAACGCACGAGTAGCGGGGTTTTTACCTTTTTCCCAAGCAGGGTTTGCTTCAGTCAGCACTGCAGCTAAATCACCCGTCCGAGTAAAAGGCTGCTGCTCGCGACGTGCGACGACTGCATTGGCCATGCGTTTGGCAAAACGCTCTTCGCCATACTCTTTAAACACGCGCGCCATTTCTTCGGCGCTCACTTTAGCAATCCACTCGGTCGCGCTAATGCCCTCATCAGGATTCATGCGCATATCCAGTGGACCATCATGCATAAAGCTAAAGCCACGCTCAGCGTCATCTATCTGCGGCGAAGACACACCTAAGTCCAATAACACACCATCAACTTGCGCAGACAGCTGACGCTGTTGCAGTTCAGCATCCATTTCGGCAAAGCTGCGCTGCACAATCGAAAATCGCGCATCCTGCTCTTGCAACTGCAAGCCTGTGGCTATGGCGAGCGGGTCTTTATCAAAGCCCAGTAACTGCCCATCGCTATCCAGCTGCTGCAAAATAAGACGACTGTGTCCACCACGACCGAAGGTGCCATCGATATAGCAGCCAGCCGGACGTACTGCGAGGGCACTAACCGCCTCATCCAGCAATACGGTGATGTGACTTAACGCTTCGCTCATAATTATAAAACCAGATTCATTAATTCTTCGGGCAGGTGATCGGGATTTTTAATATCCTCAAGATCAGCACTGAGCAGTTCATTCCATTTCTGTTCGTCCCACAGTTGAAACTTATTCAACTGCCCCACCAGCATCACTTGCTTAGTCAGACCGGCCTGCTCACGCAAGCGCGCAGGAATCAATAAGCGGCCACTGCTATCAAGCTCCAAATCCACCGCGCTACCAATCAGTAATCGATTAAGCTGGCGAGTTTGCGGGCGCAAAGACGGCATACTGCTGAGTTGATTTTCAACTTTTTCCCAGTCAGGCAAAGGATAAATACACAGACACGGATCCGCTAAGTCGATGGTAATAACCAACTGACCTTCACAACGCTCAATCAACTCTTCTCGATACCGACTCGGCATCGCAAGGCGACCTTTGGCGTCAAGATTAATAGCGCTCGATCCGCGAAACACGGCAGTGCCCCTATATTATGCAGCACCCCTATGAAAAAACCCACTTTTTCCCACTTTGTGCCACTTATGCACACTATAGAAATCACAACACCCCACCGTCAAGCTATAAACGTAGAAAACCCTATATAATTCTTGAACTTAGACGTAGTTACCTTATTGGTTTTCTATTTAAATCGCGGCTTAAAAAAACAAACGCATACAAACGAACACCTTAACCGGCAAAGTTAAAGTGAATTATTAAGACAGAGTGTTTTTTAAAGTCTGACCAACGGTCGTTAATCAGAGTAAAAGGAAGAGAGAGTCGATCTATAAGCCGGGTTTTGTCGTGAACAGTCATTCCTCTAGGATCGCCATCACTAGCGACCTCAAGCAACCTACCCGAGTCCAGCGCGGGCCACGCCAATGGACTCCTATTTGGTCTTGCTCCAAGTGGGGTTTACCTAGCCACGGACTGTTACCAGCCGTGCGGTGCGCTCTTACCGCACCTTTTCACCCTTACCGGCACTTGCGTGCTTAGGCGGTTATTTTCTGCGGCACTTTCCATAGGCTCACGCCTCCCAGGTGTTACCTGGCACTTCGCCCTACGGAGCCCGGACTTTCCTCCCTCGCATTACCGAAGTAACGCAACAGCGACTGTCCGATCGACTCTCCGCCGCAAAGAGTACGGTGCATTAACCAGCACCGCAAGCGTTTGCACGGAAAAACTTACTCGGTCACACCCTCTAAAGACTCATTAGCCGCCAGCCAACGCAGCATGCCGTGGCCGACAACAAAACCACTGGCCAAGCAGGCGGTTAATAAGTAGCCGCCAGTGGGCGCATCCCAGTCCAGCATCTCACCTGCACAAAACACCCCAGGCAACTGCTTAAGCATTAAGTTTTGATCGAACATCTCGGCTTGAATTCCACCAGCAGTACTGATTGCTTCCGCCATGGGTCTGGCACGCAACAACTGAATGGGTAAAGCTTTAATACACTTCGCCAGTTGCTGCATATTATTAAAACTTTCTGCCGGCGCGCACTCACGCAGCAAGGCTGCTTTGACCCCCTCCAAACCCAATTGCACCTGTAAGTGCTTGGTTAAAGTTTTCTTACCTCGCGGCTGTTCTAGAGCCGTTAGCACCTGAGCTAAAGATTTATGCGGCACACAATCCATTTCAAGCAAACACTGCCCTTGCGCGGCAATCTGCTGACGAATTTCTGCCGACAACGCATACACCAGACTGCCCTCAACACCGGTTGCGGTCAGCATCCATTCGCCTTGACGAAAACTGCCGCCAGCCACACGTAATGCACAATTTTTCACTGGCGCGGCCAGCCACTTATTTAGCAGCAACGCACTCCAGCCAGCAACATCAAAACCACAATTACTTGCCTCTAATGAGGTTACCGCAACACCGCGCTGCTCTAATATAGGTATCCAAGCGGCATCCGAGCCTAAACGCGGCCAACTGCCGCCGCCCAGCGCCAATAAGACAGCACGGGCTGCAACTGCTTGCTCACCGCTCGCTGTTTCAATGCGTAATGCACCTTGCTCATCCCAACCCAACCAACGGCTGCGTGTATGGATCTTCACCCCCAGCCTGCGCAGGCGCTGCAGCCAAGCGCGCAATAAAGGCGCAGCTTTCATTTCTTTAGGGAAGACGCGACCTGAGCTGCCAACAAAGGTTTCAATGCCCAAACCCTGCGCCCAGTCACGCACAGCCTCAGCATCAAACTGCGCCAACCAGTTGCCAACCCAGTTGTCTTGCGAGGTATAGCGTTGTACAAACGCAGCTTTATCTTCACTATGAGTGATATTCAGACCGCCAATACCAGCGAGAAGAAATTTGCGCCCCAATGACGGCATCGCATCAAACAACTGCACCCTGTGCCCCGCTTGCGCCAGCACCTCGGCAGCCATTAATCCAGCGGGGCCGCCACCGATAATACAAACCGCTGCCGGCGTCAAAGCCTGCTGAAAATCTGCCATAAAACGGGTGCCTGTACTCAAGGTTAAAAGCGAAATAATACCAGCCCAGCAATAGATAGCCGACAAAAGCTGAAAAAATCTTTAATATCTCGGCTATAAATCAATAACTATCCACATCTTCACAGCTGAGCTGTGAGCCACGGGGAACCCAATGAAGTCACTTCTTGATCAATTAGTATCGCTCCTGAGCATGGAAACAATCGAAGAAAACTTATTTCGTGGTGCCAGCCAAGATTTAGGCTTTCGCCAACTGTTCGGCGGCCAAGTCCTCGGGCAAGCGTTATCAGCAGCCAGCCAAACAGTGGACAGCGCACGTCAAGCCAACTCCTTGCACGGATACTTTTTACGTGCTGGTGATGCGAAAAAACCAGTGGTGTATCAAGTTGAACGGGTACGTGATGGCGGCAGTTTTAGTACGCGCCGTGTTACTGCGATCCAAAACGGCCAGCCTATTTTCACCTGCAGCGCTTCTTTTCATCAGCAAGAAGAAGGCTTTCGTCACCAAACCCCAATGCCCGATGTGCCGCAACCGGAAGACTTGATCCCAGAAGAAGTGTTATCAGCACATTTAGCGCAAGCCCTTAGCCAAGAAAAACGCGAAAAAATGCTGCGCGCTAAAGCCATTGAAACGCGCCCCGTGCAAGTGCTAGACCCGCTCAACCCAGAGATTAGCGAGCCGATTAAGCAAGTATGGTTTAAGGCGGCAAGCCCCCTGCCACAGTCACCCGCACTGCATAAGCACTTATTGGCTTACGCATCAGATTTTGGTCTTTTGACCACTTCCTTACTGCCGCATGGTGCTTCGATTTGGCAACCACAAATGCAAGTTGCCAGCCTTGATCACTCGATTTGGTTCCATGAAGAAGTCTGTCTTGATGACTGGCTGTTATACTCCACCGACAGCCCTTGGGCCGGTAACTCTCGTGGCTTTGCCCGTGGCAGTATTTATACCCGCGAGGGTCGCTTAGTCGCTTCAGTGGCGCAAGAAGGCCTAACCCGCACACGTGACGACTGGCAACACAAGGACATCATGGACTAAGGCTATGTCTGCATATTTAAAAAGCTGCCAGCACTGGGTGTTTGATATGGACGGCACCCTGACCATTGCCGTACATGACTTTCTGTATATTCGCCGGATGCTCGAGATTCCACAGCAAGCCGATATTTTAGGCCACCTCGCCAGCCTACCTGCAGCTGAAGCTGAGCAAAAACATCACTGGCTGCTTGAGCATGAGCGCCAACTGGCGCTCAACTCACAACCTGCTCCAGGCGCAATTGAACTGGTCCAACACCTGCACGAACAAGGCCGCGCGCTGGCCATTTTAACTCGCAACGCTAAAGAGCTGGCCGCGCTGACCCTGCAAGCCATTGATTTACTCGACTACTTTAGCGACAGCCTAATCCTTGGTCGCGAGCAAGCCATTCCTAAACCACACCCTGACGGTCTGATTAAAATTGCTCAGCACTGGCAGATTGCCCCAGCTCAGATGGTGATGGTCGGTGATTTTCATATGGATTTAAAAACCGCGCAGGCGGCTGGCACTTATGCCGTACAAGTCAATACGCCCGATAACCTGTGGCCTGAACTGACAGACTTTCATGCAATAGATTGCCAGCAACTGCTAAGCGCTCTAACTTGACTGTTGTTTTGCTTTAGCCTTATGCTGCGCGCCATGCATTAAGAGTTGGGCGCAGCCCATGCCAACCTGTTACCCATATAAGGTGGAAAAATAATGCGGCTTATTAAAGCAAGCAATGGGAATAATCAGCCCGCCTTGTTGCGGGCTTTTTTATGGGCGATTTATCTGAATTGCTAGCCCGGCACTCTGCCAAATAGCTAAAGAGGACAGCATCATGGCTTATACAATTACAGTCGATAACCAAACATTTATTGGCTACACCATTCCTGGCGCTTCACCGATGCGCATCGCTCACCCGTCCAGTCAGCAATTTAGCGATCCGTTTATTGCCGACTTTATTCCTGACTGCGATACGCTACTGGGAGAAAACCCGACTGGACGCTGGGAAAGTATTCAGCCGGGCGCTGATCCTGAGTTACTGGAGCGACTCAAGCCCGAGGTGGCTGCCACCTGCCGGCGCCGACGCTTAAAGATTCTAAAATCGAACTTAGGCTTGCCTAAAGAGCACCACCCTGACTGGCTGGAAAAGCACGGCGATGACGTGCTGGCTCGCTATAACAAAAACGCCCTGGCCATTCACATCTCTAATTTAGATTTGATTGCTAAGATCATTGCGCCTTAACCCCCTTTGCCTCACTCGGCAAGTCAGCCTGTTCAAGGGCTGGCTTGCCAGCATCACAGGCCTAACGCGGCTTAGCGTTACTGGGTTTAGGTTTATGCCGCCCAGGCACCGCTAAACGCGGCATTTGCCGAACAGGCACCACTTGCGGTTTGCTGTCAGCTGAGAAGGCATCGCCGAGGTGAATCTGTCCAGCAGCGCCTGCGGCTTTATTCTTTTTCGGTTTTTTCGGCTTTTTAATGCTGCCCACGCCCAGGATCGTCTCTGGCAAACGGTGCTCAGCATAAAAGTCCGGCTCATCAAAGCGCTGCAGGTTAATCCCCATTAATTCTTCAATGGCAATCAACTCTTCCAACTCATCGGCACTGACTAAAGAAATCGCCTCGCCACTGAGGCCGGCACGCCCAGTGCGGCCAATACGGTGCACATAGTCTTGCGCAATGGTTGGTAAATCAAAGTTGACTACATGCGGCAGCTGTTCAATATCCAAGCCTCGCGCAGCCACATCAGTTGCTACCAAAACTTGCACCCGGCCTTGCTTAAACTCCTGCAAAGCACGCAAACGTGCCGGCTGGGTTTTATCACCATGGATCGCATCAGCGCTAATCTGCGCTGCAATCAGTTTTTTATGCAGCGACTCAGCACCTTTGCGGGTGCGCACAAAGACCAGCACTTGCCCCCACTGCCGGCTGCTGATTAAGTGCAGCAGCAACTCAGTTTTACTTTTCTTATCAACCACCAACAAGCACTGCTTAACTGTCTCAGCCGCCGAGTGCTTGGGCGTGACATCAACGCGTATTGGCTGATCCAGCAAGAGCCCGGCCAGAGTACGAATAGGTCCAGAAAAGGTCGCAGAAAACAGTAGAGTCTGTCGCTTGTGTGGCATCAAGGCGAACAGCGCATTGAGCTCTTGCGCAAAACCTAGATCCAGCATGCGATCAGCCTCATCCAGCACCAGAACTTGCATCTGATTAAAACGCACAGCGTTTTGCTGATACAAATCGAGCAAACGACCCGGCGTCGCCACTAAGACATCAACACCGCGGCGTAAATTCATCATTTGCGGATTGATGCTGACGCCACCATAGGCCACTGCAGTGCGTAGCGGCAATTCATGCAAATAGCTGCGAATCGACTCATGCACCTGTTCAGCCAACTCGCGCGTCGGCACCAACACCAGAGCGCGCACGCAGTTCGAGGTGACTTTCTCACCCTGAGTTAACAGCAATTGCAGGACTGGCAAGGTGAAAGCTGCTGTTTTACCGGTACCAGTTTGCGCTGCAGCTAAAATATCCTTACCCGCTAATATTGGCGCAATCGCCTGTTGCTGCACCGCTGTTGGCTGCTGATATTCTAAGCGTTGCAGATTAGCCAGCAGCGCTGGCATTAACCCTAGTTTTGCAAAAGACATCTGTAATCTACCCTGAGCGTTCAACCCCAATAAGGGCAATAGATGCCATTCTACAGTGTTTATGAAGCCGGCTCTTAGATAAAGTGCGCGCGCCCATTTACCAGGTCGCGCCAGACACTGCTATGCTCATTTGCAGCCATGTCGAAAAACATGCAGAACAGCGCACCCATTGAGCCATGGGCGAATGTACTCGCAGCTGCAGATGCGCTAATCTCAAGCCAGCGCAGCCCACCTAACGGGGAATTAGCATTATGAAACTTCTGCGAGTTGCACTGTTAATCATTGGCCTATTCACACAGGTTATAGCTCACGCTGATAACCGGCCGTTGATCAAGATAGGTTATTACGAGTTCCCACCATATTCGTATACCGACAAGCATGGTAGCGCCCAAGGTTCGCTGATTGAATTATCGCGCACACTACTGATGAGTAAAGACTATCGCGTTATTTTTAAAGGCCTGCCTTCTGCGCGACTATATACACAACTGATTTCAGGGGAGATCGATATGTGGCTGGGTGCGCCGGGCAAACCTGAGCTGGCCAATCATGTTCTAGAAAGTCGGCAGCAGATTGGCGAAGTATCGCTGGCTTTGTTTTATCACCCAGACGCCCCTGCACCCAAGTTACCCAGCGACTTAAAGGATAAAAAGATCATCCTGATCAGTGGCTACAGCTACTGGCTGCCAGCAAGTCAATGGCTTAGTGACAAGACCTTGAATATACGCACAACACGCACCAGCCAACACTCCTCAGCCATTGCCATGTTGATGCGCAAACGTGGTGATTACGTACTCAACTACATCAGCCCTATGTACTCAGCGCAACAAAAGCTTGGTTTAGATGGACTTGAGCTTCCTTATATAGCTATTAACAGTATTGCTTTAACCTTTATTGTTTCACGCAAATCCGCGCAGCCAGAGCAACTGCTCAAGGACCTCGATACGGCCTATATCAATCACAGAATACGACTCTGGTATTAGCATTCTGAGTAAACCCATAAGAGCTGATGAGTTGCTCAGACATTTCACGTATAATTCATTTTTTACTTTTGCAGACTCCATCACTATGTTTTCAGCACAAGCCCTGATTGACTCAGCGAAACGCACTATCAGCCTCGAACAAGAGGCGATCACTAGCTTAGCGCAACGCATTGACGGCAGTTTTGTACAAGCCTGCGAGCTGATTCTTGCCTGTAAGGGCCGCGTAGTTGTGGTCGGCATGGGCAAGTCTGGGCATATCGGTCATAAAATTGCCGCCACCCTGGCCAGCACCGGCACCCCTGCTTTTTTTGTCCACCCAGCAGAAGCCAGTCACGGCGATATGGGCATGATCACCACTAACGATGTGGTTTTAGCCTTATCCAACTCAGGCACAACCAATGAAATTGTGACTTTATTGCCATTTATTAAGCGCTTGGGTATTACCCTGATCAGCATGACTGGCAATCCAGACTCTGCTTTGGCCAGCGCGGCGCAGGTCAATTTAGATACCCAAGTCGCCCAAGAAGCCTGCCCACTGAACTTAGCACCAACCTCTTCAACCACTGTCACTTTGGTGCTCGGTGATGCATTGGCCATTGCCCTGCTAGAGGCGCGCGGCTTCACCCCAGAAGACTTTGCCTTTTCTCATCCCGGCGGCGCCCTGGGCCGTCGTCTCTTGCTAAAAGTTGAGCACGTAATGCACAGTGGCGATGAGTTACCCGCCGTAGCGCGCGGTGCCTCGTTGCGCTCCACGCTATTAGAAATGACGCAAAAAGGCTTAGGTATGGCTCTAGTCCTAGCGCCCGACCAAACATTAGCTGGCATCTTTACCGACGGTGACTTGCGTCGTGCCTTAGATAAAGGCATTGATATTCGTGATGCTCATATTGAGCAACTGATGACCCATGGTGGTAAAACAGCACGCCCTGAAATGCTCGCCGCCGAAGCCTTAAAAATCATGGAAGACCATAAAATCAGCTCGCTGCCGGTAGTCAATGAGCATAACCAAGCCATTGGTGCGCTAAACATGCACGATTTATTACGCGCAGGAGTGATGTAATGCTCGATCTTAACAATATCGATTTAGTCCAGCGGGCACGCAAGGTTCGCTTACTGGTGCTAGATGTTGATGGCGTACTGACGGATGGCAAGCTGTATTTTCTAGCCGATGGCAGCGAAGCTAAAGCCTTTAGCACCCTCGATGGTCAGGGCATTAAAATGCTGATGAACTCTGGGGTAAACGCCGCGATCATTACCGGGCGCAGCTCAACTATTGTAGAGCGCCGCGCAGCCAACTTAGGCATCCAGCATGTTGTGCAAGGCCGTGAAGATAAGCGTGTTGCTTTGGATGAACTACTCAGCACCCTGCAACTCTCATATGATCAAGTGGCCTATCTAGGTGATGATTTACCTGACTTAGCACCCATTCGTTGTGTAGCCTTAGGTATTGCTGTGGCCAACGCCAACAGTTTTGTACGCCAGCATGCGCAAGCCATTACCTCACTGAGCGGCGGCGCAGGTGCAGCGCGTGAATTGTGCGAATTTATTATGGCTGCACAAGACACGCTTAACGCAGCGCAAAGCGCTTATTTATAATTCTTTGGTGTGCTTATGTCTGCAAATATGCGCTTAACGTTATTTTTCTTACCCTTTGCCCTGCTCGTCGCGGCCTTAGGTTATTGGAATATTAACAACCCTGCTGAAATCGAATCAGCGGTCGCAACGCTAGACGACAACAGCATCGACTTCTTCGCACAAAACACACAGACCTTACAGTTTACCGATAGCGGCACCCTTCAGTATGAGCTGTCCAGTCCACGCATAGAACATACGCAACACGATGATGTTACGCTATTATTACTGCCTGATTTATTGCTGTTTCGTGGTACAGACTTGCCTTGGCACATTACCAGTGAGCGTAGCGAAGTCAGCCCAGAAGGCAAAGAAGTTGAGCTGATCAAAAATGTCCGTATCGAGCGCACAGACGAGCAAGGGCGCCCCACCATACTGACCACTGAACAGCTAACTTATGTGCCAGAGACCGAATACGCACACACACAACTAGCGGTTAAAATTGAAGCGGCCAACGGCGTTACTACTGGCGTTGGCATGCAAACTTATTTAAACGAAAGTAAAATGCATTTACTTTCAAACGTGAGAGGCCGACATGAAGTTCGCTAAAACAACAGCTTTATTGATTGCCACGAGTTTTAGTCTGCTCAGTGGTCTGGCCCATGCCCTTCCCTCTGATAGCAGTCAGCCGATTAATGTTCAGGCTGATAGCGCCGAAATGGACGATAAACGCGGTGTAGCGATTTATCGTGGTGATGTTGTGATCACCCAAGGCACGCTTAAAATCACTGGTGACACAGTGACCATCACTTTGACCAAGAATGGTGATATTGATGTCTTCACCTCTGTTGGCAAGCCAGCTTACTATGAGCAACAGCCATCCACCGACAAAGAAATTGTACAAGCCTATGGCCTGACTATTCAGTACTTTGCCAACAATGAGAAAATCATCATCATTGACCAAGCCAAAGTTATTCAGCAAGGCAGCACCTTCCGCGGCGAGAAAATTATCTACGATACGCAAAAGCAAATTGTCACCGCAGGGCGTGGCAAGCAAGGCACCATTACCACGCCATCGCCGCGTATTAACATGGTGATTCAGCCGAAAAAACAAGACTCCACTGCAGAGCCAAGCACGCCATGAGCAGTACCTTAACAGCAACAAACCTCGCTAAGTCCTACAAGGGCCGCAGCGTCGTCCACGATGTCAGTCTGTCGATTGAAAGCGGTCAAGTGGTTGGTTTGCTCGGCCCTAACGGCGCAGGCAAAACCACCTGCTTTTATATGATTGTTGGCTTGGTTAAAGCGGATAAAGGCTCGGTATTTATTGATCAAACCGATGTTAGCTTTCAGCCCATGCACGGCCGCGCGCGCGCTGGAATTGGCTACTTGCCACAAGAAGCGTCTATTTTTCGCAAGCTCAGCGTTGCCGATAATATTTTGGCCATTTTAGAGCTGCGCAAAGACCTCGACCGCGCAGCTCGCCTACAAGCACTGGATGAGTTGTTGCAAGAATTCAGTATTACTCACCTGCGCAATAGCTTGGGCATGAGCTTGTCCGGTGGTGAACGGCGGCGCGTAGAAATTGCTCGTGCGCTGGCCACCAACCCTAAGTTTATCTTGCTCGATGAGCCTTTTGCCGGGGTTGACCCCATTTCGGTGGGCGATATCAAACAGATCATTTATCACTTAAAAGACAAAGGCATCGGTGTTCTAATCACCGATCATAACGTGCGCGAAACGCTAGATATCTGCGAAACAGCCTACATCGTGAACGATGGCAGCATCATCGCTACCGGCTCACCGAGCAGCATTCTTGAGAACCAATTGGTTAAAGACGTGTACCTGGGCGAACAATTTCGTTTGTAAGCCGCCACACAACACAGCCAAATTAGCGTGGATAGCAGTCCAACAACCCGCATAGAAATAAGGCTATCACTATTCTTAATCTGTCAAGACTATGCAAACGCGAAAAAATCAGGCATAAATCTTGCAAGAGCCAACCTTGGCATACTGATGATTAGGAGTCATGTCTTTCCATTATGAAAGCCTCACTCGTTTTAAAAATGGGTCAACAACTGACCATGACCCCGCAACTGCAGCAAGCGATTCGCTTGTTGCAGATGTCGACATTAGACCTGCAAGCAGAAATCCAAGAAGCCTTGGAAAGCAACCCCATGCTCGAGCAGCAAGACGACAACAACAATCCTGCCAGCAGCGCAGAACATACTGCCCAAGAGCACTCAAGCAACACTCAAGCGAGCAGCCAAGAAGAAGCCAGCAGTACAGCTGCAAGCCAGCCCGAGACCAGCGACTGGACTGAGCAAATCCCTAGCGAGCTAGAAATTGATACTTCATGGGAAGATGTCTACCAATCCAGCGCCAGCAACCTACCCAGCTCACCCAGTGAGGATTGGGATTTTACTAGCACGACTTCGGTTGGCGTTGATCTGCAAAGCCATCTGCTCTGGCAACTTAACTTAGCTAAAATGACCGACAGCGACCGCATGATCGCCACAGTGATTATCGACAGCATTGGTGCAGACGGTTACTTACAAGACAGCCTAGACGACATTCAAGACGCCTTCGACCCCATGCAACACATTGAAATGGACGAAATCGAAATGGTGCTCAAGCGTGTTCAGCAGTTTGAGCCAACTGGTATAGCGGCACGCAACCTTAGCGAATGCTTACTCCTGCAACTGCATGCACTGCCCAGCAGCACTGCATACTTAGCTGAAGCCAAAACACTCTGTAGCGAGCACCTGGAACTGCTAGGTGCTCGTGACTACAATCAACTGATGCGCCGCATGCGCATTAAAGAAGACGCGCTAAAAGAGATCGTACAACTGATTCAAAGCCTGAACCCACGTCCTGGCTCAGTGATTGAGAGTAAAGAAGCTGAATATATTGTCCCGGACGTGATTGTGCGTAAGGCCAATAACCGTTGGATTGTTGAACTCAACCCAGCGGTTGCGCCACGTTTAGCGGTTAATGCCCAATACGCAGGCTTTGTGCAGCGCGCTGACAACAGTGCTGACAACACGTTTTTGCGCACACAACTGCAAGAAGCACGCTGGTTTATTAAAAGCTTACAAAGCCGCAATGAAACACTGCTCAAAGTGGCTACACAAATTCTTTATTACCAGCGTGGTTTTTTTGATTACGGCCCAGAAGCGATGAAGCCTTTGGTCCTCGCAGAAATTGCAGAAGCGGTTGGCATGCACGAGTCAACCATTTCACGCGTTACAACACAAAAATATATGCACACGCCACGGGGTATTTTTGAGTTAAAATATTTTTTCTCAAGCCATGTAAGCACGGCGCAAGGTGGCGAATGCTCATCAACCGCAATTCGCGCGATTATCACTAAGCTGGTTGCTGCAGAAAATCCAAAAAAGCCATTGAGCGACAGTAAAATCGCTGCTCTACTGGAAGAACAAGGCATTCAAGTCGCACGGCGCACCATTGCTAAATACCGAGAATCACTGGGTATTGCCTCATCTACCGAACGAAAACAGTTACTATAGACATTGGTCATTAACACTTAATTTATGCAGGCGTTACAATCCTGCTAACACCGCACCAAGCCGTTAAACTAAGGAGAAAGGTATGCAAATAACCATTACAGGTCATCAGCTGGATATCACAGAAGCCTTACGTGAATACATCAACAGCAAATTTTCTAAACTTGAGCGTCACTTTGATAAAATCACCAGTATTCGCGTGACTCTTGGCGTGGAAAAAGTGAAGCAGAAAATCGATGCAACCTTACTGATTGCCGGTGGCGATATTAATGCCAATGCCGAGCATGAAGACATGTATGCGGCTATTGACTTGCTGGTTGATAAGCTGGACCGTCAGCTGATCAAACACAAAGAAAAACAACTGGATCGTCAAAAAGGCGTACTTGAACGTTAATACCTCTATGATTCGATTAGAACATGTACTGACCCCGGAACGTTCCATAGTGAACGTTCCGGGGTGCAGTAAAAAACGCATACTGGAATACATTGCCCATTTAATTGCGCATGACGTGCCAGGCATTGATGAAGACGTGCTTTTTGAAAGCCTGGTTGCTCGCGAAAAGCTCGGCTCCACAGGTTTTGGGAACGGCATTGCTATTCCACATTGTCGCCTGATTGGCTGCACCACACCTATCAGTGCGGTTTTACACCTAGAAACAGCAATTGATTTCGACGCTATTGATGGCGAACCGGTTGACTTGCTTTTTGTATTGTTAGTACCTGAGGAGGCAACCGATCAACACTTAGAATTATTACGGCAAATCGCCAGTATTTTTGAGCAAGATGATGTTCGCGAACGCCTGCGTAACGCTCAAACCAGCGAAGATCTGTACAAAACAGTACTTGCTGCGCAACTATAGAGGCTCTTACTCATGCGTTTAATTATTGTTAGCGGTCGCTCTGGATCGGGTAAAAGTACAGCTTTAGCTGTCTTAGAAGATAATGATTTCTACTGCATCGATAACCTGCCTGCGATGTTGCTACCAGAATTGGCTGAACGGACCTTACTCACCAGCGAATTTTTGCATCCAAACATAGCTGTCTCAATTGACGCGCGTAACGCACCCAATCAACTCGAGCGCTTCCCTGAATTATTAGCCGGTTTGCGTGAGCGGCATATCAGTTGTGATGTGTTGTATTTGGATGCCGATGATAAAACCCTGCTCACTCGCTTCTCAGAAACGCGCAGACGCCACCCGCTAACCAGCGATACGCGCTCTCTTGCAGAAGCCATTCAAGATGAAAAAACCCTGCTATCGTCGATCATTGACCTGGCCGACTTAACCATTGATACCTCCCACTTAAATCTATATCAGTTGCGCGACACCATTAAACTGCGTTTGCTGGATAAGCCTGAACCCGGCACGGCATTTTTAATTGAGTCATTTGGCTTTAAGCGCGGCAGACCGGTAGATGCCGATGTGGTGTTTGATCTGCGCTGCTTACCCAATCCATACTGGAAGCCGGATTTACGCAGCTACTGCGGCCTCGACCAGGTGATTGTCGAGTATTTACAAGAACAAAATGACGTGATCGAGATGTACAACGACATTTATGCCTATTTGGCTAAATGGTTGCCGCGCTTTGCGGCCAGCAACCGCGCCTATGTCACCGTTGCCATAGGCTGTACCGGCGGCCAACATCGCTCTGTATATATGGCACAACGCATTGGTGAGGCGCTCAGCAAAGAGCTGAGTAATGTACAAATACGTCACCGCGACATGGTACCCAGTCAAGAGAAACTCAATGCTTAGTTGCCAAGTGACCATTGTTAACAAGCTGGGTTTACATGCAAGGGCAGCAGCTAAGTTTGTCTCTGTGGCTAACACTTTTCCCTGCAAGGTCAGCATTGGTCGTGATGCCAGCAACCTCAGTAATGGCAAGAATATTATGTCGGTAATGATGTTGGCAGCCAGCAAAGGCACTGAGTTACTGATTAGCGCTGAAGGTGAACAGGCTGCAGAAGCACTAAGCGCCCTACAAGAGCTGATTGCCTTGCGCTTCCACGAAGACAGCTAGACAGTCGCACTAGTAACAGCAACAGTCTTACCCCATATCTAAACACTGCGGCCCATCCACCAGCGGATCATTTATCAGTGTACTAACACGGCGCTCACGCAATTGTGGCTGGCTAGCGCTTAAAGCATTCTGTAATTCTTCATCGCTACTCTGTGGGTTCAACCAGATCGCTTGTTGCTGCTCATCGAGGACAATGGGTCGGCGTAAATGCGCGGCTTGTTGAGTCAACATCGCAACACTGTAATAGTCCTGCCCAGGCACCGAATACACATCCCAGATCGCCGCAAAATACACTAAAGCGTCGTCGCTGCTCAGCCAGAACGGGTGTTTACGATGCAGTCCGCGCCATTCGAAAAAACCATTGGCCGGTAACAAACAACGCTGGCTGCGCCAAGCTTTTTTAAACATCGGCTGAGTTCTAACGGTTTCAACGCGGGCATGCGCCACAGCTCGGGTTAGATCGGTCATCCACGCTGAGGTAAAGCCCCACAACGCCATTGCAGCATGCAGTGTGTCGTCTTTTTGATAGAGCATGAGTACTTGAGACTTGGGCGCTAAATTCCAATGCCCTCGCATCTGTGGGCTAAAGCCCGGCAACTCTACCCAAGCCTCAGGCCAATTAAATAAAGCATAGCGTCCCGACATTAAAGCCTCTCTTTTAACACTCTAAAATACCCCTTGTAGTCGTCTGCTGCGGCTCGGGCTCACCTTCAACAATGGGTGTCGCTTGCTGATAACCGCTAATCAACTCGCGCGCCTGCAGCGCATGCTCATCCTCTACCATCAAGCCCAACAATCCTAGAGCAGGCAACTCACCCATACCACCAACCAGGTCAGCACCTTGCAAATGCACAGCAATGCCTTCACTGCGCAACATGCTGATCAGCATCTGCGCCTCCATTAAATCAGCAGGTTCATGAATCCTTTGCACCTTAGATCTCCTCTGCACGTTATCCAGCAATGCGGGTATAATAGCTCAATAGTCCAACCCTACTGCGCCTAGCGCACTGAACAGCAGCCGAATAAGAGAATCACATGGATCAATTTGACAATATTCGCCCCTACAATGACGACGAAGTGGCGGCTGTATTGCAACGCTTACTGGCTGATGTCGATTTTTTATCCATTATCACCCAATACCGATTCCCAACTGCGTCACGCTATTTCGGCTGGCTGTTGCGCCCCATGATTGCCTGGAAGTTGCGCCGCGAAGCCAGCAAAATACAAGATGTGGCGACTTTACAAGAACGCATAGAATCTTATGTTGAGCGCAGTATCACTCAGGCCACAGATGGCATCAGCTTTTCCGGTATTGAGCATTTGCATGCGGGGCAGCCGCATCTGTATCTGGCCAACCACCGTGATATTGTCATGGACCCTGCCTTTGTCAATTACGCTTTATTTCAAGCCAAGCACAGTACACCCCGTATCGCGATTGGCGACAACCTACTGCAACGCCCCTTTGTCAGCGACTTGATGCGTATCAATAAGAGTTTTATTGTGCACCGCTCACTGACCAACCGCCGAGAAAAACTCGCGGCTTTTCAATTGCTATCAGCCTATATTAACCACTCCATCCTCAATGACCATGAGTCGATCTGGATTGCCCAAGCTGAAGGGCGCGCCAAAGACGGTGATGATCGTACTGAAAGCGCTATTTTAAAAATGTTCCATTTATCCCGTAAAGACGAAGATTTCACCGAGGTTATCGCATCACTGCGCCTAACCCCTGTAGCCATCAGCTATGAATATGACCCCTGTGATATTGCCAAAGCACGCGAGCTGTATATCCGTGCCAGCACTGGCGAATACACTAAACAAATCGGCGAAGATGATGCCAGTATTGCGCAAGGCATTACCGGCTACAAAGGGCGCGTGCATGTGCATTTTTGCCCAACCATCAGCACAGGTTTCAACGACGCTAAACAATTAGCGCAACAGATTGACCAAGAGATTTGGCGCGATTACCGCTTATTCCCTGCTCATTATTTAGCTTGGGCAATGTGGGAGAAAAAAGAAGCTGATGTGCTTGTACCTGAAATTAGCGAGTTATTTACAGACTCTGAGATATTAAAAGCGCAGCAAGAATGGCAGCGCCGTTTAGCAACCTGCCCGCTAGAGCACCGCCCTTACCTGATCATGCAATATGCAATGCCGGTACAAAATCAATACCGTAGCAGCGCTCTGCACGCCTAATTTACGCACACAACTGCATATGCTCTTGAGGTTTTTATGCCCTGGTTACAAGTCCGTTTAGCCATACAGCCCAACCAAGCCACACAGTGGGAAGACACCTTATTGGAACTGGGTGCTGTCTCAGTGACTTATATGGATGGCGAAGACCAGCCCATTTATGAGCCTGACTTAGGTACAACGCCGCTGTGGAGCCACACCCATTTACTGGCTTTATTTGAAGCCGATGTCGACCCTGCCGCACTGCGCAAGCATATTCAGTTACTCGGCGGTGCCGACACACCAGAGCTAGAGTTGGAACAGATTGAAGACCAGGATTGGGAGCGCAGCTGGATGGATAATTTTCATCCGATGCGCTTTGGACAACGCTTGTGGATTGTACCCAGCTGGCACACTGCACCCGAGCCTGACGCGGTCAATTTACTGCTTGACCCAGGCTTAGCCTTCGGCACTGGCACCCACCCCACCACCGCTTTGTGCTTGGAGTGGCTTGATGGCCAAGCGATTGCAGGCTGCAACGTGCTGGATTTTGGTTGCGGCTCCGGCATCCTCGCCATTGCGGCGAAATTACTGGGTGCTAAACAACTGACCTGCACTGATATCGACAGTCAAGCACTGCAAGCCACCCGCGATAATGCTAATCGTAATGGCATTGGCGCAGAGGATATGCAGGTGTATTTGCCAGAGGATATGCCACAGCAGCAATTTGATGTGGTCCTGGCCAATATTTTAGCCGGCCCACTGGTAGAACTTGCTCCGCAACTGATTGGGTACACCCGCAGTGGCGGACGCATTGCCTTATCCGGCATCTTAGCCGAGCAAGCGCAAGAGGTACGTGACGCTTACAGTGCGGCCTTTGATCTTGCTCCCACCGCAGAGAAAGATGGCTGGGTGTGCATCTCAGGTGTACGCCTTTAACGGATATTGCGCTACAGTCTATGCAGTTTAGCCGAGCACTCAGGTTAGACTGCATCGCACTTATGCACTCTTTGCAACGGGCCTAACCATGACTGACACGTTCATTACACAATGCCCACATTGTCAAACCAGCTTTCGCCTTAATCAGGCTCAGCTCAGTGCTGCGCGTGGGTCCGTGCGCTGCGGGGCATGCTTGCAAGTGTTTAATGCTACCAGCCAAATTATAAGTGACCCAAGAGAAACCACGCCCAAGCCCATTGCAGTTCACAGCCCAAATACGCCAAAAACCGCAACTCAGCCTGAACCTACAGCAAGCAGTAGTCGATTAAAGAAACCCTTGATGATCCACGACGATATGGACCTTAAGGATTTGAATGATCTCGACCTTGACCAAGAATTGGCACGCCTCGAGCATGAAGAGCAGCGTACGCAAGAGTTATCCAGCGAGTTTTCCTTATTTCCAGACGCAGCACAGCCAAGCCCTGCACCACAAGAAGACTGGCTCGACAGCCATACTAGACAAACCTTGGATGACTGGAGTGATGAGTTGCTGGCACAAGAGCCAGTCGCACAATTGAGCAGCAGTACTCCCACAGAAACAGCACCGAACACTGAGCAAAGCATAGCCAATCCGCTGAGCGCCACAGCCCACAGCAGCGCAGCGAAAGCAGCTGCTACTGAGTTGACTGTGGAGCGACCCAGTGATTACTTACCGCACTTTGCTGAGGAGCCACTGCGTCTTGATTGGCGACCGAAAAAAAGTCCGTGGAAGCGCTGGCTGGGTTGGACTGTGTTAAATAGCTTGGCCCTGCTGTTACTTGCCGGCCAATACACTTACAACAACTTTGCCGAACTGGCGCGCCAAGACAGCACGCGTCCATGGCTGGAAACAATCTGTCTGCTGATTGACTGCCAACTGCCATCGAAAGTGGATGTAAGGCAAATAAAAAGCAGTAATTTATTGGTGCGCAGCCACCCTGAATTTAGCGGTGCTTTGTTGGTGGATGCCATCATTTATAACCGCGCTTCATTTAGTCAGCCCTTTCCACTGCTGGAAATGACCTTTTCTGACCTGAACGGCACACTTTTAGCCAGCCGCTTATTTAAGCCGCAGGAATATTTAGGCGGAGAACTGGCTGGGCAAACGCATATGCCACCGCAAACACCGATTCATATCGCCCTAGAAATACTTGAGCCCAGCGGTGGCGCAGTCAATTACAACTTAGATTTTGTTTCTCCCGACTAAGCAGACCACTGCAGCACTCTAAGTGCTGCAGTTTTTAAACGTACAGACTAGCTACCCGCCACTTTCATCCGCTCAATCAACACCGAGCCAGTGCAGACACTGCCACGTCGATCAAGGTCATTACCAATGGCCACGATTTGCTTAAACATATCGCGCATATTGCCGGCAATGGTCACCTCTTGTACCGGGAACTGGATTTCACCGTTTTCTACCCAATAGCCGCCTGCGCCACGCGAATAGTCACCGGTGACCATATTCAAGCCTTGCCCCATCAGTTCAGTGACCAGCAAACCACGGCCCATTTTTTTCAATAACGCCGCTTGGTCATCATCACCATGGGTGACGAACAGGTTACGTGCGCCGCCGGCATTGGCGGTACTGGGCATCCCCAGTTTACGTCCTGAATAGGTACTGAGCATGTAATTGCTTAGCACGCCATTTTCAACAAAAGGTTTGGCATAGGTGGCTAGACCGTCACCATCAAAAGCGCTGCTGGCTAAACCACCGCGCTGTAACGGGCGCTCATCCAAGCTGAGCCACTCAGGAAATAACGTCTGGCCTAAAGCACCCACCAAAAACGACGCATTGCGGTATTGATTGCCACCGGCAATGGCGCCGAGCAGGCTATTAAACAAACCACCGGCCAGCTCTGCCGCAAACAACACAGGCACATCGCAGGTTGGCACTGAGCGCGCACCTAAACGACTGACGGTACGCTCGGCCGCAATACGGCCAATGGTGGCGGCATCGGTTAACAAATCAGCACGACGGCCGTAGTCATACCAGTAGTCACGTTGCATGTTGCCGTCAGCTTCAGCAATCATCACGCAGCTGATGCTATGCCGTGTGCCAGCGTGCCCGGCAATCAAACCGTGGCTGTTACCGTAGACAGTGCAACCCACATCGCTATTAACACTGCTGCCATCGGCATTGCTGATGCGCGAGTCTGCGGCAAAAGCGGCCGCCTCACATTCCAGCGCCAGCTCAATCGCCTGCTCTGGGCTCAGCTCCCATGGGTGCCACAAGTCTAAATCAGGAAACTCACGCGCCATTAAGTGCTCATCTGCTAAGCCAGCAAATTCATCTGGCGAGGCATATTTAGCAATCGCCAGCGCCGCAGCAACAGTTTCTTGAATCGCTGCATCACCGGTCGCGGTGGTGCTGGCCGAGCCTTTTTGCTGGCCGTGATACACGGTAATGGAAAAGCCCTGATCGCGATTAAACTCAACGGTTTCCACTTCGCGCTGGCGCACACTGGTGGCTAAACCCTGATGTACAGACACTGCTACTTCACAGGCACTGGCACCCTGCTGTTTGGCCGCAGCAAGAATCTTTTCCACCTGAACCTTAAGTTCTGGCAATGCTTGCGGACCGACACTTTCACTTACACTCATAGTTACTCCAAAGCATTTTCACAAGACCCTATCAAAGTATCAGCCTTGCTCTGTTATCATAGCGTCCTAATTGATTGGAACGCCGTTATGTCTGACTACCTCGACGACTCGCTGGACGAAGAAGAAAAAAGCAAATCACAAGTCAAACGTGAAATGCTGGCTCTGCAAGAGCTGGGCTTGCGTCTATCTGACCTCAAGCCCGAACTGCTGGATAAAATGCCGCTCAGTGATGAGCTGCGCAGAGCACTGGCAGAAACCTGTAAACATACCGCGCATATTGCCCGTAAACGCCATTCGCAGTTCCTCGGTAAGCTGCTGCGCAATCACGATATTGACGCCATTATGCAGCCAGTAAACTTGGTTGACAGCCAAACCCGTGAATACAATGACCGTTTCCATGCATTGGAACGTTGGCGTAACCGCCTGATTGCTGAAGGCGATAGCGCGCTACAAAGCTTTGTAGAAGATTACCCCAGCACTGATATTCAGCATATGCGCAGCTTAATCCGTCACGCGCAACATGAATTGGCACGTAATAAAGCGCCGACTGCATCACGTAAAATATTTAAGTACTTACGTGATTTAGATGAGCAGCGCCTAGGCTTAAAATAAAATCAATCCTTGTTAACGTATCGGCCACCTCGGCAGTCGATACGTTAAGCACTGGATCAACTGCCGGTACCACCCACGGTAATGCCATCAATTTTCAAAGTGGGCTGACCCACACCAACTGGCACTGACTGACCTGCTTTACCACAGACGCCAACGCCACCATCTAGCTCTAAATCATTGCCGACCATCGACACTTGACGCATCGCTTCTGGGCCATTGCCAATCAAAGTTGCGCCTTTGACCGGTGCAGTAATTTTACCGTCTTCAATTAAGTAGGCCTCACTGGTGGAAAAAACAAACTTACCACTGGTGATATCCACTTGCCCGCCACCTAAGTTGGCGCAATAGATGCCGCGTTTGACTGAACGAATAATCTCGTCCGGCTCACTGTCACCCGCCAGCATATAGGTGTTGGTCATGCGCGGCATCGGCACATGCGCATAGGACTCACGACGACCGTTACCGGTTGGCGCAACCCCCATCAAGCGCGCGTTCATACTGTCTTGCATATAGCCGCGCAGCACACCATTTTCAATCAAGGTGTTGTACTGGCTGGGCGTGCCTTCATCATCAATACTTAGCGAGCCACGGCGACCGGCTATAGTGCCGTCATCAACAATGGTGCACAGTGATGAAGCCACTTGCTGACCCACTTTACCGCTGTAAGCCGAACTGCCTTTACGGTTAAAGTCACCTTCCAAACCATGGCCAACCGCCTCATGTAGCAAGACACCACTCCAACCTGGACCGAGCACCACAGGCAAAGTACCGGCCGGTGCAGCAATCGCTTCCAGATTGACTTGGGCTTGGCGTACCGCTTCGCGGGCATAGCCCATGGCGCGGTCGTTTTCTAAGAAATAACGGTAATCGCTACGTCCACCACCGCCAGCACTGCCGCGTTCACGGCGGCCATTGTGCTCAATAATCACACTGACATTAAAACGTACCAGTGGGCGTACATCGGCAGCCAAACGGCCATCGAGAGTCGCCACTAAGATCTGTTCCCAAGAGCCGGTTAAACTCACCGTGACTTGGCAAATACGTGGATCCAGCGCCCGTGTGGCGGCATCAATTTCTTTGAGCAACGCCACTTTTGCTTCGCGACTGATTACTTCCAACGGATTATCAGCAGGGTATAAAGGCCTGTGCGCAACCGCTTGAATCGCCACCGGCTGCACCTGCTGGCCGGACTGGGCAATGCTGCGCGAAGCTTGTGCGGCCTGTAATAGAGCCGGCAGGGTCAAGGCATTGCTATACGAAAAACCGGTTTTCTCACCGGCCAACGCGCGCACTCCCACACCCTGATCAAGGCTGAAACTGCCTTCTTTAACGATGCCTTCTTCCAGCACCCAGGCTTCAGAAATGCGGTTTTGAAAATATAAATCGGCGGCATCAATACCCGGCCCAGCCAATTCGCTGAACACTGCAGATAACTGACCGAGCTCTAAGCCGGTCGGTGCCAACAAAACAGAACTGGCGCTGGCTAACAAATCACTCATTGTGTGTCCTCTGTGTCTGCACGCGATAACTGCGCGACAGAAAATCGTTTGTGTTGCCATACTGGCATACGTTGGCGGATGGCTGCTTGCTCGGCACGCGGAAAAGCATGGGTAACACAGCCGGCGCCACTGGGTAACTCAGCCAAGACACTGCCCCAAGCATCAATAATGGCTGAATGGCCAAAAGTTTCACGCCCCAAGCCATGCACTCCACCTTGGTTAGCAGCCAAGAGCAGGCACTGGGTTTCAATCGCGCGAGCGCGTAATAACACCTGCCAATGCGCCGCCCCAGTCAATGCAGTAAACGCCGAGGGCACGCTAATCAACTCAGCACCAGCCTCACGTAAAGCGCCATACAACTCAGGAAAGCGCAAATCGTAACAGATTGTCATGCCTAAGCGGCCAACCGGTGTGTCCACTACTGTGCAATTCTGCCCTTGAGCATAACGTGCAGACTCCTTATAACTGCCGTGCTGATCATCCACAGCGGCATCAAACAAATGCAACTTATCGTAACGCGCAACGCACTCACCGTCGGCATTAAACAGTAAAGAGCTGGCACAGGGTTTACCCTTCACCTGACCTTCTGGCAACAATGGCACTGTCCCGCCAACGACCCATAGTCCGAGCTCACGCGCGGTTTGCGCTAACCAAGGCAAGATGGGGCCTTGCTGCTGCGCTTCAAGGCGGGCGATCTGCGCAACATGGCTATGCCCCATCGCCGCAAAGTTTTCTGGCAACACCGCTAAACGCGCACCCTCTGCGGCAGCTTGCTCTAACAGCCGGCGAGCATTGGCCAAATTAGTGGCAATGTTTGCACTGGAAACCATCTGAATCACCGCAACTGTCATAAAGGCTGCACACCTCGCGATCTCGTTAATAGGTTTACTCTGCTGCTGCGCAGCTCAAATGCAATTTTACAGTGTCACCTAGCAGGCACAATAGCCGAGCCGCTTATGCCATACTATTGAGCTTATTTAGATTTTTATTTGCCTATGCCTAAGACTCTCGACATCGATCACTTGCAATGCGCGCAATGGCGTCAAGCCATCCAGCTCGGTGACTTTCAGCGCGGCAAAGCTTATGCAGCACAAAGTCGTAGCACAGTAATCAATCTGCAAGACAACACACTCACCGCCCAGTGTCGAGGCTCAGCAGGGCAAACCTACCTGCAAACCATCACTCTAGTGCAGCGTGACGAGCACTACGATATCAATGGCCGCTGCTCCTGTTATGTCGGTTATAACTGCAAACATGTGGTGGCTGCGCTACTGACCCTTGAACAGATGCAGGAGCACGGCCAAGCACCGCCGCGCCTACCCAGTGCCGTCAGCACCGCACAAGCGCCACAAAGCCTAAAAATTACCGATGCGCCTGTATTAACGCCGCAACCGCAACTGACCTTTGGCAGCGTAACGCTTAAGCGTTATGACACCCGCAGCCGGCGCATGCACACCACAGTGCAACACCGTGCCGCGCTGGCCTTTAACTATCAAGGGCATCTGTGCAGCGGCAAGCCAACCGCTGATTTTTTGGCCAGCACCGGTCCTTACCAACGTTTACGCATCAGTCGCGACCTTGAGTTTGAGCAGCGCTGTCGCGAGCAATTAATAACACTGGGCTGGCAGCTGTCGATGCGCCGCAGCGACGCCGTACCGGAGAGCGCCGGCGATGCCTATGAATTACCCAGCGAGCGCGCTTGGCTGAGTTTTCTGCAGCAACCTTTGCATGACTTACAGGCGCAAGGCTGGCAGATCATCATGCTTAAAGAGTTTCAACTGAATCTGCAGCCTATTGAGCACTGGTATGCCAATGTAGAGGAATCACCGGGCTTAGATTGGTTTTCTATCGAACTGGGCATTGAAGTGGACGGCCAAGCCATTAGTCTGCTGCCGATTTTATTGCAGTTGATTCGTCAGTCGCCGAAACTGCTCGACCCCGACTATATTGCCCAACGTGACGATAACGATGTGGTGTTAGTGCATGTTGGCCAGCAAGGCCATCGGGTGGCGTTACCTTATGCGCGCATCCGCGCTGTGCTCAGCACCCTAAGCGAGTTGTATATCCGTGAAGCCCTGACGGATGAGCATCAATTACGCTTGCCGCGCCAAGAAGCCGCGCGCTTAACTCAGCTACAAGCACAGGGCATTGAGTGGCATGGCGGGGCTGGGATTCAAGCGCTGGCTGAGCGGTTAGCACAACCCTTACAGACTTTAGTTCCAGCTCCAAAGGGCCTTAACGCGAGCTTGCGTGATTATCAGCAAGAGGGCTTAACTTGGCTGCAAAACCTGATGCAAATCGGCATGGGCGGTATTTTGGCAGATGACATGGGCCTGGGTAAAACCCTGCAAACCTTGGCCCATATTCTTGTCGAGAAAAACGCGCACCGCTTACAGCAGCCGGCACTGATCATTATGCCCACCAGTTTGATCGCCAACTGGCAGGATGAGGCCGCACGTTTTACCCCGCAATTACAGGTGCTCACCTTGCACGGGCCACAACGCCACAGCCTGTTTGCCCAGATGGCGCAAGCCGATATTGTTATCAGCAGCTACGCCCTGCTCTCGCGTGACAGCCAGCAGCTGATCGCGCAGGATTGGCATTTGGTGGTTCTGGATGAAGCGCAAACCATTAAAAACCCACGTAGTAAAGCCGCGCTCTGCGCCAGCCAATTGCGTGCGCAGCAACGCCTGTGCTTAACCGGTACACCGTTGGAAAATAATTTAGGTGAACTCTGGTCGCTGTTTAACTTTTTAATGCCGGGCTGGCTCGGTGACACTAAAAGCTTTACCCAACACTACCGCACACCAATTGAAAAGCATGCCAATGAACAACGCTTAACCCACCTCAAAGGCCGCCTCAAGCCCTTTATTTTAAGGCGCACTAAGCAACAAGTGGCCAGCGAGCTGCCAGAAAAAACCGAAATCACTCAGTACATTGATCTTAGCAGCACCCAACGTGACCGTTACGAAACCCTGCGTCTGGCCATGGATAAAAAAGTACGCGATGAAATCCAGCGAGTTGGTGTCGCGCGCAGTCATATTGTTGTGCTTGAGGCCTTACTGCGGTTGCGTCAAGTCTGCTGTGACCTGCGCCTACTCAGTGAGGAGGATGCACAGCACTACAGCAGTAAAGACTCAGCAAAACTCCTGCATTTACTAAAAATGCTGCGCAGCTTTACTGCTGAAGGTCGCCGTATTTTAGTATTTTCGCAATTCACCAGCATGTTGGCGTTAATTGCCGATGAACTGAACAAGGCTAAAGTTGATTTTGTGCAACTGACTGGACAAACCACTGACCGGCGCACACCGGTGCAACGCTTCCAAAATGAGGAAGTACCGGTATTTTTAATCAGCCTCAAAGCCGGTGGCGTGGGTTTAAATCTAACCGCAGCCGACACTGTGATCCATGTTGATCCATGGTGGAATCCTGCCACCGAAGCCCAAGCCAGCGACCGCGCTTACCGCATCGGGCAAAGCAAACCAGTCTTTATTTATAAGCTGATCGCACGCGGCAGTGTAGAAGAAAAAATCCAACACCTGCAGCAACATAAAGCAGCACTGGCCAACAGCATTCTTGACGGCGGCTCCAGCGCCAGCACTAGCTTTGATGACGCCACTATTGATGCCTTACTCGCCCCGCTCGAGCGTTAAAAGCCAAGCAAATATGTTCAGCACTGGCTAGCTTTGCTATGCTCGAGCTACGACTAAAGGGGTACAAATAGTGAAAAATAACAAAGTAGAAAAACTACGCGCATGCCTACATAACTATGCTGAGTCAGTGGGCAACCTGTTGGTCGAAGCCTTCCATTACTTAGCGCTGTTTGCCATAGGTGGGATTACCGCTTGGGCTGGCACCCTGACCGCGTTGGAGATATTCGTTAAAGGCTCGGCATCCATTGACGATATTTTGCTGCTGTTTATCTACTTAGAATTAGGCGCCATGGTTGGCATCTATTTTAAGACTAACCACATGCCGGTGCGATTTTTAATCTATGTAGCGATCACTGCTTTAACCCGCTTGATGATTGCCGATATTTCTCATCACAATGATCCGAGCATGAGCGTGGTGTATGTCTCGGCTGCAATTTTATTGCTCGCTTTCTCGGTACTGGTGGTGCGCTATGCTTCGGCCCATTATCCAGCCCTGCAACCGACAGCAAAAAATAGCAAAGTCAGTGGCGAAAGTCACGAAGGCATTGAGCCGTAAATCACCTGAGCTTGGGCAACTCGAACCTAAATTATAAGGAACAGGGTTGCCCAAGTTTTGCAGATGTCATTAACGTTTTACTTAGTCGGTACTGGCATCGGAAACGCCATCACATTACCTGCCGCCGCTTCACTGATGCGTGCTACGCCTAAGCGCTCCACTTCATCAATACGAACAATGGCATGCATCGGCACGTAGCTGCGGATCACCCCTTCAAACTGGGCTTTAAGTTTTTCTTCGCTGGGGTCCACCACCACTTGGGTGCGCTCACCAAAGACAAACTCTTCTATCTCTAAAAAGCCCCACAGGTCACTTTGATAAATGGCTTTTGCATACATTTCAAAGACTTGACCTTGGTTGACGAAGATCACCTTAAAGATTGGGTTTTCGCTTTTACTCATAACTGATAAAACTCATTCGTTAACAGTCGCGCAGCTTAACATACTCACCGCCGCGCCACCTCAGTCGCTGCAGTTTCAAGCATTAGCAGTGCTTACAGTCTGATACACAAGCCAGCAGCCAGCTATTTATTTTAATACCATGCACTCTAAATGCTTGACACGCGAATGAGAATTGTTATTATTAACTCAACTGATCGCAAGGTCAGCTGATGACTAAAAACCAACAGGTCGGTTTTTCTAAGTTATCTCTTCATCAGGCTAAACACGGTTTTGACCCGCATTCGTGCGGGTCTTTTTTTTGCCTTAAATAAATGAGTCAGATAAACAATACAAACAAAAAAGCCAAGCGCGAGGCTTGGCTTCTTATTAACAGCACTTAGATTAAGCGCTGCGCTTTAGCGGCGACTTAGCGCACGCCAGATTGACGCAGTGCAGCTGGAGTAAAGTCACCGGTAGTGGCTTCAAAACCAAACTGATACGACTGTTTCTCTTCGTTTTTCATACCCAGCGCCAAGTAACGACCTGATTGCAGGTCATACAAGGCTTCCAGCGAATACCAAGGCACTTGCTTATTAAAGTAGTGCATCGAATGCGCTTCGGCCACACGCCACAGGTTGCCACGGCCATCGTAATGATCGATAGCTGCTGCTTGCCAGGTATCTTCATCAATGTAGAAGTCACGCTTAGCATAAATATGACGCTCACCTGATTTCAGGGTTGCAGTCACATGCCATACACGGTGCAGCTCATAACGGGTTAAGTCTTGGTTGATGTGACCGGCTTTAATAATGTCATCATATTTAAGCTTAGGTGAGTCCAACTCGTAGTTGTTGTAAGAAATATACATCTCTTTCTTACCATGCAACTGCCACTCATAGCGGTCAGGTGCACCGTTGTACATATCCAGGTTATCGGCGGTACGCAAACCATCGGCTGCGGTACCTGGACCGTCATAGGATACTTGTGGCGCACGACGCACACGACGCTGACCGGCATTGTACAACCACGCCATACGTGGCTCTTTAATCTGATCCAGAGTCTCGTGAACCAGCAATACGTTACCGGCTAAACGCGAAGGCGCGGTGACTTTCTGCTTAAAGTAAAACAACACGTTGCTTGGTTTGCTTGGATCGTAATCTTTGAGTTTGTTCGGGAAGACGAACTCATCATCAAAGTAGACCAGCGAGTAAGAACCGTTGGTTTGCGGCGTTGCTTGGGTTACAAAACGCTTAACACTGCCACCACGGTAACGGGTGATATGGTTCCAAATCACTTCCAAACCGTTTTGCGGAATTGGAAAGGCGTTAGCTACACCAAAGTTTTCTAAACCATTACCACCTTGCACCATTTTGGTATTGATAGCGTTATTTTTAGTTGCTTCAACCACTTCCGCTGGCATTCTTACCGAACGATGGGTGGTGTAGACCGGCATACGGTAGCTGTCAGGGTAGCGCTGGAACATTGCTATCTGACCTGGAGTTAATTTGTCTTTATGCTGCTCATAATTCTGCGCAGTAATAGTAAACAGCGGCTTTTCACCGGCAAATGGGTTAGCTAAAAAACCACTGCCATCCACTGCAGCAGCGTCAGTGGCCAAACCACCGGTCCACTCAGGAATGGTACCTGCAGCGTTACCTGCTTTTTCAGCACCAAAGGGGGTTAAGGTTGTACCTAATTTTGCTGCTTCATCTGCAGAAACAGCAGCCATTACACTGGCAGCAAACAGCGACAATACAAATGCTGCGCCAGTTTGCATCAAAGTTTTATTTGTTCTCATTGATTCAGTCTTCCTAAACGTCAAAAAATTGGGAGACACACAGTGCTCAGTGCTGACCCGCGCCAGCACTGAGCCAAGTGATTAGAAGTTAAGGCCGAAACTCATAGAAACAAAGTCACGATCTTTTAGCGTGTTGTAACGACCATCAAAGAAGTTGGTGTACGACAAGCTGGCGGTATAGGTGTGCTGGTAGTCAGCATCAAGACCAAAGCTCACCGCTTTAGCGCCTTCGTTAAACTGACCGTTCGGGCCATAACCATCCACGTCATGCGAGAATGCCATGTTCGGGTGCAAGTTAATACCGGCAAAGGCATCGCTGTAATCTAGGATACCGCGCACACGGTAGCCCCATGAGTTTTTGGTGACGAAGCCGTGCCAGCCATGTGCTTGTGCTGATGTTGGGCTATCAGGAATGATACTTTCTGGCGAACCAAAGATAGCATCACGTCCGTAGCGCGTATCACCTAAACCACCGACATGGGTAAGACCTACTTCACCAACCACAGTGGCACGGCTTGCGCCTAACACTTGATCAAAGAAGTGGGTGAAGGTGGTTTGAATCTGCGTCACTTCTTTACGGTCATAACCGCGGTGGAACTTGCCTCCTTGTGCAAAAGCCGCATTCTGAGCAGCAAAAGCAGCACCAAGACCAGCGCCGCCTGGTTGTAAAGCTGCATTTGCAGCACTTAAAGAAGCTCCAATTCCCGTGGCTAACTTAAGCGTCATATCTTGAGTATTGATTTGCACCGGCATATTTGGACGATAGCTAATTTCACCCTGCCATGCAGTGCCTGTAGGTAATGTGGTGGAGAAGCTTAAGCCATACAAGCGAATATCTTCAGGGTAATCCATAAAGTAATTACCGTTACCAACTAGCGCTGCAGCAACACCAAGTCCTCCTGCAGCCTGTTGAGCTTGGGCCATTGTTAGCCCTTGACTCATACCTTGAGCCACAAGAGCATTGCCGGCTGGAGTACCCACAAAAGCAGGTCCTACTTTTTTAGCTCCAGCAATAGCGGTTGCATTAGCATTTTGCATACTAAGGAAAGGTGTACGGCTGTGGTAGTTCATAAAGTAAGCACCATACTCGGTATTATCACCGAGCCAACGGAATGCCGTGCCCCACTGTCCACTATCACCTGCCTTATTATCTTTCCCTCGTGGGATCATCAAACCTTCATCGGAGTAATTTACCCCTAACTGTGCCAAGCTAGGCTCACCTAGAATATTCAAAATAGGATCAACTTTCTTTAATCCCTGCTCGGTTAAAAACTTATTCAGAATATTGTAGTTATCATTACAACCATCAGCCGCTACGTCAGCACTGGAGAAGAACGTACCGCAGTTATCAACAACGGTTTGCTTCCAGCTCAGCTGATAAAAGGCTTCCATCGACAGCTGATCAGTTAAGTTCTGTGAAACAAAGAACATATTGACTGGAATCAGGCCTTCTTTTAGTTCAGCACCAGGGCGGCGGAATGCAGAGACATCAATCGGGTTAATCGAGTTGATGGAGTTCATGATAAAGGTACTTTCAC
>CAYLOI010000018.1:0-54793 GCA_964385265.1 uncultured Thiopseudomonas sp.
AAAATGTGAGCGGATCGACACTTTGAAAGTGCGCTCGAGTTTAAGCAGATTCAGTTGGCGGCTCAAGGTCTTAAGACAAAAGATTCCTTGCGCATGCCATCACTGTGCCATTACAGGCCAAAATAGGTTCTCAAGAAGGCTTTAAGGCGCAAGTTTTTACCGTATTCACCTTCTAAATCAAGGCTGCCGCAACGCTTGCAGCGATCCGGAACTTCATTTGGCGTGAAGCAGTCGCTGGTTGGCCGACAATGGATGGTCCAGTCACAAATCCGGCAGCGCAAATTAAAAGGACGCGGGGGAAAAGCCATGGGGTATTCCTTGATCAGATTGGCGTAGGCTAGTTGTACGCTAGTGATGCGACAGTACGTGTCGCTTGATTAGCAGCCTACCACCGCTACTGTTCGCGGCATTAGCGCAGTGGTGCAATAGCAAAATCAGAACCTACCTGAGCCGCACCGAGCAACTGGTTGATCCTACGATTAAGCAATGGTCGCAGTCGCAACTGCGTGCCACGCAACTTTTAGTGCTCACCGGTTGGGCGCGCGGTTTAACGGTGCAAGCAGCTGCTGCCCGCATAGATCTGCGCTACCAGCAACAGATTAAAACTAAGCATAGTGCGCAGCACTGGATCTCACTGCTGAAAAGCAAAAATACTATGGCACAGCGCTTAGAGTTAGTGCGTCTGGCAGTGCTGATGGCGCCAACAACTCCAACATTGCAGTGGTCAGCAAGCAACGCAGCACGCATTCGCTAATAATTCAGCTGGGCAAAGCGGCCAGATCAACCTCAATACAGCTTCATTTGAGCATTTGCAGACACTGCCACATATTGGTCTCGACTGGGCATTCGACATTCTGACGCTAGAACCCATCAGCGACCTCTCGCAGCTCAGCGCAATTAAGGGAATTGGCCAAGCACGTCTTGCTGATATCAAGCAGGCTGGCGTTGTGCTGCAAATTGGTGGTGTGATCTCAGTCTCAGTCGCTAAAAAGCTACTCAAAAAGCAGAAAATTAATCTTTGTGATCTGGGTGGAAAGATATCAAAATGGTCCGCCCTGCAGGATTTGAACCTGCGACCTATCCCTTAGGAGGGGATTGCTCTATCCAGCTGAGCTAAGGGCGGTAAAAGAAAAGGCGCTAAAACTGCTTACAAAACTACTAAATAACAATAGCAATTTTGAGCACTGCCCTACTGGGCAAACATTCAAACAGCATGCTCTTTTTATGGAAAGCTCTATGCAAACAAGCCAGCAGTACATGCCGGTTTTTAGCGGGGCAAAGCATACCGATTTGCGCTCAAATTGTCATGTACAAGCGCAGAAAAATCACTGCCAATCTTTAAGTGCTTGCTGTGCTGCTCTATTGAGTGGCTTGGCCAGCAAACCGGTAGGCGCAAGGCTGACGCTGTATACTGCGCCGTCAGCGATGGGTAAATAGTTGACTCTCAGGGCATTGGCTTCAACTACAAACAAGTCTTTATTGAGCGTGCGCAGCCCTTGCCAAAAATCAGCACCGTAGAGGCTTTTAGCCAACTCGACACGGGTAAACTGCGCTAGATCCTGTTGTTCCATAGAGAAAAAACGACCACTAAGGGTTTCTAAGCGATACCCTTGCTTCAGTCCAATCAAATCCGCCAGACCTTTCCACTTCAGTTGGCGCACATCAAGCTGCCAGAGTTCGCCATCCAATAAGAAACTGCGCTCAACTGCGCCCTCAAGGATATTGATACGATAGCGCTGTGGCCCTTCAGCTTGCGCACTGAGCATAAGCAATGGCTTATCACTTGGGATTTGTTGATAGGTACTGATATCGTAAGCGATTAAACCGCCAGCGACAGCTGTACCGAGCAGTGTTAAGCCAAACATGCCGCGTAGCCAGCCCATAAGCCAGCGTTCGGCAAATAAAACACGGGTAGCAAAAAGCAACACAACCAGCGCTAAAATAGCAAAGCCAATGCCAAGCCCGATAAACTGCATGTATGAATTCCTTCTAGGTGATTGAGCTGGCATTATGCGCGGCTTGGCCACGTACGTCCAAACTCTGTTTTGTGCATTTAAGGCACAGCTTAAGGTTATTTATGTCTTTGTCACTGAGTCTTGTTGCTGATCCATATATTTTACTGATTTTAGTCGCAGTGGCGTTTATCGCTGGTTTTATTGATGCCATCGCTGGCGGTGGCGGTTTGTTAACCATACCTGCGTTATTAATGGCTGGTTTACCACCGCATTTAGTCTTGGGTACTAACAAGCTTTGTGCCACCTTTGGTTCGGCGACGGCCAGCTTTGCTTTTTATCGCAAAGGTTTATTCAATCCAAAACAATGGCGCAACGGCTTAATCGCAACAGCTATTGGTGCTGCCTTGGGCGCGTTACTGGCGCAACGATTACCCGCCGAGTGGCTTAATCAAATGCTGCCAGTGGTAGTCTTTGCTTGTGCCTTGTATTTGCTATTTGGCCGCACACCACAAGTCAGCGAGAGCAGCACGCCAATTATCAAAACCACACGGCAATGGCCACAGGGTCTAACCCTAGGTTTTTATGATGGCGTTGCAGGCCCTGGCACTGGGGCGTTTTGGACGGTGAGCTCTTTGTTGCTCTACCCTTTGGATTTATTACGCGTCAGCGGGGTAGCCCGCTCAATGAACTTTGTCAGTAATAGTGCTGCGCTGAGCATGTTTATTATCAGCGGCAACGTGGTTTGGGCACTCGGAATCGGTATGGGCGCGGCGATGATGTTAGGCGCGGTGATCGGCGCTCGACTGGCTATCGGCGGTGGCAACCGCTTAATTCGTCCAATGTTTATCTTAGTGGTGATGGCGCTGGCCGCGCGCTTA
Source organism: uncultured Thiopseudomonas sp. (assembly GCA_964385265.1). GTDB lineage: Bacteria > Pseudomonadota > Gammaproteobacteria > Pseudomonadales > Pseudomonadaceae > Denitrificimonas. The sequence continues at coordinate 2,834 of CAYLOI010000018.1, forward strand.
GCTTGGCAGCATTGGTTCGGCGCGGCCTAAACGCTGAGCAACGTATAAATCAATCAGATAACGCGCAATCGAGTGCTGTGCCGGTAGCGGCGGTAAAGCATGGATGCTGAACCACTGTGCATCTTCAATTTCATCAGGCTGCGGAATAATGTCACCGCTTTTATATTCAGCATGAAAGCCCAGCATTAGCGAGTACGGGAACGGCCAGTTCTGACTACCAACGTAGCGTATGTTTTTAATCTCCAAGCTGACTTCTTCACGCACTTCACGTACAACGCACTGCTCAATGGTTTCATTGGGTTCGGCATAACCGGCCAGTGCACTGTACATACCGTCAACAAAGCGTGGTGAGCGGCCCAGTAAGATCTCATCACCGCGCGTGATTACTACGATCATGCAAGGCGACAAGCGTGGATAGTGCTGCACTCGACACGGCGCGCACTGCATCATCCGATGCCCTTCTGCTGGTTGCATAGCCTGACCACAGCTGCCACAAAAGCGGTGTTCGCGCGCCCAAGTACCAATCTGGCTGGCAAAGGCTAATAAGCGAAACAGCTTCATCTGCCCTTCCAGCATAAAATGGCGCATGCTGTGCCACTGCAAGTGTGGCAACTCCAGCCGCTCAGCGAGCTCAAAGACAACTACAACCTCGCCATTTAAATGGCCAATACCTTGTTCAGCAAGAATATGCCCTGCTAACTGTTCGCGCAGCCATTGCTTGGGGAACAACAGTGCGTGCTGATCACCTAAAAAAGCCATTCTATAATGCGCCACAGCCAAGCCACCTGGCTCAGTCACACTTGGCATACCTTGTTGCCAGTCAAACGCTGTTTCTTGTTGGTTAATCATTTACACCTGCAAGGCTAAAGCTTTTAAACTTTCATCTGCTAAATCAAGCACGCTGCGATTCTCCTTTGCCTGCAACAACATGCCACCTTCTAAATAATACTCAAGGCTGGTTAAAGCATCGGCTAAGATGTCCAGCGTTTGCTCAGAGGGCATACTGTTGGCCTCAAGCATTTGCGTCTGGATATACTGCGCACAGGCTGCAACCTGCTCAGCGGCTCGATGCTGGTCTAAGAACCACAAGCCGCCACGCACTAAATTTAAGCTGCTCGGTACATTGAGCAAATGCATTTTGTCGCCATCCGACTCAAGATAAGAAGTAATCGCACGCTTGGCTAAACTTAAGCCGTTTTTAGCTTCTTCATTGACCACAATGCGTGCTTCCAGTAACTGATGCCTAGCAAAGGATTCATTCTCATCAACCGGCTCACTTTTGCTAGTTTTAGCCTGTAACTCGCCTCGCTCTAAGCCAGCAACCTTGCCCTCAACAAACAATAAAGTGTCAGCCAACGCCACTAAGGCATCGCTTTCAATCGTCGCTGTATCACCCCAGTCTGCCACCATATTTAAGTGCTTTTTCAACGCGTTACTCGCACTATTGAGGCCGACCATTGCGAGGATTTTATCCAACTTAGCCAAAATACTATGCAGATTATTCAATACATCATTTGACGCAGTGCCACGCTCAATTAAATCTAAGATATCTTTGGCACTGGTTAATTCTTCGTTGATGGCAGTTGCTAGCGAACTCAACACATGCTGCCCTGGCCCAGATAAGCGCTGATACTCATCATCAAGCATCATGTCAGTAAACGGCAGTGTTGGTAATTTGGTGAGGCTGCGCACTTGCTCAGCAATTTCACCACGGGTATTGGCTAAGGCCACCAAATACAATAAATCTTTCAACACACCATGCGGCGCAACGTAATCGGGGTCATCAAATTGCAATTTAATTTCACGATCGACCCGAGCAAACAGTTGCTTGCGAGTTTTTTTAGCCAATAACTTTGCATCGGCGTGCGATTCAAGAGCGGCCGCTGCCACCCAGTACAAGTGACTGCTGGGCTGACCGCTGTACAACCGATCTAAGCGTAACAAGGCGCGCATCATCAGACGCAGACTGGCTTGCGGGCTTTCATCACGAATAAGCGCCAGTAAACCCACTTGGTACATGTGCCTTAGACGCCGTGCTAATAAGTGGTTATCACTGCTTTGGCTCATCGGTTGAGAAGTAGTCGGGCGTCGGGCATCGACCCGTGCAGCAAAAAAGTAGCTTTCCGGCAAAGGGCTTTGCTCACCGGCAATGCGTAATTTATTAATAGCCGGTAGCAACAACTCTGGCATCTCGACGCGATGCGCTTCAAGCTGTTCAAGGTAGCTGCGTAAGACATGCAATCCATTATTAATAGCAGTCAGTTGATTATTGCGCTCATCGCTGGCTCCGACCGGTATATCCATCGCCAGGGCACGTGCTTCCTCAGCTAAAAGTTCAGCACCGGCTAACTCTACCAGCACCAAAATACCTTTAATTTGCTGCAGGTTGCTCACTGCTTCTTGCAATAAAGCACTGTTATCTCGAGCATCCAGAAACTCTTCTAAACACTGCTGCGTTTGCGCCATAGTAGCGAAAAGTTCATCGCGCACCACACTAAGAGATGTTGCTCCAATAACCATGCCTAGCATCCTGTAAGGTAAAATTATATTGCAAAATAAGTAGCCAACATGAACGTCTCAGCGCCTGTTAAACATCTGCAGCGCTTGCCTAAAACATCATAACAAGCCAATGCGCTGTGCGTGCAATCCATTGCTGAGAATATGCAGCATTTAGCACAGCGCTTACAGTAGCCGATGGTTTAATCTTGGAACTCAGCTGTTTTTTTACTCATATGCGCAGCCATAGCGACCCGCAAGTCTTCTGCTTGCAACATCGACGCATTCCAAGTGGCAATGTAGTTCAGGCCGTCCGCTACCGTGTGGTCACGCATGTAACCAATCATCTCTTTACTGCCCTGCACAGCGATGGGTGACTTTTTCGCAATAGTGGCAGCGATGGCAAAGACACCTTCAAGCAAGGCATCTTGGTCAGCATAGGTGCGATTGACTAAACCAATGCGCTGGGCTTCTTCGCCAAACACACTACGGCCGGTATAGGCCAGCTCGCGCATAATGCCATCACCAATAATGTGCGGTAACCGCTGCAACGTACCCACGTCTGCGGCCATGCCGACATCAATTTCTTTAATGGCAAACTCTGCATCAATGGTGCTGTAACGCATATCACAGGCACTGATTAAATCAATAGCACCGCCTAGGCAGTAGCCTTGAATCGCAGCGATAACCGGCTTGGAACACTGATCTACCGCATTAAATGATGATTGCAACTCTTCAATCTTGCGCTTTAAAGCTCGCGCGTTACGGCCGATCTCTCTACCCAACTGAGCGCCGACCTGAGCCAACAGCATTAAGTCGATACCTGATGAAAAGTGTTTGCCAGCACCGGATATAACAACAACACGCACCTCAGGGGTATCTTCAATCCAGGCAAAAATATCACGGATTTCTGACCAGAAATCTGCATTCATGGCATTGATTTTTTCTGGTCGATTGATTTGTACATGAGCAATATTATTATTTAGCTCAACATTGAACGCATTATAAGCAGTCACTATGTGCCCCCAGCTTAAGTTTATTATTTGATTTTTATGGTATTCATGCAGCGCACACTATAACAAGCCGCAACAAAATGTCGATGCTGGCAGAGCGCCTATTCGAACTGACAGTAACGATGGACGCTCTAACCGGCTGGGCCTAATCGCGCAGGCTGTATCTCAGCATTTCTTACAGCCGGTAGCACGCTGAATGCAGATTAAATTCCAGGCATAAAAAAGCCGCAAGTGCTTCAATCACTTACGGCTGTTTCAGGCACTGTTTTTTAATTATCCCAAGGCAACTCTATACCGCTGGATTTTTTTATTCGCTCTAAAAACGCATGATGCGCCTGCAACTCTTGTGCAGACGCAGTCGGCACAGCTAAAGCTGCTCGCTCAGCGCTGATACGGCGCACCTTTGAAACACTGACATAGCCACCGCCTGCATCACCGCCATCGCCGGCCAAGGATAAGTTGGTTTGCCCACCGGTCATGGCTAAATAAACTTCAGCGAGGATCTCCGCATCCAGCAAAGCGCCGTGCAAATCACGCCCAGAGTTATCCACGCCATAGCGCCGGCACAAGGCATCAAGGTTATTACGCTGGCCAGGGTGACGCTCACGCGCCATCACCAAGGTGTCTAAAACACTGCAATGCGCGCTGATATCGGAGCGATCAGACTGACCGAGCAGCGCATACTCATTGTTGATAAAACCAATATCAAAAGGCGCATTGTGAATGACTAACTCTGCACCTTGAATAAACTCAAAGAATTCATCAGCAATGTCTTTAAAACGCGGTTTGTCCTTAAGGTATTCATCCGTGATGCCGTGCACCGCAATGGCACCCTCATCAATCGTACGGTCAGGCTGCAAATACACATGGTAATGGCGGCCGGTAGGCTGACGTCCATCCAGCTCAACGCAACCGATTTCAATGATGCGATGGCCATCGGTGACCGGCATACCAGTGGTTTCGGTATCCAGGACTACATATCTCATGCCAGCACCTCTTCCACACCGCGGTTGGCTAATTGATCGGCGCGCTCATTGCCTGGATGGCCGGTATGGCCACGCACCCATTGCCACTCAATCTCATGCAGCGCAACCTGTGCATCGAGCTGCTGCCATAAATCAACATTTTTAACCGGCTGCTTTGCAGCAGTTTTCCAGCCGCGCTTTTTCCAGTTGGGCATCCATTCTTGAATCCCCTGCATGACATATTTAGAGTCGGTAACTAAGCGCACTGCACAAGGCGTTTTCAGCTCGGCTAAGCCACGAATCGCAGCTGTCAGCTCCATACGATTATTGGTAGTTGCGCGTTCACCACCCCACAATTCTAATTCTTTACCTTTGTACACCAACAATGCGCCCCAGCCACCTGGGCCAGGATTGCCCTTACAGGCACCATCGGTGTAAATATCAACTTTATCGGTCATGTTCTTCGCTATTTTTAAATTTTTTCTGATGATGTGTTTGTGCAGCAACCACACTGGTGCGTAATTTTTGCACATGTATTTTCGAGCTTTGTGACTGCAGATGCATACCATGCACCATCTTACGGGCAACCAACATATAACAGCCACCTAAAGGCGCTTTTTTACTGACTGCATAACGCTCGAGCCCAGCTAACTTGGCTTGCAATGCTGCCGAACTGAACAGCGGTGGATAGGCAGCAAAGCAGCGCTTTTCAACGCTAAAACCCAAGACGCCGAGCCAATCGGTAATCCGTGCTGGCGGTAAGCAGTGGGCATGCTTCCAAACGCTGCGGGTACAAAAACGATACAAACCAAAAAAACTCCACGCATGCGCTCCGATAATAATCAGATGCCCGCCGGGACGCACACAGTGTGCAGCTTCTCGTAAGACATCATGCGGTGACGCAGCGAAATCTAGACTGTGCTGCAACAGCACCACATCTGCAGCGTCAGCCGCGACTGGCCATTTATTTTCAGCACACTGCATTTCTACCTGCAGCGCTTTATCACCTAAGCTGACTTGATGACGAATGCTTGGAGCAGTGGGCATTGGCACCGGCGGATTATAATGCACAATATAACTACCAAAGTGGCGCAGTAACTGTGGCTCAAGTAAGTCGCGCTGCATGCGCTCAAGCTGCTGTCCTTTAGCGGTTAAAAACCATTGCGCCAATGGCTCAGCTAAAGCTTTACGCGGGCGCGATAGCAAGCCTGAAAAGCGTTGTAACTTCATGCGTGGACACCTACTTGATGGACTGCAAGCACAAAAACACTTAATCGGAACATGTTAAGCTTGGCCAATCTGCTACTAAGGATTCTGTCATGTTAACCTTTACTGCTCTACCCGCATTTAATGACAACTATATTTGGCTTATTCAAGACTCACAGCGCCAATTATGTGCCGCCGTTGACCCTGGCGATGCACAACCTGTGCTCAACTGGCTGGCTGAACACCCGCAGTGGCAACTCACCGACATTCTTATCACCCACCACCACCATGATCATGTCGGCGGTGTCAGCGCATTAAAAGCTGCGACCCACGCTCGAGTCATTGGTCCTGCACGTGAAGCTATCCCTTGCCTGGACTTGCCCGTCGATGAAGGTGCAACTATCGACCTAATTGGTCACACCGTACAGGTTTTTGCTGTACCCGGACATACTTTAGGCCACGTGGTTTATTTTTGCCAAGCAGAACCAACCCAGCCTTGGCTACTCAGCGGTGACACCTTATTTGCCGGCGGTTGTGGTCGTATTTTTGAAGGCAGCCCTGAGCAAATGCACACATCACTGACACGTCTTGCTGCACTGGCTGATACAACACGAGTGTACTGCACGCATGAATACACCCTAAGCAATATGCTGTTTGCTCAAGCCGTCGAACCCAACAATGCCGAAGTTGCTCAACGATTGGATGAAGTGCGACAGTTACGCGCACAACAGCAGATTACCCTGCCCAGTACTATCGCACTAGAAAAACGCTGCAACCCATTTTTGCGTTGTGCACATAGCGATGTTATCCGTGCTGCAGAAGAAAAAGCAGGAACCGCACTGGATAACAGTACAGCAGTATTCGCAGTCTTGCGTTCATGGAAAGATACATTTTAATCCGCCGCTATTGACCAAGCGGCTTGACCCCTGCCAATTCACTTCATAAACTCGCGCAAACTTTTTGAAAAGTACATGTAGTGATGCCGCTTATTGACCGCAACAACACATCTATTTATCGCTCTTTTCGCCGTGGGTTTTACCTCACGGCAGTTTCCATAGCACTGCTCCTCGGTGCTGGTTGCCAATCCTTTAATGGCGCGAGCAACGACGCAATACAGAGCTCACAAGCTAAAAAACAGAGCATCGATAGCTTTTCTCGCAGCTTGGAACGTTCAGCAAGCTGGATGAATGCTGTTGATACAGCGCCTAATGAAGATATTTGGCAGCGTATTCGCCAAGGCTATCAACTGCAAACCTACCTTGAAGAGAGCCCACGCACTGACCACCAACGCCTATGGTTTGCCAGCCGCGGTAACTCGATAGAGATCATGTCTGAGCGTAGCAGCCCTTATATGTACTACATCGTTGAGAGCTTAGAAGCACGCAAGATGCCACTCGAGTTAGCTCTATTACCAATGATTGAAAGCGCGTATAATCCTTTAGCCTATTCGCGCTCACATGCTTCAGGGTTGTGGCAATTTATTCCATCCACCGGCCAGCATTTTAAACTCAAGCAATCCCACTGGTACGATGCACGTCGCGACATTATGGCCTCCACCCAAGCCGCACTCGATTATCTTGAATACCTGCATAAAATGTTTGATAACGACTGGCTGCTGGCTTTAGCTGCGTACAACGCCGGTGAAGGCACTGTTGGCCGGGCCATTAAACGCAATATTGAGCGCAACTTGCCAACCGATTACTGGAATTTAAATCTCCCCGCAGAAACCCAAGCTTATGTCCCGAAACTATTGGCAGTCTCACAACTGATTAACGCGCCTGAAGCCTATGGTATTACCCTCAGCCCTATTGCTAATCAAGCGTACTTTACGCAAGTGCCACTTAAGCAACAGATGAAAATAACTCGCCTAGCTAAGCTGGCCGATCTAGATGAAAGCGAGCTGATTAAGCTCAACCCTGCCTACAAGCAAGGCATTACTTTTGACGGCCCCAAGCACCTGCTAGTGCCGCTAGAAAATGCTGAACTGCTGCAAGCTCAACTGGCGACCATAAAACCAACGGACTGGGTGCAGTGGCACCAATATAAAGTACGCAGTGGTGATAACCTTTCAAGCATAGCCAGACGCAATCAAGTATCCATTAGCCTGATTAAAGATATCAACAAGCTGTCCAGCAACCAACTGCGTATCGGCCAAGTTCTAAATATGCCTACCGGCACTAACAATGCTGCTAGTTATTTGGCCCAACAAACTCAAGCACAACCCATCACAGCCGTGGGTACTTTATATACCGTGCGTGCTGGCGATAGCCTATCGAAAATCGCAGCCGAGAAAAAAGTTTCTGTAGCGCAACTTAAACGCTGGAATAACCTGTCATCCAATGCTTTAAAAGTTGGTAAAAAACTGAGCCTGACACCCAGCGCCGGCAACTCTAGGGTAGCCACAGCGTCCAAAGCGACAGTGTATAAAGTTCGCTCTGGTGACTCCCTATATGCCATTGCTAAACGACACAAAGTCAGCTTAAAACAACTGCAAAACTGGAACCCATCAATCAGCCAAGCATTAAAGCCCGGGCAAACCTTGTCTCTGTATCTTTAGCCTTGTGCGCTCGATCAAACTGAGTTTTACTGCAAATACTGAACCTAAGTGTAATGCCTAAAGTCTCACGCTCAGCGCGTGCTTCGGGTAAACTTGCGGGTCGTTGTGTATGTGTTGGTTAATTAAGGTTTGATGGTGTCTATGCGCGTTTTTTTATTACTCATCAGCGTGCTCGTGTTCAGCCATCAGGCTTTTGCCAGCCTCGTCACCAGTCACGGCTATGCGCAGTTTGATAAACTCAAATACAGTGCACAGTTCAAGCATTTTGACTGGGTTAATCCAGACGCAAACAAAGGCGGCACAGTCCGTTTAATGGCGTTCGGCACCTTTGACACACTCAATCCCTACACCTTAAAGGGCACCAGCCCAATTGCCACTGCCAGTTTTTTTAACTACGGTATCAGTGAGCTCAATGAGCCTCTGATGGTGGGTAGCGGCATCTATGATCCATCTGGTGACGAGCCTGCCAGTGCGTATGGGCTCATTGCTGAAAGCGTGCAATACAACGCCAGTCGCAGCTGGGTGGTGTTTAATTTGCGTAAAGAAGCACGCTTTCATGATGGTATGCCAATTACCGCTAAGGATGTCGCGTTTTCCTACCGCACCTTATTAAAGCAAGGCCACCCGCAATACCGCACCTATCTACAAGAAGTGGCACGAGTCGATATTCTCAGCAGTCACCGCATTCGCTTCGTATTTAAACGTGCTGGCAATCCGTTATTAATTTTACGTATCGGCGACTTGCCGGTGCTGCCTGAACACTATTGGCGTGACCGTGACTTCAGCCAAACCACCTTTGAGCCACCACTGGGTAGCGGCCCTTATGTGATTAGCTCAGTCAAACCTGGACGCAACTTGGTTTTTGAGCGGGTCAAAGACTGGTGGGGTAAAGATCTGCCAGTCAACCGCGGTAAATACAATTTCGACAAAGTGATTGTTGATTTTTACCGTGACAAAGATGTGGCCTTTGAAGCATTTAAAGTGGGAAGTTTTGATTTTTATATTGAGCACCAAGCGAAAAACTGGGCCAATAACTACCGTTTCCCTGCAATTGCCAAAGGTGAAGTAATTCGTGCAGAAATCCCTCACCAGATCCCAACACAAACCCAAGCACTATTTATCAATACGCGGCGTAATACCTTTAGTGATAGCGCCACCCGCCAAGCCCTGACAATGCTATTTGATTTTGAGTGGGCCAATAAAACCTTATTCAACAATGCCTATCAACGCGCTAGCAGTTACTACCCCAACAGCGACTTTTCGGCACGCGGTACACCTAAGGGCGCAGAAGGCTTGCTGTTGGCAAAGTGGCGCAAACAGCTGCCACTGGCCTTATTTTTAGAACCTTTCACTTTAGAAACAACCGAAGGTCGTGGTATTCCAAGGGAAACACTGCGCAAAGCCTTAGGCCTGTTGGCCGAAGCGGGCTGGAAAAGCACCACCCGCGGTCTAAAGAACAAGCATGGACAAACATTGTCCTTAGAAATACTGCTGGTTAACCCAAGCTTAGAGCGTATTTTGCAGGCTTATATCAACACCCTAAATGCAGTGGGTATTGATGCCCGCATGCGCACTGTGGATCGCGCCCAGTACAAACAGCGTTTAGATAATTTCGATTTTGATCTGACCTTGCTAACCCTGCCGCAAACCCTCAGCCCTGGGCTTGAACAATGGCAATATTTTCACTCGTCACAAGCCTCAGTTAAAGGCAGTAAGAATTATGCAGGAGTCAACAACCCCATCGTTGATGACTTATTAGAGCAGTTGCTTAAGGCAAAAACTTACAATCAGCAGCGTGCTGCTGCCCGTGCTCTGGACCGTATTTTATTGTGGAACTACTACAGTATTCCAAACTGGTATATTAGCCACCACCGTATTGCTTATCAGAATCGTTTTGAGTTTGTACGTACACCACCCTATACATTAGGCTTGCGTGCTTGGTGGTTAAAACCTTCGGAGATTGATTGATGCTGACTGTATTGCGTCGTGGCTGTTTATCACTGTGTGTCTTAGTCTGTAGTGCCAGCGTGTTTGCGCAAGCGCAACATGCGATGACGCTGTACGATGAAGCGCCTAAATATTCAAGCGATTTCAGCCATTTTGACTACACCAATCCAAATGCCCCCAAAGGTGGCACCTTACGCTTGGCTGGACTTAACGGTTTTGACAGTCTCAATCCTTTTATTCCAAAAGGTAATGCGGCCGATCAGATTGGCTTATTGTATGACACCCTCACCTATCATTCCGCTGACGAGCCTTTCACAGAGTACGGTTTGCTCGCCGAGCGTATCGAGAAAGCGGAAGACAACAGTTTTGTGCGTTTTTATTTAAACCCTAAAGCGCGCTTTAATGATGGCGAGCCGGTGACTGCCGAAGACGTACGCTTTACATTTAATACCCTGGTCGAGAAAGGCCACCCACTGTATCGCCACTATTATGCGGATGTAGCCGATGTCGTAATAGAAAGCCCACTGCAAGTGCGCTTTGATTTTAAGCACAACAACAACCGTGAATTACCGCTGATTTTAGGCCAATTACAAATCCTGCCTAAACACTGGTGGGCAGAGCGCGATTTCACTAAAACCAGTCTAAGCGCACCACTGGGCAGCGGCCCTTATCGCTTAACTAACGTTGAGGCCGGCCGCAGCTTGCGCTATGAGCGGGTTAAGGACTGGTGGGCACAAGATTTACCCGTGGCGCGCGGGCTGTACAATTTCGATAACATTGTGATTGATTACTACCGTGATATGTCAGTGGCGCTGGAAGCTTTTAAAGCGGGTCGCTTTGATTTTAATTTAGAATATTCAGCCAAAGATTGGGCCACTGGCTACGAATCGCCAGCACTGCGCAGCGGAAAAATCACGCAAATCACGGTCAAAAACCACAATCCTGTGGGCATGCAGGGCTTTACCTTCAATATTCGCAAACCTATTTTTCAAGACCGCCGTGTGCGTGAAGCCATTGGCTTATTATTTGATTTTGAATGGACCAATAAGCAGCTGTTTTACAGCTCGTATATCCGCACCCACAGCTTTTTTGAGAATTCAGAGCTGGCTGCGCGCGGCTTACCCACAGAAACAGAACTCAAAATTTTAGAGCCATTGCGCGGCTCGATTCCCGAAGAAGTGTTCACTCAGGCCTACCAAGCACCGGTCAGCGATGGCAGCGGTATTATTCGTGAGCGCCGCTTAGAGGCGTGGCGTTTATTGCAAGAAGCGGGCTATCGGATTGAAAATGATCAGATGGTCAATGCTGACGGTGAGCCGCTGGCCTTTGAGTTTATTATTGCCCAAGCCAACTTAGAGCGTGTGCTGTTGCCTTTTAAGCGTAATCTGGCTGAACTGGGCATCGAAATGACCATTCGTCGTACCGATGTCTCGCAATACATCAACCGCATGCGCTCACGGGATTTTGATATGACCTCAAGCATTTGGTCACAATCCAACTCGCCGGGTAATGAGCAGCGTGATTTCTGGCATTCGAGCAGTGTGGATAATCCCGGCAGCCGCAACTTTATCGGGCTACAGGATCCCGCCATCGACAGCTTAGTCGAGGGCTTAATCAATGCCCCCAGTCGCGCCAGTTTAATCGCTCATGCTCGTGCACTGGACCGGGTTTTACTCTGGGGCCATTACGTGATTCCAAATTACTATACTGACAGCTGGCGTATCGCCTACTGGCAGCAACTTGAACAGCCTACAGTGGCACCTTTATATGACTATGGCTTGATGACCTGGTGGATTAAACCCGACGCGGCCAGCTCACCTCCTGCGGCGGATGAATAAGTATGCTGGCGTATATTTTCCGACGGTTACTGCTGATTATCCCTACATTGTTGGGCATCTTGGTGGTTAACTTTATTATTATTCAGGCGGCGCCCGGTGGCCCTGTCGAACAAATGATTGCCAAACTGGAGGGTTTTGATGCTGCCGCAGGTGGTGCCACAGGGCGTATTTCTGGCGGCGGCTCTGAAGTTTCTAGCAGCTCTGCGGCCAGCTACCGCGGCGCGCAGGGGCTTGATCCTGATTTAGTCTTAGAAATCGAAAAAATGTATGGCTTTGACAAGCCTGCCGTTGAACGCTTTTGGATTATGCTGAAAAACTATGCCCACTTTGATTTTGGAGACAGCTTTTTCCGTGATGCTAAAGTCACTGACTTAATTCTTGAAAAAATGCCGGTGTCCATTTCCCTTGGGCTCTGGAGTACCCTGCTGATGTATATGATTTCCATACCACTAGGGATCAGTAAAGCGGTGCGCCATGGCAGCTCCTTTGATGTATGGACCAGCTCGGCGATTATTTTAGGCTATGCGATTCCGGCTTTCTTATTTGCGATTTTATTGGTGGTGGTATTTGCCGGTGGCAGTTATTTAAGCTGGTTCCCCCTGCGCGGCCTAACTTCCAATAACTTTGAAGAGCTGAGCCTGCTTGGTAAGCTCGGCGATTACTTTTGGCACCTTGCTTTACCCGTTACAGCCTTGGTGATAGGTAACTTTGCCACCCTGACTTTGCTGACTAAAAACAGCTTCTTAGATGAAATCAATAAGCAGTATGTGACCACCGCACGTGCCAAAGGCTTAGCAGAAAATACAGTGCTATACGGGCATGTGTTTCGTAATGCCATGCTGATTATTATTGCCGGTTTCCCTGCTGCCTTTATTGGTATGTTCTTTACTGGCTCCTTATTGATTGAAGTGATTTTCTCGCTGGACGGGCTTGGCTTGCTCAGTTTTGAGGCGGCGATTAACCGTGATTATCCTGTGGTATTTGGCACGTTATTTTTGTTTACGCTTTTGGGGCTACTGGTTAAATTGATTGGCGATATCACCTACACCTTGGTCGATCCACGCATCGACTTCAGCAGCAGGGGCAATTGATATGGCCCTCTCTCCTATCAATCAAAGACGCTTTGCCCTGTTTAAGTCGCACAAACGCGGCTGGTTTTCCTTGTGGCTGTTTCTCGGTTTATTCATTTTATCGCTGGGTGCCGAGTTTATTGCCAACGATAAACCGCTGCTGGTGCAGTATGACGGTGCACTGTACTTTCCGGTGCTTAAACGTTATCCAGAAACCACGTTTGGTGGTGAGTTTCCGCTGCAAGCCAATTATAAAAGCCCCTATATCCAAGAGTTGATTGCGGAAAAAAACGGCTGGATGCTCTGGCCGGTGATTCCGTTTAATTACTCCAGCATCAACTATGATCTACAGGTGCCAGCTCCAGCTCCGCCGTCTGCGCAAAACTGGCTCGGTACTGATGATCAAGGTCGCGATGTGATGGCAAGGGTAATTTATGGCTTTCGAATTTCCGTTCTCTTTGCGGTAACCCTAACCTTGATCAGCTCAATGATTGGCGTATTTGTCGGCGCTCTGCAGGGTTTTTATGGCGGCTGGGTGGATTTAATCGGACAACGCTTTTTAGAAGTTTGGTCGGGCTTACCCGTCCTGTATTTGCTGATCATTATGGCCAGTTTTATTCAGCCTAATTTTTGGTGGCTGCTGGGTATCATGCTGCTGTTTTCGTGGATGAGCTTAGTGGATTTGGTCCGTGCTGAGTTTTTACGTGGGCGCAACCTTGAATATGTACGCGCCGCCCGTGCATTGGGCATGCAAAACAGTGCCATTATGTTTCGCCATATTCTGCCCAACGCTATGGTGTCCACCCTGACCTTTTTGCCATTTATTTTAACCGGCGCAATCGGCACACTCACTGCGCTGGATTTCTTAGGCTTTGGTTTACCGCCCGGCTCACCATCTCTAGGAGAGCTGGTGGCGCAAGGTAAATCCAACTTACAAGCACCTTGGCTGGGTATCAGCGCCTTTACCGTTTTGGCGTTAATGCTTAGTTTATTAGTATTTATTGGTGAGGCTGCCCGTGATGCATTCGATCCAAGAAAATAACAGCGAGCAACTGCTCAGCATTGAAGACTTATCGGTTGAGTTTATCAGCGGTGAGACTGTGACTCGTGCGGTGAATAATGTCAGTTTTATCATCAACAAAGGTGAAACACTGGCATTAGTTGGTGAAAGTGGTTCGGGCAAGTCCGTCACAGCACACTCAATTTTGCGTTTGCTGCCCTACCCCTTAGCCCGTCACCCTAGCGGTAAGATTCTCTACAAAGATAAAGACTTGCTCAGTGCCACACCGGAGTATTTGCGCTCAGTACGTGGTGATCGCATTGCCATGATTTTCCAGGAACCGATGAGCTCACTGAACCCGCTGCACACCATTGAAAAACAGATCAATGAAATTCTGATCCTACACAAAGGCATGTCGGCTAAACAAGCATCAATTCGCACTTTAGAATTACTGGCTTTAGTCGAGATTAAAAATCCAGCACAACGCATGAGCTCTTACCCGCACGAGTTGTCCGGCGGACAACGTCAACGCGTGATGATCGCCATGGCGCTGGCCAATGAACCCGAGTTGCTAATTGCTGATGAGCCGACTACAGCGCTGGATGTGACCGTACAACAAACAATTCTAGAGCTACTCAAAGATCTGCAACAACGCCTGGGTATGGCAATTTTATTGATCAGCCATGACCTCAACCTAGTGCGCCGCGTGGCTCACCGCGTGTGCGTGATGCGCAACGGCGAGATTGTTGAGCAAGCACCTTGTGCGCAGATCTTTAGCGCGCCACAGCATCCCTACACCCAAGAGTTACTTGGTGCCGAGCCCAGCGGCACACCAGTCCCACACGACTCTAGCGATACCTTGCTGGAAACACGTGATTTGCGTGTTTGGTTTCCCATTAAAAAAGGCATCTTACAGCGCACTGTGGATCACGTTAAAGCAGTTGACGGCATTAGTTTTAGCCTGCAACGTGGGCAAACACTGGGTGTAGTCGGTGAAAGCGGCTCAGGCAAATCCACCCTTGGCTTGGCCATTTTGCGTTTAATTCACAGTAAAGGTGATATTTTCTACGCTGGAAATGCCATCGATGGTCTCTCGCAAAAACAAGTACGGCCACTGCGCCGCGATATTCAAGTGGTTTTTCAGGACCCCTTTGGTAGCCTGAGCCCAAGAATGAGCGTCTCAGATATCATTGGCGAAGGCTTACTCATCCACAAGATGGGTAATGCGCAAGAACAAGAGCAAGTTATCATCGCTGCTTTACAAGAAGTGGGCCTTGATCCAGACACAAGGCACCGCTATCCCCATGAGTTTTCAGGGGGGCAACGCCAGCGTATTGCGATTGCTCGCGCGTTAGTGCTTAAGCCAAAGTTAATTGTGTTAGATGAGCCCACCTCGGCACTGGACCGTACCGTACAGCGCCAGGTGGTTGAGTTGCTGCGTCACTTGCAGCTCAAATACAATTTGACCTATGTGTTTATCAGCCACGATCTGGCTGTGGTCAAAGCGCTCAGCCATCAATTACTGGTGATGCGCCAAGGGCGAGTCATTGAACAAGGCGCGGCTGCCAGCATTTTTGCCGCACCGCAACAGGACTACACACAGCAGTTGTTAGCAGCGGCCTTTATAAACAGCCCTGCTCAATTGTGACTGCATAATTGGACTTAAAAGAGGAAAGACCATGGGTTTTATGACCGGTAAGCGCGTTTTAATCGTTGGCGTGGCCAGCAAACTATCGATTGCATCAGGTATTGCCGCGGCCATGCACCGTGAAGGCGCAGAGTTAGCCTTCACCTACCAAAATGAAAAGCTACAAAAGCGTGTCGAAGGTTTTGCTGAAAGCTGGGGCTCTTGCGCTGAGCTGTGCTTCCCATGCGACGTAGCTAATGACGAAGACATCGAAAATGTATTCGTTGAGTTATCAAAAAAATGGGACGGCTTAGACTGTATCGTACACTCAGTGGGTTTTGCTCCAGGCGATCAACTCGATGGCGACTTCACTGAAGTAACCACCCGTGACGGCTTCAAAATTGCTCACGATATCAGTGCCTACAGCTTTATTGCTTTGGCTAAAGCCGGTCGCAGCATGATGCAAGGCCGTAACGGCAGCTTGCTGACCCTAACCTATCTCGGTGCTGAGCGCACCATGCCCAACTACAACGTGATGGGCATGGCTAAAGCCAGCCTAGAAGCCGGTGTGCGTTACTTAGCCGGCAGCCTAGGCGCTGAAGGCACACGGGTTAACGCTGTCTCTGCTGGCCCTATCCGTACTTTGGCTGCATCTGGGATTAAGAGCTTTCGTAAAATGCTGGCTGCCAACGAAAAGCAAACGCCGCTGCGTCGTAACGTGACCATTGAAGAAGTGGGCAATGCCGGTGCATTTTTATGTTCAGATTTAGCCTCAGGCATCAGTGGTGAAATCATGTACGTTGATGGCGGCTTTAACACCACAGCAATGGGTAATATTGAAGAAGATTAATTTCATCTAAACATTGCCTTGCATCATCCACAAAACCCCAAACAGTTGAGTTATCAGCTTTTGGGGTTTTTCACTAATAAGTGACAATATTCGCTCAAAAACACACTTATTCAACGCATTTGTCCAGTATTTATGTTTTTCATGGTGAGTCAGTTAGAATAGTCGTCTTTACAACTATGTGCTTATGCCATTAAGGATCTTACATGGACACACCGACTCGTCGGGGCAGTTCGATAAATCCACCTGTGTTTTATACGTCCGCCTTTGTCATCATTGTTTTAGTTTTATACGCCAGTATTTTTCCAGAAACTGCGCAACATAATTTTAGCCAAATCCAAGGTTGGATCGTCAACCACCTCAGCTGGTTTTATGTTCTGACTGTTGCCATCATCCTCCTCTGCACCGTCTACCTAGCCGTATCGCGTTACGGTGATATCAAGCTGGGCCCTGACCACAGTAAACCCGACTATAAAAACGGCTCATGGTTTGCCATGCTGTTTTCTGCCGGCATGGGCATTGGTTTGATGTTCTTCGGTGTAGCCGAACCTGTGATGCACTTTGTTTCACCACCGGTTGGCGATCCCAACACCATCGAAGCAGCGCGCGAGACCATGAAGTTAACCTTCTTCCACTGGGGCTTACACGCTTGGGCTATTTACGCGATGGTGGCATTGATACTGGCTTTCTTCGCCTACCGTCACGGCCTGCCACTGACCTTACGCTCAGCGCTCTATCCGTTGATTGGTGAGCGTATTTACGGGCCAATCGGCCATGCTGTGGATATTTTTGCGGTGATCAGTACCATTTTAGGTATTGCTACATCGCTAGGTTATGGTGTTTTACAAATCAACGGTGGTTTTAACTACCTGTTTGATCTGCCGATTGGCACCGGCATTCAAGTGCTGCTAATTATCAGTATCACGGCTTTAGCTACCCTCTCAGTGGCCACAGGTCTGGATAAAGGGATTAAGCGCTTATCAGAGGCCAACTTGATCTTGGCAGTTGTACTGCTAGGCCTGATATTAGCCCTAGGCCCTACAGTGCTGCTGTTACAAAGCCTAGTGCAAAATACCGGTGGTTACTTCTCGGAAATCATTAGCAAAACTTTCAACCTTTATGCTTACAAACCTACCGAGTGGCTCGGCGGTTGGACTATTTTGTATTGGGGATGGTGGATTGCGTGGTCGCCGGCGGTAGGTATTTTTATTGCGCGTATTTCCCGTGGCCGCACCATTCGTGAATTTATTACCGGCATCTTGCTGGTGCCAACCGGTTTCACTTTTTTGTGGATGACGGTGTTCGGTAATACCTCGATCCATATGATCATGCAGGAAGGCCTTGTCAGCCTGGCAGAGACGGTCAGTGCCGACAGCTCGTTAGCATTATTTGCTTTCTTAGAGCATTTCCCCTTCTCTACCCTACTGTCGATGGTTGCGGTGTGTATGGTGATCTTGTTCTTCGTTACTTCAGCCGACTCAGGCTCCTTGGTGATTGACATGCTGGCCTCCGGTGGTAAAACCAATACACCACTGTGGCAGCGCGTTTTCTGGGCTTCATCTACAGGTATCGTTGCCATTGCACTGCTGGTTAGCGGTGGCTTAGGTGCACTACAAACTGCTTCTATTGCCAGCGCGCTGCCTTTTTCGATAATTCTGCTAACGGCTATTTGGGGCTTATTTAAAGCACTGCATTTTGACTCAACTAAACGCATGCTCAAACAACAAAGCGTGATTCATTATTCACGTCAACAGCTCAAGCCTGGTGGCTGGCAGCGCCGTTTACGCAGCATGATGATGTTCCCGCGCCGCTCGCACGTGAATCGTTTTATTGATGAAGTGGTGATGCCGGCATTTGAGCAAGTGGCAGAAGAGATACGCAAGCAGGGCTATAGCGCTGAAGTGGAAATTCTCGACGATAAGCGCTGCAAACTTGAAGTTCAGCACAATACCGAAGTCAACTTTGTTTATAAAGTAGAGCCAAGCGCCTATATACGTCCTGACTTTATGACACCAGAAGAGACCGGTGACGATGCTGAAGAAGTAGAGGAGCGTGAAAAACGTAAATACTTCCGTGCCGAAGTGCATTTACTCGAAGGTGGACAAGATTACGACATCATGGGCTGGTCGCGTGACGAAGTGATTGAAGACATCCTTGACCAGTACGAACAGCATATGCATTTCTTGCACGTGATACGTTAATTCGATAGCGCTACCTGCGCCTTAACCAAGCCCTCAAGTGTTGCTCTGGCAGCCTTGGGGGCTTTTTTGTAGCACGACCTGCAGTCGACTCTGGCACAGACCGTTTATCAAGGCAGCAAACAAACCCTCGGGGTATCAATCGTTAAAATATTAGCGAAGCAGGCTCAGTCAGCAAGCCACTTGGCTCAGACCACAACCGGTAACGTATTCTGCATAACTTAAGGCAGGAAAGATTCACGAGAAAGTATTGAAAAATGCAGATTGATCGAACCTTGCTACGGCCCAACGCATTGAGATTTAGGATAAGGAGGTTACCTTGATGGCGATTGCTAGAGGGCTAGCTTGCACTGGCATAACCAGATTAGATCGCTATTAGCACAGGTACTGTGTTGTTAGAGTACGATCGGAAGCAGAAGTAACCTTGACCTTGTTACCACCCTGACTAATGACCTGCAGCACTGCACTGTGCATTCACTCTGTATTCCGTTTGAGTGTCGAGCAACTGCTTATGAAGCACCCAGCAAAGTGGCGTACTTCATAAGCGGTTTAGTCCAGCAATACCCCTAGTAACGCTGAATTTTCGCATCCAGTTCGAGCTGCTTCATCAGTGCATTAAAATCAACTTGCCCTGCTCGTGAGGCTAAGACCTGCTTATATTGGGCAAGCTCTTGCTCGTTCAACGGCGCAGCAGCATCATTTACACCCTTTAATTGCAGCAATACATAAGTGCCACTGCTTAAGCTCAAACTAGCATACTGAGGCGAGTCGGCGTCAGGTTTTGGCATCTTGAACAAAGCCTGCAACACCTGTGGATCAATGCTGCTTAAGTCACGCGTAGCGGCCTCAATCGACTGCCAGTTCGCATCTTTACTGGCCTTGCCTGCTTGCAAGTCGGCTAACAACGCCTCACCTTGGCTTTTGGCATGCTCAATAGCACGCTGCGCGATTAACTGAGCCTGAATCTGTTCACGTACATCAGCAAAAGGGCGTACTTCTGGACGCAAGTGCTCTTTCACTCGGAGCACAATTGTCGTGTCCGGATCCAGTTCAATGGCCATACTATTGGCGCCTTCTTCAAGCACTTCAGTACTAAAAGCGGCCTCAAGTACGTAGCGATTTGAGAACAAACCCTGCGCACCGTCACGGCCAAATGGCTCGCTGACTTTAATCTCTAAATTCAACTCACTGGCAGGCTGTTGCAGGTCTGCAGACTCGTAAGCGACTGACTCCAGATCCTTCACCGCTTCAACAAAGCGCTGCTCGACCTGCTGTGCTTTTAAACTCTGCGTCAGTTTCTCTTCAAGACTGGCAAAGCTTGGAATATCAGCGGCTCTAACATCCATCAATTTGATTAGGTGCCAACCGTAAGCGGTACGAATAGGTTGTGACACCTGCTCTTTATCAAGGCCATATAACGCTTCTTCAAACTCTGGTTCGTACACGCCAGGCGTGGCAAAACCAAGGTCACCACCCTGCTGCGCAGAACCAATATCGTCAGACAGCTCTTGCGCCAAGACAGCAAAATCCTCGCCGGCGCTTAAGCGCTCAAGTGCCTGCTGAGCTTTAAGTTGGGCCTGCTCAGAACTCACGTCATCATTGATTTCAATAAGGATATGCGCAGCGCGTCGTTGCTCGGTCAGGTTAGCTATTTCTGCTTCATAAAGTTGTTTAAGCTGTTCATCATCGACTTCAACTTGGTCAAAAAAGGCTGCTTTTTGTAACTCAATATAATTCACCACGACTTGCTCAGGTGTCATAAACTCCGCGGTGTGCTCGTTATAGTAAGCTTGCGCTTCTTCAGCCGAGACCGTCACCTGGTCTAAATCTGGGGTAATACTGAACATTGAAAAATCGCGGGTTTGGCGTTCAAGCTTGGCAAACGCTTGCGCTTCTTGCTCTGTAACAAAGGCACTACCAGCAACACCTGCGCGTAATTGTCCAGTGCGCATTTCTTGGGTAATCATCTGTCTAAATTGCAAACGGCTGTAACCCATCTGCCGAATCACTTGGTCAAAACGGTCAGGATTAAATTTGCCATCCACTTGGAACTCAGGGGCCAGCAAAATAAACTGATCAACTGCAGCGCTGGAGAAGGCAAAATCAGATTGATCTGCCGCCTGCACTAACAATTTGCGCGCAATCAAACCTTTAAGGGCTGCTTCTGTCAGCAAGCTGTCATCAATCAGGTTGGTATCAAAGTCTTCGCCAAGTTGTTGCAAAAGCTGCTGACGTTGAAGATTTTTTGCCTCTGCTAGTTCATTGAGGGTGATTTCTTCGCCATTTACTTTGGCAGCATTATTACTGTTACTGGTTGAGCTTAAAATCGCTTCAAAGCCGGTAAACGATAACAGCACCACAATCAAACCAATAATTGTTTTAGAGATCCACCCCGTGGAGTTATCTCGAATATTCTGCAGCATGCATCCCCCAGTGGAGCCATTGAAAATAGCTGTGCATTATGGGCTGTCTTACAAAATAAAGGCGCACCCAATGATGCGCCTTAGCATTTAGTGGTGCGTACAACTGTTTTGCCTTTCAACCAGCAAGACTCTATTGATACGCACCGCACTCATCAAACTAACAGCTGATGAGCGCTAAGCACTTAGTTGTTAACAGCGTCTTTAAGAGCTTTACCTGCTTTAAAGCCAGGAATTTTTGCTGCTGCGATTTCAATTGGATTACCTGTTTGTGGATTGCGACCTGTGCGTGCAGCGCGATCCTTGACAGAAAATGTACCAAAACCAACCAATACGACGGAATCACCTTCTTGCAGTGCACCCGTGATGCTTTCAATAACGGCGTCTAATGCACGTCCTGCAACGGCTTTAGGAATATCTGCCGAAGCAGCAACTTTATCAATCAACTCTGACTTGTTCACTCGTAAGTCCCCTTAGGTTTTCTAAAAAATATGATTGCAATTTTTCTGCAAGCAATTGAGCACTATTATGCAATCTATATGACACCGACACCCTGATTTATAACAAGGTGCCAAAAAGCATGTCAACCGTAACTGTTTTTAGTGTGTACTGAGACGATCATTGACCTCAGTATCGCGCGATTCATCCTTCATCAACAGCTCAGATGCGACATCAGACAAAGGTTCCGGCATGTATTGCAACGCAATTTGCAGCACTTCGTCAATCCATTTTACTGGCTTGATGTCTAAATCGGCCTTTATATTAGCTGGTATTTCTTTCAAGTCACGCACATTTTCGTCTGGGATGATAACTGTTTTAATTCCACCGCGGTGTGCTGCGAGTAATTTTTCTTTTAAACCGCCAATTGCGAGCACCTGTCCACGCAGCGTAATTTCACCGGTCATCGCCACATCAGCACGCACCGGCACCTTGGTTAGCGCAGAAACCAGCGCCGTACACATGCCTATGCCCGCGCTAGGGCCGTCTTTAGGGGTTGCCCCTTCTGGCATATGCAAATGCACATCGCTCTTCTCGTAGAAGTCAGGAGCGATGCCCAACTGCTGTGCACGGCTACGTACAACAGTTAATGCCGCTGTCATCGACTCAACCATCACATCACCGAGCGATCCGGTTTTAATCAGCTGTCCTTTGCCGGGAATTACCGCAGACTCGATGGTTAACAACTCGCCACCCACTTGTGTCCAAGCCAATCCCGTTACTTGACCAACTTGATCTTCAAGCTCTGCTAGCCCATAAGTGAATTTACGCACGCCAAGGTAATGCTCAACATCATCTGCCTGCACAGTGATAGCAATGGTTTTCTGTGCGGACTGCTCTTTGACAATCTTGCGGCACACTTTAGCAATTTGACGCTCAAGCCCACGCACACCGGCTTCACGGGTGTAGTAGCGTACGATATTGAGCAGTGCTGCTTCTTCAAAAATCAATTCAGCATCTTTTAAGCCATTGGCCTTGAGTTGTTTGCTGACCAAGTATTTTCGCGCAATATTGAGTTTTTCATCTTCGGTGTAGCCCGGCAGACGAATCACTTCCATACGGTCCAATAGCGGACCTGGAATATTCATTGAGTTCGCGGTGCAAACAAACATCACATCCGATAGATCGTAATCTACTTCTAGATAGTGATCATTGAAGCTATGGTTTTGTTCTGGATCGAGCACTTCCAGCAAGGCTGAGGCTGGATCACCACGCATATCTGAACCCATTTTGTCGATTTCATCGAGCAGGAACAATGGGTTACGCACGCCGACCTTGCTTAAACGCTGAATCACACGGCCCGGCATAGCACCAATATAAGTACGGCGGTGACCACGAATTTCAGCCTCATCACGCACACCACCTAAAGCCATGCGGATGTACTTGCGATTGACTGAGCGCGCAATCGACTCTGCCAACGAGGTCTTACCCACACCCGGCGGCCCCACTAAACAAAGAATCGGACCCTTAAGCTTTTTCACCCGCTTTTGTACCGCGAGGTACTCAAGGATGCGCTCTTTAACTTCTTCAAGACCAAAGTGATCAGCCTCAAGAATCTCTTCCGCACGCACTAAGTCGGTGCGAACTTTGCTTTTCGCTTTCCACGGTGTGCTGAGCATCCAATCAAGATAGGTGCGCACCACAGTGGCCTCAGCAGACATGGGTGACATTTGCTGAAGTTTTTTCAATTCTGCATGGGCTTTATCTAAGGCTTCTTTAGGCATGCCGGCTTCATCAATGCGTTTCTTTAACGCATCCGCCTCATTCACACCATCTTCGCCTTCACCCAGCTCTTTTTGAATGGCTTTCATTTGCTCATTCAAAAAATACTCGCGCTGACTGCGCTCCATTTGCTTCTTAACTCGGCCACGGATGCGCTTTTCTATATTCAGCAGTTCTAATTCAGTATCTAAAATACCCAGCAGCAACTCAACACGATCAGCAATATGCCAATCATTGAGTACCGCTTGCTTCTGCTCTAGCTTGAGGGTCATTTGCGCAGCAATAGAATCCGATAAACGCCCCACCTCATCAATATCAGACAATGCTGTGAGCGCTTCTGCTGGAACTTTTTTGCTTTGCTGAACGAAATGCTCAAACTGCTCGTATAAAGTACGCAGCAACACTTCGTTTTCAGCGATGCTGGTTTCTTCAGTGTCTTGAACCTGCACACGCGCACTTAAATAGGCTTCATCAGCGCCGCTGGCTTGCTCAATAATTTTGCCGCGCTGCTCACCTTCAGCCAGCACTTTAACCGTGCCATCGGGCAGTTTGAGCAACTGCAAAATAGTCGCGACAGTACCGGTTTCATATAAAGCGTCAAGCTCTGGATCGTTATCGGCTGGGCTGCGCTGCGCAATCAACAAAATCTTTTTGTCGCCTTGCATCGCTGCCTCAAGCGCAGCAATAGACTTCTCACGTCCTACAAATAGGGGGATAACCATGTGCGGATACACTACAACATCTCGCAATGGCAATAACGGCAATTCGATGATTGTCTTCATTGTTTTCTCTCTCATTCAGCACGCAGGCCGTAAATAAAGTGGCTAAGCCTGAGATTAAAGATGGGGATGCATCACAACAATTACAAGGCGAGTCTTATTAAATACAAAAGGGCCCGAAGGCCCTTATGTCAAAACACTAAACACCATTAAGCATCAGGCGCTGCTTTTGCTGGTGTGTCCTGCTGGTAAATCAAAATAGGTTGAGACGTGCCGTTAATAACACTCTCATCAATAACGACTTTAGCGACGTTGGTTTCTGATGGTATATCGTACATGGTATCAAGCAGAACACCCTCTAAAATCGAGCGTAAACCACGCGCGCCTGTCTTGCGTAACAAGGCATGCTTGGCTACTGCCTTGAGTGCATCAGGGCGAAACTCCAGCTCAACATCTTCCATATCGAACAACTTGCTATATTGCTTTGTTAGCGCATTTTTCGGTTCTGTCAGAATTTGTACCAATGCATCTTCATCCAGCTCTTCAAGGGTCGCGATGACCGGCAAGCGACCAACGAACTCAGGAATCAAGCCAAACTTTACGAGATCATCAGGCTCAACATCACGTAACGCCTCACCGATTTTCTTTTCTTCGTCTTTACTGTGCACTTGCGCAGAAAACCCAATTCCGCCTTTTTTCGAGCGATTTTGAATGACTTTCTCTAAGCCAGCAAAGGCACCACCGCAAATAAACAGGATATTTTTAGTATCAACCTGCAAAAACTCTTGCTGCGGATGTTTGCGCCCACCTTGCGGCGGAATCGAGGCAACAGTGCCTTCAATCAGCTTCAATAATGCTTGCTGCACACCTTCACCCGAGACATCACGAGTAATCGATGGATTATCAGACTTGCGGGTAATCTTATCGATTTCATCGATATAGACGATGCCCATCTGTGCTTTCTCAACATCATAATCACATTTTTGCAACAGCTTCTGGATGATGTTTTCAACATCTTCGCCCACATAACCGGCTTCGGTCAGCGTGGTTGCATCTGCAATTGTAAAAGGCACATTGAGTAGGCGTGCTAAGGTTTCCGCGAGTAACGTTTTACCCGATCCGGTTGGACCAATCAGCAATATATTACTTTTACCCAACTCAATATTGTCTTTTTTGTCACGATTATTTAAGCGCTTATAGTGGTTATACACCGCTACAGCTAATACTTTTTTTGCGCGCTCTTGACCAATCACATACTGATCAAGAATACCGCTGATTTCCTTTGGAGAAGGCAGTTTATGTGCTGCGCTATCAGACTCAAGCTCTTCCACTTCCTCACGGATAATGTCATTGCATAAGTCGACGCATTCGTCACAGATAAAAACCGAGGGGCCAGCAATCAGCTTGCGCACTTCGTGTTGGCTTTTGCCACAGAAGGAGCAATACAGCAATTTGCTTTTGTCCTCGCCACTACGCTTATCAGTCATTCGTTATTTCCAGTTTGGTAGGCTATGAGTACAAGATGAAGCCTTCAGTCGGCTTTTTCAACCCATGCACCTACATAAAACACATACAGCACTACTGAAGATTGATTAAACAGGCATATCTCGCTTAGTCGCCACATGATCAATCAAGCCGTATTTAACTGCTTCGTCACCGCTCATAAAGTTATCGCGGTCGGTATCTTTAGCAATCACATCAATTGGCTGGCCAGTGTGGTCGGCCAAAATTTTGTTCAAGCGATCACGGATGGTTAAGATCTCGCGCGCATGAATTTCAAAATCAGATGCTTGGCCCTGAAAGCCACCTAAAGGTTGGTGAATCATCATACGTGAGTGCGGTAAACAGAAACGCTTACCCGGCGCACCACCGGCTAACAACAACGCACCCATGCTGGCCGCTTGGCCAATGCACATAGTCGAAACATCTGGCTTAATAAACTGCATGGTGTCGTAAATCGACATACCCGCAGTCACAGAGCCGCCTGGCGAATTAATGTACAAGTGGATATCTTTATCAGGGTTCTCAGCTTCTAAGAACAACAACTGCGCCACTACAAGGTTCGCCATATAGTCTTCGACCGGGCCGACCAAGAAAATAATGCGCTCTTTTAACAGACGCGAATAAATATCATAGGCGCGCTCACCGCGTGATGATTGCTCTACTACCATCGGCACTAAGCCGCCAGCAGCGTGGATATCTTGCGGATTTTGCATAAACGTATTGTGTGACATATCTGCCGTAGCTCCCAGATTATTGCTCATCGTCATAAAGACACACAAGCCAGCCCTAGGGCTGGCTTGTGAATTAACAGGTCATTTCCCCGTTAACATTTAGCTGTCAGCAGAGTGAAATTACTCAGCGCTCGCTTCTTCAGCTTCTTCAGCCACTTCAGGCGCTGCTGCAGGCTTCACCGCCTCTTCATAAGGCACAGTGACGTCTGTAACTTTCGCTTTGCTTAAAACAGTATCTACAACTTGCTCTTCAAGCACAACCGCGCGGACGTCTTCGAGTTGCTGCTCGTTCTTATAGTAC
This sequence comes from uncultured Thiopseudomonas sp., assembly GCA_964385265.1. Taxonomy (GTDB): domain Bacteria; phylum Pseudomonadota; class Gammaproteobacteria; order Pseudomonadales; family Pseudomonadaceae; genus Denitrificimonas. The sequence continues at coordinate 29,492 of CAYLOI010000018.1, forward strand.
CACTCAATCACTTGCTCTGGCTCTTGATAAGCAGCGGCCATTTCTTCAATGGTGCTACGTACCAGCTCATCATTTGCTTTGATTTCAAACTGCTTAACCATTTGCGCAACGATCAAACCTAAAGCAACACGACGCTTAGCTTGCTCAGTAAACAGCTCAGCCGGCAGTTGATCTGGCTTAATGTTGCCACCGAACTGCTGGACAGCTTGTACGCGCAGGCGATCAACTTCGTTAGAAATCAATGCGCTTGGCACTTCAATTTCATTGGCTGCGAGCAAACCGTCCATCACTTGGCTTTTTACTTTACCTTTGATGGCTTGGTTCAGTTCACGCTGCATGTTTTTAGTAACTTCAGCGCGGAAACCTTCTAAACCACCTTCAATGGCACCAAACATTGCGAAGAACTCTTGGTTAAGCTCTGGCAATTCAGGCGCTTCCACAGCGTTAACAATCACAGTGAATTCAGCAGTTTTACCAGCTAAGTCAAGGTTTTGATAATCTTCTGGGAAAGTTGGCGTAATAACTTTAGTTTCGCCTACAGTGCAACCAACCAACGCCTCTTCAAAGCCAGGAATCATACGACCTGAACCCAGCACTAAAGGTACGTTGTCAGCCGTGCCGCCAGCAAAGGCTTCACCGTCAATGCTGCCCACAAAGCTAATAGTCACTTGGTCTTCAAGAGCAGCAGGGCGCTCTACAGCAACAAAACGGGTGTTTTGTTTGCGCAGGATTTCTAACATATTATCAATATCAGACTCAGCCACTTCAGCGCTCTGACGCTCAACTTCAATGCCGTCTAAACCCTGCACTTCGAATTCTGGGAACACTTCAAAGGTTGCGATGTACTCAAGACCTTTATCCTTCTCAAATACTTTCGGCTCAATCGCAGGCTGCCCGACTGGATTCAGTTTTTCAGCAACTACAGCTTCATAAAATGTTGCTTGAATCACATCACCGAGAACATCTTGGCGCGCATCAGCTTCGTAACGCTGACGAATGATGCTCATTGGCACCTTACCTGGTCTAAAACCCGAAACCTTGGCACGCTTAGCGGTTTGCTGCAGGCGCTTATTTACTTCATTTTCAATGCGCTCAGCAGGAACGCCGATAGTCATTTTACGCTCAAGGGCGGAAGTGTTTTCTACGGAAACTTGCATGGTTATTCCTCGTTGAATAGACGTGGCCAGACATTACCGACCCTAGAATCAAGGGCATGCATTCTAGAGGTGTCGAACAGAAATATCCATTCAATCCGGCAGAGAATTTGCAGTATTACAACAATCCTTCAATTTGCAGCCAAGAAAACAGCCGCGCAGAGACCCTACGCCATAGATTAGTGTTGGGTTCTGAAGTGTAAGTCTTCACCCCGGAGTCACTCTGTTCAATCCAATACAGGTGCCCTGCCTCAGTCAACTTAACTTGGTAGGCATGGGCCGGTATTTCATCATAAAAAGCATGATTAATGCGCTGAGCCAAGCGTGGACTATTTACCACAAAGCCCAACTCAGTATTTAAATTTGCCGAGCGCGGGTCGAAATTAAAGGATCCGACGAAAACATGCTTGCCATCCACCGAGAAAGTCTTTGCGTGCAAACTCGAGCCTGAACTGCCCAAAAAGCGTTTTTTACGCTTCAAGCGCTTTACTTGTGTCGGGTGGCGCTGCATTTCATACAGAATTACCCCAGACTCAAGCAAAGCTTTACGACGCTTTGCATAGCCGGCATGTACCGCAGTGACATCGGTGGCGGCCAGTGAGTTGGTCAAAACCTTGACCTCAACCCCTTTGCGTACCAGCCAAGCAAAAGCCTCAACGCCTGCTTCAGTGGGGACAAAATAAGGCGAAATCAGCTCAACATCACGATTAGGGTCGCCAATAATGTCTTGAAACTGCTGGATCAGTAGGGATTCTTTCTCAGCATTACCCAATCCTTTGCGTGGATCATCACTGACCATACGCACATTGAGCCACTCAAAATCAATATTATTTTGTTCAATCTGGCGAATAAAATCCGACTCGCGTAACGATTCAACATACTGCTGCGCATCGGCACTGGCTGCAATTTGTGTCGACAGTTCGTGCAACTGTGTCAGGCTCATGGCGTTTTTACTCGAAACAATACGCTCCAATGGGTAAGAGGATGCGCTGCGCCAGTATTTATCAAAATCATCTGAGACATCCTGCACCGCGGCGCCGGCGCTCAGAATATCTAAATCAGCAAACAAGACATCATCCGTAGCACCAAAGTACTCATCACCAATATTGCGCCCACCAATAATGGTGAGCGAATTATCCGCAGTGAAGGACTTATTATGCATGCGCCTATTCAGACGGGAGAAATCAGTCACAAACCCCCACCAGCGCGGTTTACGTAACATAAAAGGGTTAAACAGGCGGACTTCAATATTCTCATGCGCATTGAGGCCCGACAAAATAGGGTCCGCGCCATTGGTATTGTTGTCATCCAGCAGCAAGCGCACCCGCACACCGCGATCAGCCGCTTCATGCAAGGCATCAAACAGCATGGTACCGGTCATATCACGTCGCCAAATGTAATACTGCACATCTAGACTACGCTGTGCGTATTTAGCCAACATCATGCGTGCAGCAAAAGCTTCGTCTGCTTCAATCAGTGGAAATACACCACTGTTTTCAGCTCCATGCTGCGCTTCAAGTGGCGCTATGGCTTTGGCAAAGTAGGTATCCGCCACCTGCTCTTTTGAATAAGCTGCAGTCTGCGTACGCCCTTCTAAACTTGGCAGACTATGGCAGCCACTGATCAGTAGACTTAAGCCAAGCAATCCCCATTTGATATATTTCTTTCTCATAAATAGTCTTTATATGGCCAACTGTCTGTGCGCTCGCCGGTGAAAATTGCCCCAAATCAAGATCATGTAGGTCTTTTTGCCGCAAGTGAGCGCAGTTAATGTAGTCTAGCGTCATTAACTCATGATCGGCAAAGCTGATCTTAATCCATCTGCAAATAGGGGTCTGGCCAATGGAGCAAATGCCAAGTTTTAACCGAGCACTTGTGGAAAAATACGACCGCCCAGGTCCACGGTACACGTCATACCCAACCGCACCACAGTTTCATACTGCCTTTGCGGCTGACAATTACCGTCAGGCTGCTGAAATCAGTAACCAGCAAGCTGACGCTAAAGCATTATCGATTTATATCCATATTCCTTTTTGCCAAAGCCTTTGCTACTACTGCGCATGCAACAAAATTATTACGCAAAAAACCAGCCGTGCGGTTGAGTATTTAGAGTATTTAAAGAAAGAAATCCACTTACAGGCGAGCTTGTTCGATAAGACCCGTAGCGTGACTCAGCTGCACCTTGGAGGTGGCACACCCACCTATTTAACCCAAGAGCAACTGACTGACTTAATGGATACGCTGCACAGTGCCTTTAACCTAGACATGAGTGAGCAGCGCCAGTTTTCCTTAGAAATCGATCCGCGCACCATCACCGCTGAGCAAGTCCAGCAACTGCGTAACCTTGGTTTTAATCGCGTCAGCTTTGGTGTGCAAGACTTTGATCCTAAGGTGCAAGAGGCGGTCAACCGTATTCAAAGCGATGAGCAAGTCCAAGTACTTATGGATGCGGCGCGTGAGGCAGCGTTCCGCTCGATCAGCGTTGACTTAATTTACGGTCTCCCCCTGCAAACAGTTGAGAGCTTTACCACTACGTTGGATAAAATCATTGCCATGCGTCCTGACCGCATTGCCGCTTACAGCTATGCACACCTGCCTAAACTGGTGCGTGCCCAGCGTCTAATTCGCCCTGAAGATATGCCGCCACCAGAGCGCAAGCTTGAGCTGCTCGAATTAACTATTCGCAAACTGTGCAACGCTGGTTATGTGTACATCGGTATGGATCACTTTGCGTTACCTGAGGATGAGTTGGCGCAAGCACGCATCAATGACACCCTGCAGCGCAACTTCCAAGGCTACTCGACCCACGCTGATTGCGACCTGATCGGCTTAGGCGTTTCCTCTATTGGCAAAATCGGTGATACCTACAGTCAAAACGTAAAAGAGCTGTCGCAGTACTATGCGTATTTGAACAAAGGTGAATTACCCCTACACCGTGGCTATCAACTCAATGCCGATGACAAATTGCGCCGCGATGTGATCAGCGCACTGATGTGCCATAACCGCATTGATATTGCTGCGATCGAAAAGCAGCACGGCATTAACTTCAACGAATATTTTGCTAATGCACTGAGCATGCTGCAAGAACAGGTTGAAGATGGCTTAGTCACTATCAGTGATGAGGCGATAGTGTTGCTAGATCAAGGCAACTTGATGATGCGCAGTGTGGCTATGGCGTTTGATGCCTACCTTGGGGTCAAACAACGTGGCGAGTTCTCGCGCACGGTGTAACTGCTTAAAATTTAGCTGTGGTGCGCTTTATCGCCATGCCCGCCACAGCTAACAGTTTCTACTTAGCGATCTGCATCTAAGTGAAAGGTGTGCAAAATTCGATGTGCGACCGGCGCCAAGACAATCCCCAGCACAGCGACAAATACCAGCCCAGCATACAAAGCATATGCGCCCAGAAAAAGCTTGCCAGAGACACTGACCGGTACAGTTAGAGCGCCCAACCCCGCCAGTAGAAACAGCGCGTGCATCGAAGCATCGTGCCAGGCCATGCCTTCAAAATACATAAAGCCCAGCATGCCGCTGCACAGCGAGCCTGCCATCAACAGCACAGCAACTAAACAATGGCCACTCAGGCGCTTATAAAACTGCATATGCGACAAAACTGCCTGATGCTTATTTTCATACATAGTTAGCACAACTCCTGACCGGCGAGTCAGCCCTGCTGCTCGCGTGACTTTAGTAAAATCCCGTAAATAATCAACGTTATATGCTCAATTAACGACTTAATGCCTATAGTACACAGTTCCACTTCGGCTCGAAGTTCTCTACACTGAGATCCGCTGAAATCCATCCCTTAATAGTCATTAAGAGACGGAACCATAATAAGACAACTAGAAGGTGCCGATTTTATGAGCAAAACCACCCAACGTATCAGCAAACTGTTCGCCGCTATGGCCTTAGCTGGCGTTGCTAGCTACTCGCTGGCAGCCGAACCCATTAAAATTGCCCTCGCTGGCCCTGTCACAGGCCCAGTTGCCCAATATGGTGATATGCAATCCATGGGTGCGCTAATGGCTATTGAACAGATCAATAAAGCCGGTGGCGTCAATGGCAGCATGCTAGAAGCCGTGACCTATGACGATGCTTGCGACCCTAAACAAGCGGTAGCAGTCGCCAATAAAATTGTCAATGACGGCATTAAATTCGTCGTCGGTCACCTGTGTTCAGGCTCAAGCCAGCCAGCTGCCGACATCTACGATGAAGAAGGCATCATGATGATCACTGCTGCCTCAACCGCACCTGAATTAACCGAGAAAGGCCACACCCTGATTTTCCGCACGATCGGCCTAGATACCATGCAAGGTCCAACTGCGGGTAACTACGTGGTTGAGCAACTCAAGCCCAAGCGCGCAGCAATTTTGCATGATAAGCAGCAATACGGTGAAGGTATTGCCACCACAGTTAAAAAAGCTCTGGATGACGCCAAGATTCCAGTGGCCTTATTTGAAGGTGTGACCGCTGGTGATAAAGACTTCTCAGCACTGATTGCCAAACTGAAAAAAGAAGATGTTGATTTCGTTTACTTCGGTGGCTACCACCCAGAAATGGGCATGCTGCTGCGTCAATCTGCTGAAAACAACTTCAGTGCGCATTACATGGGCCCAGAAGGCGTAGGTAACAGCGATATTTCCGCAATTGCCGGTGAAGCCTCAGAAGGCATGTTAGTGACCCTACCAAAAGCCTTTGACGAAGATCCTAAAAACGCCCACTTAGTTGAAGCTTTTAAAGCGAAAAAACAAGACCCGCGCGGCGCCTTTGTCTTCCCTGCTTATGCAGCGGTACAAGTGATGGCTGATGCAATGGTCATCAGCAAGTCGCAAGACCCTGAGAAAGTTGCAGATGCACTGCGTAGCAACAGCTTTGATACGCCAACCGGCGTGCTTGAGTTTGATGACAAAGGTGACTTGAAAAACTTCAGCTTTGTTGTTTACGAGTGGCATGCAGACGGCAGCAAAACAGCTCTAACCGAGTAATTTAACTGTCTTAAGCCTCGCCGTTTACTCAGTGAACGCGCGAGGCTGTTGTGTTTGCCGGATACCTTTATGAACGAAGCGTTTTTTTATTTCCTACAACAACTGCTCAACGGTCTAACCGTCGGCAGCACCTATGCCTTAATCGCCATTGGCTACACCATGGTGTATGGCATTATTGGCATGATCAACTTCGCCCATGGCGAGGTGTATATGATCGGCAGTTATGTCACCTTTATTGCGCTGACTGGCTTGGCCATGCTCGGTTTAGAAAGTCTGCCATTGATGATTTTTGGCGCCTTTGCGTTGAGTATTATTGTCACCAGTGCTTATGGCTATAGTATTGAGCGCGTCGCCTATCGGCCGTTGCGTGGCAGCCATCGCTTAATCCCACTTATTTCTGCTATCGGTATGTCGATCCTACTGCAAAACTTTGTGCGTATCGCCCAAGGTGCACGTGATGTGGCCATGCCGCGTTTAGTCACAGGCGGTGTGACGCTAGGCGATGAAGCCAGCTTTCATGCCAGTTTGTCGTATATGCAAATTATTATTTTCGCTACCACCTTAGTCGCCATGATCGTATTGAGTATTTTCATCTCCCGCTCACGTACCGGTCGCGCCTGCCGTGCTTGTTCTGAAGATATTAAAATGACCGGCCTGCTGGGCATCAACAGTAACGCTATTATCGGTATCACCTTTGTCATCGGCGCCATACTCGCAGCAATTGCCGGCGTGCTGTTGAGCTTGTATTACGGTGTGGTTAACCCTTACATCGGCTTTATGGCCGGCCTCAAAGCCTTCACCGCGGCAGTACTGGGTGGCATTGGCAGTATTCCTGGTGCTGTACTCGGCGGATTAATACTGGGCGTGACTGAAGCTATGACCTCAGGCTACTTAAGCAGCCAATATAAAGACGCAGTGGCCTTTGCACTGTTAATTCTGATTCTTCTCTTTCGCCCCACCGGTATTTTAGGGCGCCCAGAAGTGGAGAAAGTGTGATGCGCTTGTATATTAAATCAGCAATTGTTTCCGCCATTGTCGTCTTAGTTTTAAGCGCGGTATTACTGGGCGTACGCCTTACACAAGTGGGCACTGAGCTGACCTTAGTCGGTGCAGATCCTTCTGTGTTGTGGAAGGTTTTTACCGCAGCCAGCCTGATCTTTTTCTACAACTTATTTCGTGATCAGATCGAACGTATACTCGGCCGAATTCCCAAACCTAGCCTTTCCGTAGGCTTGCGTGAAATCAGCCAACGTCAGTTTGTGCAACGCCTCATATGGTGTTTTATCATTGCAGGTGCACTGATTTTCCCGTTTTTAGGTTCACGTAGCCAAATTGACTTGGCGACCCTAGTGCTGATCTACGTGATGCTCGGCTTAGGTTTAAACATTGTGGTCGGTTTAGCCGGCTTATTAGACTTAGGTTACGTGGGCTTCTACGCAGTCGGTGCTTACACCTATGCCATGCTGGCCTTGTATTTTGGTGTGGGTTTCTGGACAGGCTTAATCGCTGCGGGAATTATGGCCGCCTTCTTTGGCTTTATCCTGGGTTTCCCAGTATTACGCCTGCGTGGCGACTATCTCGCTATTGTCACCTTGGGTTTTGGTGAAATCATTCGTATTTTGCTTAATAACCTCACTGATTGGACCGGCGGGCCACGTGGGATTGGTAACATCCCAAAACCAACTCTGTTTAATCTAGAGTTCAGTAAACGCGCCAGCGAAGGCACACAAACCTTTCATGAGTTTTTCGGTATTGCCTTTAACTCTAATCACCGCGTGATGTTCCTTTATTTGCTGGCGTTAGTTTTAGTACTGATCACTATATTTGTGATTAATCGGCTGATGCGTATGCCCATTGGTCGCGCTTGGGAAGCCATGCGCGAAGATGAAATCGCCTGCCGCGCGCTGGGAATGAACCCTACCAATATTAAACTCAGCGCCTTTACCATCGGCGCAACCTTTGCCGGCTTTGCTGGCAGCTTCTTTGCCGCGCGCCAAGGCTTTATCAGCCCAGAGTCTTTCACCTTTATTGAATCGGCAATTATTTTAGCCATTGTCGTGCTCGGTGGTATGGGCTCACAAATCGGCGTTATTTTAGCTGCAATCGTGATGACGGTACTGCCAGAAATGGCCCGTGAATTTAATGAATACCGCATGCTGCTATTTGGCTTGATGATGGTATTAATGATGATTTGGCGACCACAAGGCTTGCTACCGATGAAGCGTCCGCATCTAGAGTTACAACAATGAGTAAAAATATTTTAGAAGTCTCTGACTTAACCATGCGCTTTGGCGGCTTACTCGCAGTTAACGGCGTTGGTTTGACCATTAAACAAGGTCAAATCGTCTCAATGATTGGCCCCAACGGTGCAGGTAAAACCACTGTATTTAACTGCTTAACTGGGTTTTATCAGCCTACCAGCGGCACAGTTCTTTTTTCCGGTGAAGAAATTCAAAACCTGCCCGGCTTTAAAATCGCACGCAAAGGCATGATTCGCACTTTTCAGCATGTGCGCTTATTTAAAGACATGACCGTGCTAGAAAACCTGCTGGTCGCACAACATCAACATCTCAATAACAGCTTACTCGCAGGCCTGTTTAAAACCCCTAGTTACCGTGCAGCTGAACAAGAGGCGTTAGATAGCGCAGCCTATTGGCTGAGAAAAGTTAACCTACTCGAGGATGCCAATCGTGAAGCAGGCACCCTTGCCTATGGTCAGCAGCGCCGCTTAGAAATTGCCCGCTGCATGGTGACCCGCCCTACTTTGTTAATGCTCGATGAACCAGCCGCTGGCTTAAACCCCAGCGAGACAGATAATCTCAAACAGCTGATTAATGATTTACGCGACAACTATGGCATCAGCGTTTTATTGATTGAGCATGATATGAAACTGGTCATGGACATCTCTGACCACATCACCGTGATCAATCAAGGCACCCCCTTAGCCGCCGGAACGCCCGAGCAGGTGCGCAACAATCCTGCGGTGATTAAAGCCTATTTAGGGGAGGAGTAAATCATGTTAGTGATGAATAACGTGTGTACTTTTTACGGCAAGATTCAGGCACTGCATGATGTCTCGATTCAAGTTAATCGTGGCGAAATTGTAACCTTGATCGGCGCTAACGGTGCTGGCAAAACCACTTTGATGATGACCTTATGCGGTGACCCGCAAGCAGCCAGTGGCGATATCATTTACGAAGGCCAACCCTTACGCGGTAAAACCACCGCACAAATTATGCGCATGGGCATGGCGATTGTACCGGAAGGCCGCCGGGTTTTCTCACGCTTAACCGTGGAAGAAAATCTAGCCATGGGCGCTTTTTTCTGTGATGACAGGCATGTACAGAACGAGCGCTTAGACCGCGTACTGTCACTCTTCCCACGTTTGCATGAGCGCTTCCAGCAACGTGCTGGCACCATGAGTGGTGGTGAGCAGCAAATGCTCGCCATTGGCCGCGCACTGATGAGCGAGCCGCGCTTACTGTTACTTGATGAGCCATCGCTGGGTCTTGCACCAATTATTATCCAACAGATTTTTAAGATTTTGGAACAACTGCGTAACGATGGTGTAACGGTATTTTTAGTTGAGCAAAACGCCAACCAAGCACTGAAACTGGCGGACCGTGGTTATGTAATGGAGCATGGCCGTATTGTCTTGGAAGACACCGGTGAAAAGCTGCTGAGCAATGCAGCGGTGCGCCAGGCTTATTTAGGCGGCTAGTCGACTTATTCAGGTAAGCAACAGCGGTGCAAGATAACTTGATCCTTTGCACCGCTGTATCTGTCTAATTTAAATGACGTTTTTCCCACATCTGTGCCGCTTGGCTAAAGGCTTCCTCACGGTTACGGCCTAAACCGCGCAAAGCTAAGGCCATAGTGGCGACAATAGCTTGTTCGCCATATAAATCCTGCTCACTGCCCTGCCAAACCGCTAATAAACGCTCCAATTCCAAGGTTGGTGCTTTAACCTGACGGCCAATTTGCGCCGGCCACTCTTCACTCCAGGCATGGCCATCGGCGGCACCCAGCAGCTGATCAGTCACATCAGGGCGTACTTCAATTTCGCCACCATCGCCTTTAATCACTAACGCATGATCACCGAGCAGGACATTAGCTTGCTGATGCACCTGCTGATAACCGGGGTGAAAAATACTCTGTAGGCCACAGGTTGCTGACAGTGGGTTGAGTAAACGAGCCAAAGAATGCACCGGTGAGCGCAAACCCAGGGTACTGCGCAAATCAATCATGCGCTGCAAGCGTGGCATCCAAGCGCCTAGGGGTATAAAGGCAATACTGTGCTGCTTAACCTGCCCAGCCACTTCATCCCAAGAGGTACAAGAACGGATCGCTAAGGCATCGAGCACGTCTTCAGCATACATACGCCCAGCGCTGTGCTGGCCGCCGCCGTGCATCAAGATACGTATGCCATTATTGGCCAAAGCCTTAGCGGCCAACATAAACCAAGGTAATTGACGGCGCTTGCCTGCATAGGCTGGCCAATCAATATCAACTGTGATCGCCGGTGCAATCACCCGTTCACGCACCGCGCGAGTAAAGCCGGCCAACTCTTCCGGGCTTTCTTCTTTAAAGCGCAACAGCATTAAAAAAGCGCCAAGCTGAGTGTCTTCCACCTGGCCATCGAGCAGCATACCCATCGCTTGATAGGCTTCATCTTGCGTGAGACCGCGCGAGCCTTTTTGCCCTTTTCCTAAAATACGTACAAAAGGGGCAAAAGGGTGTTCCTTAGATTCGCTCATTACAGCACTCCAAACCGCTATGATTTATTTATATAAGCGCAGCATACGTGCTTTAGCAGCGCCAAGCATCGAAGCAATTTGATATAGATCAAGTCTGAATACAAGTTTGTCGTTTAAAAGCAGTTTGCCGGTTTTGGTAAGCCAGCTAAACGTGCTGCCAGCTTGGCCGGCATGCCGTTAAATAAGGCATTGAGGTACAAACTATTACCTTTTTCTTTACCAAGATTGAGTGCCACATACTTAACTAGAGCGCGATTAGCCGGTGACAACTGAAACTCTGCATAAAACTGTTGCAACAGATACAAAATTTCCCAGTGCGCGTCGCTCAGCTCAATGCCTTCACGCTCGGCAAGGGCATGTGCTACTTGTGGCGACCAATCCGCCAGGTTACACAGACAGGCATCTTGATCCAACTGGATATCACGCCCAGAAATTACTAGATTATCTACACTCATGTCCAACTGTTGACCCGTGCGCAGTCAACACTCAAAGCAACAAAGGCCGGGTAATCCAACAAAGTGACAGGCATAGAGCCACTATCAATCGCCCGCGCCACTACATCCTCCTCCAGCGCATAGAGCTGGAATGCCCGATCACATGCTTGCAATTGCTCAGCCGCCGCACTGCCAGCACGCAAGGCCTGCACTGCTTCACCGCACAAGATAACTGCGTCACCAGCCGATAACACCCGCATGCAACTGCTCAGTTGCATACTTTGCGCAGGTGAGGCATTTAAAATATGTAAAGTCGTCATTACAGTGTCACCACATAATCATATTGGCGAATAAGCTGTTGGATTTGTTGATCATCCAAGCGATCCGCAGCCAGCGCTAAGGGGCTATCCCCTAAGCCGCGCTGAGCTAAACACTGCTGCGCGACGTAGAGCTGCTCAATGCCGAACATGGGCAGCGCTTGTAAATTGGCCGAGAGATCTTTTTGTTCAAGGCTGTGCGGCTGTTGCTGGGCTAACAGTTGCAGGACGCCGTCATCCATAAACAACACACTTAATGGCAAATCAAAAGCACCAGCGGCTAAGGCAATGTCTAAGGCTTCCGCAGCACTGACTCCAGCCCAAGGTGCGTGGCGGCTGATCAATAACACTGATTTAGCCATCAGGCACCCCCAAAGCTAATCAAACGATCGGCCTGCTGCAAGCCATCATGCAACTGGCCAAGTCCAGACAATTGATAACCCTCAGCAAGATTCACAGCCTCACGCCCAAAGCGTTGCGCTTCGGCTTGATCCAGCACGCCACGGCACAGCGCTGCAGCAATACAAACCACCGCATCCAGCTTATGTTCAGCAATAAAAGCTTGCCACTGCTGGGCAATATCCTGCTGATCCTGTGCTACCACTAGGTTATTGGATGCAGTTAAAACACCCTCTTGATAGAAGAACACCCGAACAATATCATGCCCCGATGCCAGCACCGCTTGGGCAAAACGCAATGCCCGTCGGGTAGAGGGTGCGGTACTGGAAGACAACACATTAATTACAAATTTCATGGATAATTATCACGTTAAATTTTTTGCGAGTTTAACAGATTAGCTAAAGTGCGGTTCTAACCATTGGTTACTTATACATGCAACATGCTTAATGCTCCCTTTGCCATATTGTTGTCTTATCTGGTACATAGGCGTGGTGTTTTTAATGTTTTTGAGTGCGGTGCATGCCGTACTCCGGAATTGGTGTTTATCCGTCGATGAACCCATCCAGGGTTCAACTCCGGCGCTTCGCCATCCATGGCTCGCTCATCACACCAACCCCGAAGTACTCGTTGATCATCGGAGTTGTTTTCAGGTCTTGTATAAACTTAAATCTAATAAAATCCTAGTTTGTCTGCACAATCTCATGCTTTCTTAATTCGTTACTGAGTCAGTATCTATTTCACACGAGCAATAATAACCCTCGCTGGTAAAAAGAGACTTACGCGCACCTTAAAAAACATACAAATGGTCACTGCGTGCTGTGCTGGGTCTGTGGCAAGCGAAGCATGGATGCGTAGCGCCTGAATCGAGCCCCGGATGGGCTCGATGAGGGAAGAACAGACTTAGCACAGCGCGCAATACGCTTAGTGCCCTCATAGTCATATTGTTGTCTGATCGGGTATGTAGATGCGGTATTTTGATGTTATTGAATACAGTGCATGCCGTACTCCGGAATTGGTGTTTATCCGTCGATGAACCCATCCAGGGTTCAACTCCGGCGCTTCGCCATCCATGGCTCGCTCATCACACCAACCCCGAAGTACTCGTTGATCATCGGAGTTGTTTTCAGGTCTTGTATAAACTTAAATCTAATAAAATCCTAGTTTGTCTGCACAATCTCATGCTTTCTTAATTCGTTACTGAGTCAGTATCTATTTCACACGAGCAATAATAACCCTCGCTGGTAAAAAGAGACTTACGCGCACCTTAAAAACATACAAATGGTCACTGCGTGCTGCGCTGGGTCGGTGGCTAGCGAAGCATGGATGCGCAGCGCCCGAATCGAGCCCCGGATGGGCTCGTTGAGGGATTAACAGACTTAGCGCAGCACGCAATACAAGCAACGCCAACTATTTAGCCATCCACGCAAATCATTTACCACCCAACAACTTGAACCATAACAACCACCAGCATCTAAAGTAGCAAGAAACGGCAATAAAGCATTTTCCGCTATACTGCATTTAATTTTACATTAGCCCTATAGACTGGTTTATTTATTATGCGTAATGATTCACAGGACGGCATTGATGATCTTCCTAAACTAACGTCCGAGCGCAAAGAACCACGCCTTGATACCTCAGCACTGCACACAACGCCAATCGATAGCTACGCAAACGCAACAACTGCTTCTGGCACTCAAGGTCGGTCAAACAAAGCGCTCGGGATTTTATCGGCTTTAACCATCGCAATTGCATGCTCAAGCAGCGCCTTTGCCTGGTGGAGCATGCAACGGATGCAATTATTAGAGCAGCAACTGGTTGCCACACAAGACAGTTTCTCAAAAATATACGAAGACGCCGCCGGCCGGATTAACGCAATTAGCGGCACAGTCAACACCACGCAAAATACTGTACTAAACGATAATGAAGCCCTAAAAAAACAGCTTAATGCGCTAGAAAGCCGCCTAGTTGATAACCATAAGCAGCAACAGATTGGCCTGACTGAGAACGCCTCACGCTTGAGCAAACTCAGCACTGATCTCACCGCCATAACTGATCGCAATAACAACCTCAACAAACAGTTTGAGGCACAACAAGCAGCAGCGTTACAGCAAGACAAAGCCATCACTGCCGCACAAGCAGAGCTGAGTAAAAGCCTTGCGGCACAACAGACACAACTAGAAACTTTGCACAACAGGCTAGAGTCTAATCAACAGCAGCTCACACAACTCAATGCCTTCGACACTCGTATAAACGATATATCTGCAACACTGGATACATTGCAAAAAAGCACTAGGCTTAACGATGATATCGCTCGTATCCAACAAGATTTACTGATCTTGCGTAGCCAAGTTGACAACCAGCCAACACCCGCACCTACCAGCAATGCGGGGCCCAGCCTTGCTGACTTCGATGCCTATCGCGCACAAACCAATCGCACCATCACCGCACTACAAAAACAGGTGCGCAATTTACAAGAAAACACGCCGTAGCGTGTTTTCTTGTCCTAATCACCAAAATGGCTCGACTACAATTTAAATTGATTCACTAGTCTGCGTAGCTCAACCGTTAAACGTAGCAACTCCTCGCTGCTCTGCGCTGTATGCGTAGCGCCCGTTGAAGTCGTATCGGCAATTGCACTGATGGTAGTAATATTGCGATTAATTTCTTCAGCCACCGCGCTTTGCTCTTCTGCTGCAGTTGCAATTTGAATATTCATGTTATTAATTGTTGCCACTTCGGCAGCAATTACATGCAAACTTTGCGCTGCTTTTTCTACACAGCTTGAACCAGTGGTTGCACGCCCTTGTGCGCCAGCCATTGCACCGACAGCGTTTTGCACGCCATGCTGTAAACGCTCAATCATGTTTTGAATTTCTTCAGTAGATTTTTGCGTGCGAGATGCCAAAGTCCGCACCTCATCAGCCACCACCGCAAAGCCACGACCTTGCTCGCCAGCACGTGCCGCTTCAATCGCCGCATTTAGGGCCAGTAAATTGGTCTGTTCAGCAATGCCCTTAATCACATCCAGCACAGCACTGATGCTGGCTGTATCGGTTTCAACCTGTTGCACCACGCGCGCAGCACTTTCAATTTCTGCAATCAGCTCTTTGATTCCGGAAATGGCTTGCTCTGCAACTAAAACACCCGCCTTCGACTCATCGTCCGCCCCTTGTGAGGCTTCAGCTGTTTGTGTGGCATGGCGCGCGACTTCTTGTACCGTCGCACTCATTTCATTCATTGCTGAAGCGACCATGTCAGTTTCTGTACGCTGCTCTACTACGGCTTTAAGAGTCGAATCGGCAACATTGGCCACTTGATCAGAAACATCATTAAGCTGCTGACTCACATCTGACACCGCATGCAAACTCTGCTTGAATTTCGCAATCATGTTATTAAAAGCTTGCCCAACCGCACCCACTTCATCACGCGCTTCAATCTTGACGCTATGACTAAGGTCATCATCTTTAGCGATGGCCTCCATCGTGTGGCGCATGGCATTAATGCGATTGATAACTGTACGGCGCACAATAAATACGATAACTGCTAAGCCTGCTAGTAACAGCAGTAATTGAATAATTGCCGCAGTCCACAGGTTACGCTCAACACGGTTATCTAATGCATCCAGCGAATAACTAATACGCACTGCACCCACAACAGAGTCTTCAGGAACCGCATGACAGGCTAAACAATTGGTACCGCGATAGTTTTTTTCTGCATGTATCGGATTAATCACGGTTAACAGTCGGCCATCACTGTCTGCAGAAATTTCAATAATTTCCTCGCCAGCCAATGCTCGACGATCCAGCTCGTCCACCGGGGCTTGGTGATCATAGCCAGGGCCAAAAGTGGCAGTAATCCCATCAGCACGCACAATCCGTGCATCGGTCACACCAGGGCGTGCAAGGATTTTATCGCGCAAGACATCGCGCTGCGCCATGGTACCGGTAAGCATCATGGTATTAATACTATCGAAATAACTGTCTGCTGCATCTTTGGTCTGCTGCTCAACGACCTCTAGGATTAAGGCTTTTTCATTATTAGCTGAAAAAATCAGCGAGGCTGACATCACAACAAAAAACACCGACAACAGCGCAATATTTATTTTTGTTTGTACCGACATTTGTCGTTCTGCAGGCTGGTGACCCATAGTTGTTAACCCCAAGACGGCTAAATTAAATTTTTAATGCCTGCGTCATCCAGACAACACGCACTGCTAACCCGTTCACAGTTTTACTGTCCCACACAGTGATAAGTATCGGCAAATAGAACAACAACTAAAGAATTACTCTAAAAACGGCGCACTTCACTCCACTACTGAGTAATACGTTAGTTTTTTGGCGTTGTTTTTTTGACAAAGACACGCTGTATTGATGTTGGTGCTCTATGCAAAGCAGGATACATGCCAAAGAAAATCCATTTCCTTTGGCTGCTCACTGAAAACACAGACTAGCCTAAGCCAGTTCTACACTCTGTTCACTTACACAGATCAATACTAAGTGATCTTCTTTGACATCGACACGGGCAATACCGCCGCTCTCAGCCAAATCACCAAATAAAATTGCTTCCGCCAGTGGGCGCTTAATATGCTCTTGGATTAAGCGTGCCATGGGCCTTGCACCCATGTCTTGATCATAGCCATGCTCGGCTAACCACTGACGTGCAGCCGTGGTCACATCCAACTGCACTCGCTTTTCTTCCAGCTGTGCTTGTAGTTCAGTTAAGAATTTATCCACCACCGACTCTAATGTCGCCGCATTTAAGCGGTTAAATTGGATAATGCTATCGAGGCGGTTACGAAACTCTGGGCTGAAGCTTTTCTTTAATACTTCCATCGCATCACTGCTGTGATCTTGCTGGGCAAAACCCATCGACGCACGCGCAGCAGACTCGGCACCGGCGTTGGTCGTCATCACCAAAATCACATGCTTAAAGTCAGCTTTGCGACCGTTATTATCGGTTAGCGTACCGTTGTCCATCACCTGCAACAGCAGATTAAACACATCCGGGTGGGCTTTTTCGATTTCGTCTAACAACAACACACAATGTGGCTGCTTGGTAATGGCTTCGGTGAGCAAACCACCTTGATCAAAGCCCACATAACCCGGTGGTGCGCCGATCAAACGCGAGACTGTATGGCGCTCCATGTACTCGGACATATCAAAACGCACCAACTCAATCCCCAATGAGTTAGCCAACTGCTTGGCCACTTCTGTTTTACCCACACCGGTAGGGCCAGCAAATAAGAAAGAGCCGACCGGTTTATTGGCGGACTTAAGCCCAGCACGCGACAGTTTAATCGCTGTGGCCAAGGCATCAATCGCCGCTTCTTGACCGAATACAGTTAGGCGCAAATCACGCTCAAGATGACGTAACTGCTCTTTATCAGAACTGCTCACTTGCCGCGTTGGGATGCGGGCAATTTTAGCAATCACTTCTTCAATTTGCGCCACATCAATGCACTCGGCACGGGCATCTTCAAGCTGTAAGCGCTGGAAAGCACCAGCTTCATCGACCACATCAATGGCTTTGTCGGGCATATAGCGATCATTAATGTGCTTTGCCGCTAATTCAGCAGCTGCACGCAGCGCCGCATCGGTATAGGTGATTTGATGATGCTGCTCAAAATGCTCTTTCAGACCCTGCAGAATACGGTAAGTATCCTCCACTGAGGGTTCGCTGATATCGACTTTTTGAAAGCGACGTGCCAAGGCGCGATCTTTTTCAAACACCTCACGAAACTCTTGGTAAGTGGTGGAACCAATGCAGCGAATTTCGCCGGATGATAACAACGGCTTAAGCAGATTAGAGGCGTCCATCACCCCACCGGAGGCAGCGCCAGCACCAATGATCATATGGATTTCATCAATAAATAAAATCGCGTTAGGACGTTTGCGCAGCTCATTGAGCAAATCTTTTAAGCGCTTTTCAAAATCACCACGGTATTTGGTCCCGGCCAATAGTGCACCCAAGTCCAAAGAGTAAACTACGCTTCCCAGTAAAATCTCCGGGACTTGGCCATCAACGATACGCCGTGCTAAGCCTTCGGCGATGGCCGTTTTACCGACACCTGCCTCTCCCACTAGTAAAGGATTGTTTTTGCGACGACGTACTAAAATTTGCGCCACACGCTCAAGTTCAAACTCACGGCCAATCAGCGGATCAATGCGGCCTTGACGTGCTTGCTCATTTAAATCTTGCGCATAAGCCAATAAAGGACTGGTCTTGGTGTCTCTATTCGTCTCATCGGCTTCACTGTCCGCATCATCTTCGCTAGAACCATCTCGGTCGGCATCGGCACCATGCGAGATATAACTGACCACATCAAGACGTTGCACATCATGCTTGCGTAGCAAATACACCGCATGGCTATCGGCTTCACTAAAGATGGCAACCAAGACACTGGCACCGCCAACTTCTTCTTTGCCAGAACTTTGCCCATGAAACACCGCCCGCTGCAATACGCGCTGAAATCCTAATGTAGGTTGGGTATCAACATTTTCAATATGCTCAGGCAAGACAGGTGTGGTGTTTATAATAAAGCCACGCAGCTCTTCTCTTAACACGTCAAGATTGACACCACAGCCACGTAAAACCTTAGCTGCCTCGCGGTTATCTAGCAGAGCCAACAACAAATGCTCGACCGTCATAAACTCATGGCGGCTGACGCGTGCATCTTTAAATGCAAGATTGAGGGTGACCTCAAGTTCTAAATTCAACATGGTTTCACCTCATTTAAAACAATGTGCCTATTTATAGGTCTTTTTCTATTTCACACAGTAGCGGGTGATGGCACTCGCGCGCATACTCACTGACCTGATGCGCTTTAGTTTCAGCAATATCACGCGTATACAGACCACAAACAGCGTGGCCTTGGTGATGCACCGCAAGCATGGTTTGGGTGGACTGCTCGCGGCTCATGGCAAAGTAGGTCTCTAGCACTTCAACCACAAAATCCATCGGTGTGTAGTCGTCATTGAGCATCAACACACGGTACATCGGCGGTGGCTGTAACTCGGGCTTAGCCGGCGCCGTGGCTAAATCGTCGTCGTGTTGCTCAAAGTGTTCTGGGTTTATGGAATTAACAGTCATGTTCGCTACGCTTTAAATCATAAAAAGGTGTATGGCCTTCAATATACTACGCTTTGCCTAACTTGGCTCGTAAAGAGATGATCCTGCTCACGGCAACCAACACATGGTATGAGTTACGCAGCACAGGCTGGCACAAAGCATTAAAGAAGCGATGGCATCGAATAAAACAATAGAATCCTCAGCACTCCTAGCCTCGCCAAGCTACTGCTGTCAAGCCGTTTTCATAACAAATAAATAAACTTGTCCACATTTTAACGGTTGACTTTTGTATTTGTTATTTTTCCAGCAAGCAGCTTCGAAGTTTCCATAAAACTTCTTAACACATTGATTGTAAAGGATATTTTCTAACGTTTGATTTTTCATCAATCTAAGCTACAGCCCCATAGCATCGGCCTTGCAGCCATTTACAACCAACTTACCCACACAGTTATCCACAGCTTCTGTGGATAACAATGCAGAATATTAAAAGTAGCCAGCCCTGCTAACGCAAAGCCTGCACGAACGGACTATAACTGTAGACTTGGACCGCTTCGGATGCCAACTCAACCGTTGGAATCTAGTCTAGTTCTAGAGGCCCAACACATTCTCGCGACAACTTCATTTAAATCTGCGCAGTGTCAGAAGAAACGCAAGGCCTGCAAATCTGCCATTGTGGATATATGACCCGCGCCAGCAGAATAATAAGACGCCTGTATTTTAGCTAGCAAAGGGTTTAACGCCACACCCCTTTAGCGCTGCGATGGCTGTGCATCACTTGCACATAGTTGGCGCGATCATAGGCGCTGGGATCAATCGCCCGATCACGGCAGACACTGCCTTTAAGTTGCTGCACCGACTGATACTCATGCTCCGTCATCCACTCACGCATGCCCTGCTCAATCTCAGCGAGCGCCTGTGGACCTTGTTTAAGCAACACGCTGCATAAGTGGGTCACATCAGCGCCCGCCATTAAGGCTTTCAGCGCATCCTCTGCGCTATGCACGCCGCCGGTCACCGCCAACGATAAATCCACCTTGCCAAACAAAGTGGCAACCCAGTGGATGCGCAGCAGGTTTTCATAGGAAGACGACAAGCTAATGGTCGGCACCACTTCACGGGTCAGCAGATCAATATCCGGCTGATAGAAGCGGTTAAATAAAGATACTCCTTGCGCGCCCGCCTCTTGCAAACTGCGCACAAAATGCCCCACCGAACTGAACTGCGAGGACAATTTCATCGTGACTGGCACTGTCACATGTTGTTTAAGCGCACGCAGCACATTGAGATAACGCGCTTCCACCGCAGCGCCCGACTCAAAGATATCCGCCGCGACATAATAAACATTGAGTTCCAGCGCATCGGCACCGGCCTCTTGCAATTGCTGGCCATAACGGGTCCAGCCTTCGGTAGAAATCCCGTTGAGACTGGCAATCACCGGAATCGACAGGCTGCTTTTTAGCGTCTGAATATAGTGCAAATATTCATCCAGCTCGCTCTGATAAATCGAATCATCAGGAATGGGTAAGAAGCTACCCGCCTCGCCAAAACCAATATCCTGCTCGTGCAAAAAACGTGCGGCAGCGGCTTCACTGGCCAAGATACTTTCTTCAAATAACGACGGCAGAATCAAGGCACTGGCACCCGCATCTTCCAGTTCGCGAGCGCTGTCCAAATCACCGGTGAGTGGCGAGGAGGATGGCACCAGCGGATTTTTTAGCTTCAAGCCTAAATACTCAGTGGATAAATCAATCATCACCTGACTCCTTTTTCTCTAAATCTGCAGCACCGGGCAAATCCGCCAGCGACTGATAATGGGCAAAGCGCGCGATCACATCATCTTGGGCTTGCTCTTGATACTGCTTGGCCGCTTCTGGGTAAGTGCGGTTGAGCATACTGAAGCGCGTCTCAGTGGAGCTGAAATCAGTGTAATCAATCGAGGGCGCAGCCGAATCTAAACGCAAAGGATTCAAGCCTTTCTCGGCACGGGAGGGTTCATAGCGAAATAACGGCCAGTGCCCACTTTTTACCGCCAAGTTTTGCTGACGGTGGTTATGGGTTAAATCAACCCCGTGGGCGATACAAGGTGAGTAGGCAATAATCAGTGACGGGCCATCATGGGCCGCTGCATCAATAAAGGCGCGCAGGGTTTGTGTATCTTTCGCGCCATAAGCCACTTTAGCGACATAGACATTTTCATAGCCCATGGCGAGCATGGCCAAGTCTTTTTTCGCCGTAGGTTTGCCGGCATAAGAGAACTTAGCCACCGCACCGCGCGGGGTGGCTTTAGAGGTCTGCCCGCCGGTATTGGAATACACCTCAGTGTCCAACACCAAGATATTCACATTACGACCCGAGGCGAGCACATGGTCCAAGCCGCCATAACCAATGTCATAGGCCCAGCCATCGCCACCAATAATCCATACGCTGCGCACTACCAACTGCTCAGCCACGGTTAACAGCTCTTGCGCCCGTGGCTGATTGCTTAACTCAGCCAAACGTTGTTTAAGCTGCACCACGCGCAAGCGCTGCTCGGCAATCTCTTGTTCAGTGTTTTGTTCCGCTGTGAGTAACGCATCAACTAACTCGCTACCGATGCTGTCGCGTAATTCTTCCAGCAACTCTTGCGCATACATGGTTTGCTGATCAATGGCGATGCGCATGCCTAAACCAAACTCAGCGTTATCTTCAAATAGCGAGTTATTCCAAGCAGGACCACGGCCTTCGGCGTTCACCGTCCATGGCGTAGTGGGCAAGTTCGCGCCATAAATCGATGAGCAACCGGTGGCATTGGCCACTACCATACGATCACCAAACAGCTGGGTGGCCAGTTTCAAATACGGCGTTTCACCACAACCCACGCACGCGCCAGAGAACTCAAATAACGGCTGCAACAACATCGCACCTTTAATAGTGGTCTGTTTCACCACGCTACGGTCGTATTCAGGCAAGGCCTCGAAGAACTGCCAGTTGGCTTGTTCTTGCGCCTGAATCGGCTCAATGGGCTGCATATTCAGCGCTTTATGGGAGGCATTGGACTTGTCACGGATCGGACAGATATCCACACACAGACCACAACCGGTACAGTCATCGGGCGAAACCTGATACATCATCACATGATCTTGCGGGTAATCACGGCCCAATACTGGATGGGTTTTAAAGCTGTCTGGCGCATCTGCGACTAAGTCTTTGGGCACCAATTTGCTGCGAATTGCCGCATGCGGACACACCATTGGGCACTTACCGCACTGGGTACAGAGCTCGGCATCCCACACTGGAATCTCTAAGGCCAATTTACGTTTTTCATAGGCGGCACTGCCCAACGGGAAGCTGCCGTCCACCGGCATCATACTCACCGGCACACGATCACCTTCACCGGCAATCAAACGCGCAGTAAAACGGCCAATAAAGTCAGGGGCATTGTCATCCACCAAGGGCGGTCGTTCAAAGGTGCTGGTCGCTGCATTGGGCACAGGCATTTCATGCAAACTGGCCAGCGCCGCATCAATGGCACGGAAGTTAAAGTCGATGATGCTCTGCCCTTTACTGCCGTAGGTGTTTTGCACCGCCTCTTTAATCGCAGCAATCGCTTGCTCTCGCGGTAACACTCCAGAGATGGCAAAAAAACAGGTCTGCATAATGGTGTTGATGCGCTTACCCATATTGGCTTGCTGCGCCACCGCGTAAGCGTCAATGCAATACACGCGGATCTGTTTCTCAATGATCTGCTCTTGCATGCGCCGTGGCAGTTCATCCCAGACCTGATCGATGGGATGTGCGGTATTGAGCAGGAACACCGCGCCCTCAGCGGCTTTATCCAGCATTTCAAAACGCTCAATAAACTGCGGCTGATGGCAGGCAATAAACTGCGCTTGGTGATCGCCGATTAAATAGGTGGAACGAATTGGCTGTGGGCCAAAACGCAAATGCGACACGGTCATCGCGCCGGACTTTTTCGAGTCATAGACGAAATAGCCTTGCGCATATAAATCAGTGGTTTCGCCAATAATTTTAATCGAGTTTTTATTGGCGCTGACGGTGCCGTCGGAACCTAAACCGTAAAACAGCGCCTGCACTGACTCTTTATGCGCAGCGGTATGCCAATGTTCATCCCAGGCCAAACTGGTGTGGGTGACATCATCATAGATACCAATGGTAAAACCATTTTTTGGCTGTGGCTGCTGCAACTCGGTAAAGATCGCCGCGACCATGCCCGGAGTAAACTCTTTAGAGGATAAACCGTAGCGCCCACCAATGACTTTGGGTAGCTCGGCAAAGGGGCTATTGCCCTGCATCTGCGCTTGCGCCAAAGCCGTGATCACATCTTTATACAAGGGCTCACCGTCTGAGCCAGGCTCTTTGGTGCGATCAAGCACGGCAATCTGTTTGACGCTGCTCGGTAACGCGGCCAATAACGCCTGCGCATCCAGCGGCCGATACAGACGCACACGCAACACACCAACCTTTTCACCTTGCGTCTGCAGGTAATCCACCGTCTCATGCACGGTTTCTGCGCCAGAGCCCATCAGGATAATCACCCGCTGCGCATCTGCGGCGCCATGGTATTCAAATAATTTATAGTGGCGACCGGTCAGCTCAGCAAACTGATCCATCAGTTGCTGCACCAGCTCTGGAAAGGCTAGATAGAACTTATTAACCGTCTCGCGGCCTTGAAAATACACATCAGGGTTTTGCGCGGTACCACGCAGCACCGGATGATCAGGACTCATGGCGCGAGCACGATGGGCATGCAAGGCGTCTTGGGAAATCAGCGCATGCAACACTTCATCACCCACTGCCTCAATTTTCGCGACTTCATGTGAGGTGCGGAAACCATCAAAGAAATGCAAAACAGGCAAACGGCCAATCAAAGTCGCGGCATGGGAAATCAAGGCAAAGTCCATCGCTTCTTGCACAGAACCGGCACAGAGCATGGCAAAACCGGTCTGGCGCACCGCCATCACATCACTGTGATCACCAAAAATCGACAGCGCTTGGCAAGCTAACGAACGCGCTGCCACATGAATCACGACTGGGGTTAGTTCACCAGCGATCTTGTACATATTGGGGATCATTAACAACAATCCCTGCGAGGCGGTAAAAGTGGTGGCTAAACTGCCGAGCTGCAAAGCGCCATGCACCGCGCCAGCCGCACCACCCTCACTTTGCATCTCGACAATATGCGGGACTGTACCCCAAAGGTTAGTGCGCCCCTGCGCCGACCACTCATCCGCCCACTCGCCCATCGCCGAGGCTGGGGTAATCGGATAAATCGCACAGACTTCACTTAAACGGTGGGCAATCGTTGCGGTGGCTTCATTGCCGTCAATCATCAACCAGCGGGTTGTTTGCATGCTCAAATCCTCTCTTAACGCCGTTGCACATAGCATGTACAACATTATCAATTGAGTTTAACTATGTAAGCAAAAAGCGCCTTGTCGTAGGTCAATGGAGGGCTGGTTAACTATCTAACTCGTTTATGAATGGCACCTAATGTTTTATATATTCCATAAAATTACTTTATGTGCTACAAACATCCTTAAGCTATAGGCAAAACCTATCGAAAGCGTTTATTTCGAAAGCGCTTATTCCTGTTAGTCTTCATTAGTAAACTCCTCTACAAATTCAGATGGTGTTAAATTTAATATTTTTTCATTTTTTATAAAAACAACATTAGCAAAATAAACTAAATTTTTTAGATTTAATGGATAACTATATTCTTGCTTGTACAGCTGGTAAATAAGTTTATCTCTATCTATGCGGAAAAAACTTTTTGCAGACTCAGTATCAGTATTAAAAATATTACAAAGTTCTTCACCTAAAGAAAAGTCATGTATTCGCAACCTTAGCTTTTGCCTAAACATAGCTTCCCAATTTCTCTCTTTGTATTGACGATAAGCAACAGCTTCTAATATTTGAATCATTGTCCACTCACTTGTTTCCAGCGACGCATATACTCCATTCATTCTCCTAGACTCGGGCAAACTATTTGACCAATCATCTTCGAACTTATAACGAAGATCATGCTCAACCTCATGCCAACCTTCAGATAAGACTGTTCTAATTTGCAACTCAAAGGTTGAATCTACATAATCAGTATAATTGCACTGCAAGCTATAACACTCATCTTCTTGCAGACGATAGATTAAATTATATCTTACAGGATTAAATGTTTTCGCATCTAAATCATC
>CAYLOI010000019.1:0-51179 GCA_964385265.1 uncultured Thiopseudomonas sp.
TCAAATTGTTAAAGAACGTTTCGCTGAGTGTCTCAGCGAGGAGGCGTATTCTACATCCTCCTAAGTATCTGTCAAGGTTTATTTTCTGGAAGATTTAAATGCCTCCATCCAACTCCTTGCTTGCACCAAGCTTCTTACGTTGCTCGTTGCCAGGGTGCGCATCTTACAGTGTTTCGCTACCCTGTCAAGTTGATTTTTAAATTATTTCCTTTAAAATCAAACTCTTACGTTAGATTGTGAAACCTTGTTTGCCTAACGAGGTGCGCATTCTACAGCACAGCACTGACCTGTCAACAGCATTTGCAAAAGAATTTTCTATCCTGCAATTAGCTTAATACGAGCAAAGCTTTTCTTTCCTGCTTGGCATACGTGCTCAGCGCCAAGCTTGAAGATAAACTCACGACCAACCACAGCGCCATCAACTCGCACACTGCCTGCAGCAAGCATATCTCTTGCGCCTGCTGAGTTTTTAACCAAGCCCGCTTGATTCAGCACGGCTGCGATAGGCATATCACTTTGCGCCGCAACATCTATAGTCGGCAAATCTTCAGGAAGCTCACCATCTTGCATGCGATTCCCAGCAGACTTATGCGCATTGGCCGCAGCCTCCTCACCATGAAAACGAGCAATCAACTCACGCGCCAGCTCTATTTTAACATCGCGCGGATTAGCACCCCGCTCCACATCGAGCTTCAACTGCTCAATTTCTGCAACATCTCTAAAGCTGAGCAACTCGAAGTAGCGCCAAATCAATTCATCCGGCATTGACAACAGCTTACTGTACATTGCGCCAGGCGCTTCCTGAATACCAACATAGTTACCTAAAGACTTAGACATCTTCTTTACGCCATCCAAGCCTTCGAGCAGTGGCATAGTTATAATACACTGCGGCTCTTGGCCGTAAGCGCGTTGCAACTCTCGCCCCATCAGTAAATTAAATGTCTGATCTGTGCCGCCGATTTCGATATCAGCCTGCAAAGCGACTGAGTCGTAGCCTTGAATTAAAGGGTATAAAAACTCATGAATGGCAATCGGCTGGTGAGTCGTATAGCGATTGCTGAAATCTTCACGCTCAAGCATTCGCGCCACAGTGTAATGCGATGCTAAGCGAATAAAGTCTGCAGGGCTTAATTTCTCTAGCCAAGTCGAGTTAAACACAACCTTGGTTTTGCTTTCATCAAGAATTTTAAAAACTTGCTGCTTATAAGTTTCCGCATTAGAAAGCACTTGTTCTTGGGTCAGCGGCGGCCTTGTCGTACTTTTACCACTTGGGTCACCAATCATCCCGGTAAAGTCACCAATCAGAAAAATCACCTGATGACCTAAATCTTGCAACATGCGTAACTTATTAAGAAGAACAGCATGACCCAAATGTAAATCGGGCGCGGTAGGATCAAAACCTGCTTTCACGCTCAACGGCTGATTACGCTTTAGCTTTTCAATAAGCTCTTGCTCAACAATGACGCTGTCCGCGCCACGCTTGATAATGGCCAATTGTTCTTCAACGGATTTCATCTAGACGACACCAGTTTTCAAAGGATGGATAACACGATAGGTTACAATAGATGGAACTAAAAACAAATTGTCCGCTCTGAAAGCAAATACTTTAGTAGGTAAATCACGCGCAAGCACTCCAAAAAGCTGATGCAATGCAACTTATGAGCTCTATGCACTTGCAGTGAGGGGCTTTTACTTATATTTTACCCAATCGCTCACAGCAGACCAACATGACCATGACACAAAATAACACTCCCACACAGCAAATTTACCCAAAGCGCCACCTGCTTGCGGCAAGTGGAGTTGCTTTATTATGTCTAGCGCTAATTGTTTACCCTTCTCGTGAAGTGGAAGCCAAAAAAACTTTTATTAATATTGAGTTAGAAGAGCTAACAGCCAAACAAGTCACAAGAACCCCAAAAAGTGACGCCCAACAATTAGCCGACACTTTTACGTCTACCTTGCCAACTCTGGAAACAGCTGCAGCTGCAGTATTGGCAGCCAAGTCCGAGCCGACTCAAACCGTTATAAGCCCGCTAGTTACAGCCAAGGTCGAGCCAGCAACAGCAGCAGAGCCCCTTGAGCTCACGAAAGAATTCACAGTTAGCAATGGCGATACCCTCTCTGTACTTTTTGCTAAGGCAGAGCTAGGCAACAGCTTAATGCACAAGATTCTTGATACCAACAAGGATGCTAAGCGTTTTGCTAGCTTAAAAATCGGCCAAACAATTTCTTTTAAACTCGATGAAAATCAACAGTTACAATCAATCAGTAGCCCCATAAGCGCCCTAGAAACAATTCATCTAGAAAAGCAGCCAGACACAGAAACATTTTCTTTTCGTAAAGAAGTAGCAACCACTCAAACCAGCGAAAAACATGCCGAAGGCACCATTAAAGGTTCTTTATTGTCTGCCGCAGCAAAAGCAGGACTGCCTTACGGCTTAGCTATTGATATGGCTAATATTTTCGGATATGACATCGACTTTGCACAAGACTTGCGCACCGGCGATCGCTTTGAGCTGATCTATGAAGAAAAGACCTTAGACGGCAAAGCAATCGGCACAGGCAATATACTCAGTGCGCGCTTTACTAATAGAGGCAAAATTTATACGGCTATACGCTATACCGATAAAAATGGTCATGCAAGCTACTATAGTGCTGATGGCTCAAGCTTGCGCAAAGCCTTTATCCGTACGCCAGTCGACTTCGCACGGATCAGCTCACGCTTCTCCAATGGCCGCAAGCACCCAATTTTAAATAAAATTCGTGCACATAAAGGTGTTGATTATGCAGCACCACGCGGTACGCCTATTAAAGCGGCAGGCGATGGCCGCGTAACATTAGCAGGACGTAATGGTGGCTACGGCAACACAGTCGTAATTAAGCATGGCCAACGCTATCAAACGCTTTATGCTCATATGCAAGGATTTGCTAAAGGCATACGCTCAGGCAGCACAGTCAAGCAAGGCCAAATAATCGGCTACATTGGTACAACCGGCTTATCCACTGGCCCGCACCTGCACTATGAATTCAGAGTCAATGGTGTACACGTCGATCCATTAAGCCAAAAACTACCTGCTGCCGACCCAATTCAAGCATCAGAGAAGCAACGATTCCTAGAACATAGCAAAACCTTGCTCGCTAAACTTGATGCCAAGACAGATACGCAGTTAGCGCTGAACCAGCAATAACCATGCTCTACCTTGGCATTATGTCTGGAACCAGTCTAGACGGGATCGATATCAGCTTGATTGATATCGATCCTCAGCCTTCGTTGATCGCCAGTCACTTCCTGCCAATGCCTCCCGAGCTAAAACAACAGTTACTCTCTTTATGCAGCAGTGGTGCTGATGAAATTAATCGCGCAGCCCTTGCTGAACAAGAATGGGCTCGGCTTGCCGCCCAAGGCGTAGCAACACTGCTGAGCGATAATAAAATTCTTGCACAACAGATACGCGCTATCGGCAGTCACGGGCAAACCATTCGACACGAGCCCGCTAAACAATTTACCGTACAAATTGGCAGCCCAGCTTTACTGGCTGAGCTGACAGGGATTTGTGTTGTTAGTGACTTTCGGCAGCGCGACATTGCTGCAGGCGGTCAAGGCGCACCACTGGTGCCAGCCTTTCATGAAATATTATTTAGCCAGCAAGCTCAGCCCTGTGTTGTCTTAAATATAGGTGGCTTTAGTAATGTCACGCTACTTGACCAGCAGCAAGGGACCAGTGGTTTTGATTGCGGGCCCGGCAATGTTTTGCTGGACGCTTGGATTCAGTACAAACAAGATATTCCATTCGATCGAGATGGCGCTTGGGCTGCCAGCGGTACCGTTAACCAAGCTTTGCTTAAGCACATGTTGCTTGAACCATTTTTCGCTACGCAAGGCCCTAAAAGCACAGGTCGTGAATTGTTCAATCTAACTTGGCTAAAGCGCTTGCTTGCTGAGCAAGACACTATTTGTGATAAAGATGTACAAGCAACATTATGCGAGTTTACTGCACTCACTATTGCCCAAGCGATTACTCAAACTCAAACAAACACCAAGGCAGTCTGGGTCTGCGGTGGTGGTGCGCATAATCAGGATTTACTAAATCGCTTACGCCGTTTAATGCCATTTTGTACTGTTGCTAGTACGGATTCGATTGGCATTTCAGCAGATTGGATGGAGGCAATGGCATTTGCTTGGTTTGCTCATTGCTGCCTTGAAGGCGTACCAAGTAATAGGCCTGCAGTCACTGGCGCCAAAGGCTTACGCATACTTGGCGCCATCTATCCTGCATAAATCCGGAATTATATTGAGAAGGATGAACCGCAACCGCAGGTGGTCGTTGCATTCGGGTTGTTAATCACAAAGCGTGAACCCTCTAAACCTTCGGTATAATCCACTTCAGCGCCGGCCAAGTACTGAAAACTCATTGGATCAATAATCAAACTCACGCCTTCACGATTAATTATCGTATCATCCTCAGCCATCTCTTCATCAAAGGTAAAACCATACTGAAAGCCAGAGCAACCACCTCCGGTAATAAACACACGTAACTTCAGACGTGGATTACCCTCTTCTTCAACCAAGGCCTTAACTTTATTTGCCGCCCCCTGGGTAAACTGCATTGCGGTAGGGACGAAGGACTCAACACTCATTTTACTTTCTCCCAGCATCGCGCTGTAAACAACTATTGCTAATATTATCCGCTTATCCTACCACCAAGGTCAACTATTAACAGCGCCTATGGAATTAAAGCAGCTGAGTGCAGACCACTACTCTCATCCAAACCGAACATAATATTCATATTTTGCACTGCTTGTCCTGATGCACCTTTAACCAAGTTATCAATAGCTGCCATCACCACCACAACATCACCACCTTGAGGCCGCTGCACTGCAATACGACACATATTTGCGCCCTTCACAGTTCGTGTCTGTGGAAATACGCCAGACGGCAGCACATCAACAAAAGGTTCATCACGGTAGCGCTGTTCAAACAACGCCTGCAAATCAGCATCACGCTCAACCACTGTGGCGTACAGAGTGGCGTGAATGCCACGAATCATTGGCACTAAATGTGGTACAAAGGTTAACTCGAGAGACTGACCTGCAGCACGCTGCAGCCCTTGCTTAATTTCCGGTAAGTGACGGTGTCCATTGACGGCATAAGCCATCATATTCTCTGCTGACTCACAAAACAGCGATCCCACTTTGGCCGCACGGCCAGCACCACTCACACCAGAGGCACAGCTGGCGATAATCTGTTTGGTATCGGCCAAGCCAGCTTCAATAAGCGGGAACAAGCCCAATTGTACTGCGGTTGGATAGCAACCTGGCACGGCAATTAAGCGAGCACTTCTAATAGCGTCACGGTTCACTTCAGGCAAGCCATAAACAGCTTCGCCGAGCAAGTGCGGTGCCCCGTGTGGTTGACCATACCACTGCGCCCACTCATCAGCATCTTGCAGACGGAAATCTGCTGACAGATCAATCACGCGCGTACCTGCTTGCAAAATCTCATCGGCTAAACCATGCGCCACACCGTGTGGCGTGGCAAAAAACACCACATCACAAGCAGTCAATTGTTCAACCTGTGGCACAGAAAATACTAACGAAGGGTAATTTTCGCGCAAATTAGGGTACATATCTGCAACCCGTACGCCCTCTTCAGAGCGTGACGTAATAATCTCAACCTGCGCATGCGGATGCAGAGCCAGCAAACGTAACAACTCAACCCCTGTGTAGCCTGTACCGCCAACGATTGCGACTTTAATCATGCCTGCATCCTCTTTGTTAAAATAAAAATATGTGTAACCGCATAACCCGTATTCTACAGATGACACTGCACCGCCCACGTACTACCATGAACACTATTTACTATTGGAGCAGGTTATGACGTATTTGTGGATCAAGGCTTTTCATATTATCGCAGTGGTGTGCTGGTTTGCGGGTTTATTTTATTTGCCACGCTTGTTTGTCTACCACGCCATGAGCTCCGACACGGTCAGCCAAGAACGTTTCACTATCATGGAGCGTAAGCTGTATAGAGGCATTATGCACCCCTCTCTAGTCGCTACTCTCGGACTGGGTCTGTATATGTTATATATGAACCCTGCTCTGCTCAAGGCAGGCTGGATGCATATCAAACTGACGTTATTAGTTTTCCTAATTGCCTACCACTTCTCTCTTGGTGCTATTTATAAGCGTTTTGCACAAGGCTCAAACCAAAAAAGCCATGTTTTCTATCGCTGGTTTAACGAGCTTCCGGTACTGTTTCTAATCGTTATTGTTCTGCTTGCTATCCTTAAACCTTTTTAACGCCTGACAACCCACAGGGCGATAGGCGTTTTGTTCAGACGAGCGTTATAAGAACCCTCTTTAGCTCTAAAACTTCCACTAATAAGGAAGCTGTATGCCAGATATACACTATAAAATCACCATGGATGGCAGCCTTGCGCCCGGTGTAACACTTAACTTTGCCCAAGAAAGTCTTGCCCGTTTATTTAAAAAAGATGTTGCTGAGATAAAGCATCTTTTTTCTGGCAATCGCGTTGCGATCAAACGTGATATCAGCTCTAGGCAAGCCGATAAATACATAGAGGCCTTATTCTCTGCCGGTGTTATTGCCTATAAGGAAGTTGATCTGGCGGCCAATTTAAGCTTGGAATCGATTAGCAGTGACAACCCAGATACAGACTCTAAGCGAATGATCTGCCCCAAATGCGCAACAGAACAAGATCTGGCTGACACTTGTCAAAACTGTGGGATTGTTATTGCTAAATTTAATAGCCACCAAGTACAAGCCAATAGTTCAGTTAAGCGCGCACCTGCATCACCTTATGCCTCACCCACGGCAATCATCGAGCAAAGTATTGATGATGTTGGAGAGCTAAACATCTGGGGCGTTGAAGGCCGCCTTGGACGCATGCGCTATATCGCATGGTCTATGGTCTTTATGCTGGCCATGGCTCCAGCCATGTTAATCTGCATTCTCGCTTTAAAAGCATCAGCACTGCTCGGCAGCCTGCTGATTACTGTCACTGCCGTTGTTGCAATGATCATTGGTATTCAAATCAGTGTAAAACGCTTGCACGATATTGGCTGGTCAGGTTGGCTGCTGTTAATCAGTCTAATCCCTGTAGTGGGCAGCATTTTTCAGATACTGATTTTTGTTCTACCTGGCAGCCAAGGCTCTAATCGTTATGGCGCTCCAGCACCAGCCAATAGCACTGCAGTTAAAGTGCTGTTTTGGATCTGGATTGCGTTGATGTCATCTGGCTTTGTTATTGGTATTGTCAGCGGTATGCTCGGGGCAATGCTTGGCGGGCAATAACTGCAAGTAAAACCGCGACTGATCAGCACAACGCAATGCATGCTGATCAGTCGCAGCGTTTAGCCGGTATTGCGCAAGCCTGCCGCAATACCAGCTACAGTCACCAACAACGCTTGCTCAATGGCCGGGCAGGTTGCCTCGCCCTGCTCTCTTGAGCGCGCCAATAACTCGACCTGCAACAAATGCAATGGATCCAGGTAGGTATCACGCACGCTAATAGAGGCCCGTACTTGCGGGTGACGTTCGAGCAAGTGCGCCTCTCCAGTTAAATGCAGCACTTGTTCAACCGCTTGACTGAGGTGCTGATACAACTGCTCACCAAAGCCACGCAACTCATCGGCCACCAAGCGCTCATCATATAAGCGTGCAATCCCTGAATCTGCTTTTAATAGCACCATTTCCAGCATATCAATGCGTGCCCTAAAGAAAGGCCACTGATCACGCATTTCTGCCAACAGCGGCTCTTCTTGACGCGCAATAGCATTTTGCAAGGCGGTTTCCCAGCCAAGCCAAGCCGGTAGCATCATCCGTGTTTGCGTCCAAGCAAAAATCCACGGAATAGCACGCAAGCTTTCAATCCCACCGGTGCGGCGCCGCGCTGGGCGACTGCCCAACGGCAAACGGCCCAACTCTTGCTCCGGTGTTGCTTGTCGAAAATAGTCCACAAATTGTGGGTGCTCGCGCACGGTGTGTCGATACGCAGCTAAACCATCCGCAGCTAAACGCTCCATCACCGCACGCCACGTATCTTTCGGTGCGGGTGGCGGTAACAGGGTTGCCTCTAATACCGAAGCTAAATATAAATTGAGGTTTTGCGCCGCAACTTCTGGCAAGCCATATTTAAAGCGAATCACTTCACCTTGCTCGGTGGTGCGAAAGCGTCCTGCTACAGAACCTGGCGGCTGTGACAAAATCGCCTCATGCGCAGGACCGCCACCACGCCCCACGGTACCGCCACGTCCGTGGAATAAAATCAGCTCAACGCCTTGTTTAGCACAAACTGCAACCAATTCTTCTTGCGCTCGGTACTGTGACCATGCTGCGGCTGTGGTACCGGCATCTTTAGCAGAGTCTGAATAGCCAATCATTACTTCTTGCGGGCCTTCAAGACTCTTGCGGTAATCACTCAAACTCAGCAGTTGGTCAATCACTCCGGCTGCGTTATGTAAGTCATCTTGGGTTTCAAACAGGGGTGCAATGCGCATGGCGCGATTAAGGCCTGCTTCTTTGAGCAGTAACTGCACGGCCAGCACATCAGATGGTGCAGAGGCCATAGAAATAACATAAGAGCCCAGCGAATCCACTGAGGTTTGTGCGATAACTTTACAGGTATCTAAAACTTCTTGGGTATCAGCGCTGGCAGCAAAAGAGTTAGGCAATAGGGGTCGGCGATTTTCCAATTCGCTAAGCAAGAATGCTTGGCGTTGTTCTTCATTCCACTGTTCATATTCGCCCAAGCCAAGCCACAGGGTGATCTCATTTAAAGCACTGGTATGCCGCTCAGCATCTTGACGAATATCTAAGCGTACCAATGACAAACCAAAGGTGGTGGTACGTCGAATGGTATCCAGTAAGTCGCCATCGGCAATTAAGCCCATGCCAGACTCATGCAAAGAACGGTGGCAGAGCAATAATGGCGTGAGCAGCTCATCGGTATTAAGCATAATATCCGCTGATAACGGCGCGCCGCTGGAAATACTATTTTGTAACTCCGCACGGGTTTTGCGCAGACGCGCACGCAATTGCTTCAACAATACCCGATACGGCTCATCAGTCTCACCCACTAAAGCCATTAATTCAGGACTGGCTTTTTGCATGGATAGCTCAGCGGTCAGGCGCGAAATATCGCGCAAGAACAAGTCTGCAGCGATCCAGCGTGCCAGCAAAAGTACCGCCTTGGTCACGCGCGCAGTCACATTAGGGTTACCGTCGCGGTCGCCCCCCATCCAAGTGGCAAAACGAATAGGTGTCGCGGTAATTTGTAATTTATCACCACCGGCTTCAAGCAAGGTGTTGTCGACATGACGCAATACATTAGGAATAGCGTGCCATAACGAACGCTCAATCACCGCAAAGCCCCAACGGGCCTCATCAACTGGCGTAGGCTGCTCACTACGAATTTCGGTTGTGTGCCAAATTTCAGTTACTAAAGTGCGCAGTTTGCCAATAATTTTCTCACGCTCAGCCTCGGTTAAATCGGTGTGATCCAACTCAGCAAGCTGCTGCGCAATCACATCATATTTCATAATTAAAGTGCGGCGTGAGACTTCAGTCGGATGCGCAGTAAGCACCAACTCGATATCTAAATCAGCAACAATCTGTGATAAGTCTTGCGGGTTATGTCCAGCCACCTGTAGACGCTCAAGCACAGAGGCGAGCATTTGATCTTCAAAGGCAGGCGCTTCATCACTGCGACGGCGCCGTATCAAATGGTACTGGTCGGCAATATTGGCAAGGTTGAGGAACTGGTTAAAACCACGCGCCACAGGTAGCAGCTCATCTTCAGACAGCTGATCCAAGGTTTCCGTCAACTGCTGTCGGCCGTCATCAGAGCCATGGCGCGCAGCTTTCGCACCTTTGCGGATGCGTTCGATTTTTTCTAAGAATTCTTCACCGCGCTGCTCGCGCATGGTGCAACCAAGCAGCTCACCGAGTAAATGAACATGCTCGCGTAAACGTGAATCAATTGGAATCATGCTGGTTCTCCACTAAATATACATCCCAGCTTGCCGAGTTATTCAACGTCTGGCAAGACAACTTTAGTGTTCGCAGCCTCAGCAATCATCCATTAGGCAAGTGTTATCCGACAGGCAATCACTGCGCCATGAACTCACAGCGCACTGCACGTTTTTTATCGTCGACTAACACACCAGTTAAACCTTTTTGCTTGGTATCAAACAGCACAACAATGCCATCCATACACTGAGCAATTTGCTCAGCAGGTTTTAACGAGACTTTATAATCTTCGCCTGGAATGGTTTTTAACATGGTGTACTCAGCCAGCAGCAGTGCGTCACTGGGCTTAGCCACATGTAAAAAACCGTAATAGCCCAACACTGCAACAGTACCAACAATGCTGGCAATCGCAGTGGCAATCAATGGTCGAAAATCGCGCTCACTCATAATGACTCCATGACGTTAGCAGTGCTAAATATTGAAAATAAACGCCGCAGTCGTGCGGCGTTTAGAGCGACAAATTAATGCTCGGGGCGCATGTGCGGGAATAAAATCACATCGCGAATTGAAGCAGAATCGGTCAGTAGCATAACTAAACGATCAATCCCAATACCTTCGCCCGCAGTTGGCGGCATGCCATATTCCAAAGCACGCACAAAGTCAGCATCGTAGTGCATGGCTTCGTCATCACCGGCATCTTTATCCGCCACTTGGGCTAAGAAACGTTCAGCCTGATCTTCAGCATCATTGAGCTCTGAATAAGCATTGGCAATTTCGCGGCCACCAATAAAGAGCTCAAAACGGTCAGTGACGTTTTGATCATCGTCGTTACGACGTGCCAACGGCGATACTTCAAAGGGGTATTGAGTAATAAAAGTCGGCTGCTCAAGCAGGTGCTCAACCGTTTCTTCAAAGATCATGGTTTGTAGCTTACCAATGCCTTCAAAGCCCATCACTTTAGCGCCGTGTTTTTTTGCCAGCGCGCGTGCGGTGTCAATATCTTCTAAGTCAGCCGCAGTAATCTCCGGGTTGTACTTTAAGATGGAATCAAATAAAGAGATGCGTTGGAACGGCTCACCAAAATGGAACACTTTGCCTTGGTACGGCACATCAGTTGTGCCCAGCACCGCTTGCGCCAGCTCGCGAAACAGCTCTTCGGTCAGATCCATATTATCTTCGTAATCGGCATAGGCCTGATAAAACTCTAACATGGTGAATTCTGGATTATGCCGAGTTGAGACACCTTCATTACGAAAGTTGCGGTTGATTTCAAACACGCGCTCAAAACCGCCCACCACCAATCGCTTCAAATACAACTCTGGGGCAATACGCAGGTACATTTGCAGATCAAGGGCATTGTGGTGCGTTTCAAAAGGCTTCGCCGCTGCACCACCTGGAATGGTTTGCAGCATCGGAGTTTCCACTTCTAAGAAATCACGTTCGGTTAAAAAGTTGCGGATATACGCAATCACTTTTGAGCGGATTTTGAAGGTGTCACGCACCTCTTCATTAACAATCAAATCAACATAACGCTGGCGGTAACGTTGCTCGGTATCGACTAAGCCATGGTGCTTATCTGGCAATGGGCGTAATGATTTGGTCAGTAACTGTACCTGATCCATATGCACATACAGATCACCTTTACCGGAGCGCGACAAAGTGCCTTCAATGCCAATAATATCGCCCAAATCCCAGCTTTTAATCTCAGCTAACTTTTCTTCTGAGAGACTTTTGCGATCCACATACGCCTGTAAGCGACCGGTCATATCTTGGATGACCATAAAAGCGCCGCGGTTGAGCATGATGCGCCCAGCAACTTTTACCGGTATGGCTGCGTCAACCAGCTGCTCTTTACTGTCATCGATATATTTTTTCTGGATATCAGCGCAGTAATGCTCGCGACGAAAATCATTCGGAAAGGCATTGCCCTTAGCACGCTCGCTGGCGAGTTTTTCTTTACGCAAAGCGATTAGTTTGTTTTCTTCTTCTTGCAACTCGTGCTGGGTTTGCGCTTGTTCACTCATGATGGGTATCCACTACTCTAATTCGGATCGCTGCTATAGCGAATGTAGGCACGCAAGCGCGTGCTGATTACAGCGTCAGCACGCCATGACGTGCTGCGACTGATCAAAGTCCTTGTTTCAGACTGGCTTCTAAAAACTGATTGATATCGCCATCTAGCACGGCGTCGCAGTTACTTTCTTCAACGTTGGTACGCAAGTCTTTAATGCGCGACTGATCGAGCACATAGGAACGAATCTGATGCCCCCAGCCAATATCAGACTTACTGTCTTCCAGCTCTTGTGAGGCAGCACTACGTTTTGACAACTCCAGCTCATACAGCTTGGCACGCAGCATTTTCATCGCCGTATCACGGTTGGCATGCTGTGAACGCTCATTCTGGCAGCTCACCACAGTGTTGGTCGGTATATGGGTAATACGCACTGCGGAGTCCGTGGTGTTTACGTGCTGGCCACCAGCGCCAGATGAGCGGTAGGTATCGGTGCGCAAGTCAGCAGGATTGATATCGATTTCAATATTATCGTCAATCTCTGGTGAAACAAAAACGGCGGTAAATGAGGTGTGGCGGCGGTTGCCCGAATCAAACGGGCTTTTACGTACTAAGCGGTGTACTCCGGTTTCGGTACGTAACCAACCAAAGGCGTAATCACCTTTAATATGTAAAGTCGCACCTTTGATGCCGGCCACATCGCCTGCGGACAACTCCATAATAGTGGCTTCAAAGCCGTTATGATCAGCCCAGCGCAAATACATGCGCAGTAAAATATTGGCCCAATCTTGCGCTTCAGTACCACCAGAACCGGCTTGAATATCCAAGTAAGCATTATTGGCATCCATCTCGCCGCTGAACATGCGGCGAAACTCCAGCTGACCAAGATCTTCAGCAAGACGTGCAAGCTCTGTACGGACCTCTTCTACGGTTTCTTGGTCATCCTCTTCAACCGCCATATCGAGTAGTTCTTTTGCATCAGACACACCGCTTTCTAGGTTGTCCAACGTCTCAACCACTTGTGCGAGCAAGGAACGCTCACGGCCAAGATTTTGTGCGTTTTCTGGATTATTCCAAATCGCTGGATCTTCCAGTTCACGCTCAACTTCGATTAGACGTTCACGCTTAGTAGCGTAGTCAAAGATACCCCCGAATGACTTGCGTACGCTCAGCTAAGTCATTGATGGTTTGCTGGATTGGATTGACTTCCATAACAGACAGTTCTCGCTTGATTGAACAGTATAAAAAGGCGAATTATACCCTAATAAAGGCAGACTGTGCGCGGCTCACCGATACAGTCTGCGCTTTTGTTTAGCAGGGGCTCATACTGGAAACCATCAGCTGCAGGCTTTGATTACCGCGAAACTCATTGATATCCAGCGTATAGGCGACTCGCGCATGCCCAATGGTGGGATTAGGCCAAATATCCAAATCAATATTAAAAGCAATGGCATCCAGCGCCGGTGCATTGTGCGCGCTTTGCAACACCAATTTTAAGTGTTTCTCACCCACTAGGCGCTGGCTGATGATTTTGAAATCACCATGAAACAGTGGCTCTGGAAAACGCTGGCCCCACGGCCCAGCATGACGCAACTGTTGCGCCAGCTGCATATCAAACTCATGCGCAGCCAAGCTGCCATCGGAGTAAATACGCCCGGTTAAGTCATCTGCCGTCAGTTGGCGGCGCACCTCGGCATCAAAGGCTTTAGCAAATGCCTCATAATGCACTCGCTCAAGGGTCAAACCAGCAGCCATGGCATGCCCGCCAAACTTACTGATCAACTCAGGAAAGCGAGCAGCCACCGCATCCAACGCATCACGAATATGCAAACCTGGCACTGAGCGCGCCGAGCCTTTTAACTGGCCATCACCGGCATCAGCAAAAGCAATCACTGGGCGGTGGTAACGCTCTTTCATCCGCGAGGCTAAAATACCAATCACACCCTGATGCCATTCTGGCTCAAATAAGCACAAGCCAAAGGGCAGGTTATCCAGCGGTAAGTCTTTAAGTTGCACCAGTGCTTCACGCTGCATGCCTTGTTCAATTTGCTTGCGCTCTTGATTGAGCTGCTCAAGTTGCTGCGCACGTCGCATCGCGCCATCCGCATCCTCACAGAGCAGGCATTCGATACCGAGACTGATGTCATCCAAACGCCCTGCTGCATTTAAACGCGGGCCAACAATAAAACCTAAATCAGTCGACACTAAACGGCGGTGATCACGGCGCGCCACTTCAAGGATCGCGCGCAAGCCTGGGCGTGCGCGACCAGCGCGAATCCGAGCTAAGCCCTGATGCACTAAAATACGGTTATTAGCGTCCAGCGGCACCACATCAGCAACACTGCCTAAGGCAACTAAGTCTAATAGCTCGGCAAGGTTAGGCTCGGCAATGCCTTGCTGGGCAAACCAACCATTGCTGCGCAAATGCGCACGCAAGGCGAGCAGTACATAAAACATCACTCCCACACCAGCCAAGGCCTTACTGGGAAACTCACAGCCGGGCTGATTGGGGTTAACAATCGCATCCGCCGCAGGCAGCTGCACGCCGGGTAAGTGGTGATCGGTGACAATCACAGTAAGCCCTGCCGCTTTCGCCGCCGCCACACCCTCAATACTGGAAATACCGTTATCCACAGTCACCAGCACATCCGGTTGACGCTCAAGCGCCACCGCAACAATTTCCGGGGTCAGACCATAACCATAGTCAAAGCGATTGGGCACCAGGTAATCAACATGGGCCACACCGAGCATGCGTAAACCCAGCACACCAACACAACTGGCGGTGGCACCGTCCGCATCAAAATCACCGACGATAAGAATACGCTGGCGTTGCTCAAGAGCATGCGCCAGCAGCAGCACAGCTTGATCCATGCCTTTGAGCAAATGGGCAGGCAGCAAACGAGCCAAACCTTTCTCTAATTCGTCAACACTCTGCACACCGCGCGCGGCATAAATGCGCGCCAATAGCGGGGGAATATCACCTAAGTCAGGCAAAATAGCAGGCAAGGGTCGTTGTTCTATACGCATAACTATGTGCTTACTCTTTTGATCTACTTTTAAAACAAATAAGGAAACGCCTTAGTCGCGCTCACCGTGCAGCCACTCCAACTCAATCGTATGTTGACCACGCTCGTCAGTAATAAACACATCGCCATCACTGATCATCACACTCCAAATAATGGTGCGTGGTAACTCTGCAGCTAAATTGGTTAGCGATTCTTGGCTGATTGCCAGTACATTTAGATTTTTCAAGTTACGCACTTGATCCAGCTCTTTACTGATCCAGGTACGCAGGCTGCCATAAGCTAAAACACTTAAGCGCTCAGCACGGCGTGAGCACCAAGTCATACGCTCAGCAGTGGGCTGGCCCACTTCAATCCAATGCAGAATGCGCCCATCCAAACTTTTTTCCCATAACGCCGGCTCATCAACATTGGATAAGCCACGACCAAACTCAATCTGCTCGGCATGCCAGAGCGCACGGGAAAGTAAACGCGAGAGCAGACGCTCGCCGGTTTCAGACGGATGACGAGCCATACTGAAGCGCAAGCTGTCATACACATTGCGGTCCATGTCGGTCAGGCTTAGCTCAACTTTATACGGTGTGGCTTGCAGAGCCATAGTGGTGTTCTCTATAAGATAACAAAGCAGCTAAGTCTAACCTGTTCTGCTGCGCCGTGCTGCACAGTAGCAACATGACTTTGCCGATCAGCCCTGCTCTCGTATTGACATAAAACAAGCAACAGCGATGCTTAGCGGTGGTCTTTACCCAAGGAAATGCCGCATAATATGCGCGTTACTTATTAAACAAGACGCTATAGTCATTTTATTTTTATTTGCGGAGCTCGGTAACTGTAATGATCTGTGTCAGCCGTTTTATGTTATTCATCGGCTT
Organism: uncultured Thiopseudomonas sp.; assembly: GCA_964385265.1. Taxonomy (GTDB): domain Bacteria; phylum Pseudomonadota; class Gammaproteobacteria; order Pseudomonadales; family Pseudomonadaceae; genus Denitrificimonas. Next base: position 15,898 of record CAYLOI010000019.1, read on the forward strand.
TTTTCTGTTTTCTGCTGCAGCCCTCGCAGACGACGCCCCGCTCCTTGTTCCAGCCACACACCAATGCACCTTAGAACGCATCAACAGTGATCCCAAACGGGTTCTGGAAGAGTGCTTAACCTTTGCCCAATTGGGTTATGCTGACGCGCAATTTGTACTCGGCGAATACTGGTATCAAGGCCAGCACGCACCACGAGATTATCAGCAAGCGCTTAAATGGTTTGAGCAAGCCTCGGTGCAAGGCCATGCGATAGCGCAGTTGCGCTTAGGTACAATGTTTTATCGCGGCGAAGGCGTTCCAGCCAATAGCATCCAAGCCTATATTGTTCTGAAAATGTCAGCGATTAATGGCTCTGATGAAGCCCTTGATAGTGCAGATCAGGTTGCCCTACAAATGCAGCGTCACGAACTCGAAGTGGGTAACCAAGTGCTTGCACAAATTTTCCGCAGTTACTTGCTTGAGCTCAGCAGCGAGACTTACACTCCATAAGCTTATCGGCACACGCATGTGCCACTTGCTGAAATCTGGAGATTTCAATGTCAGCTTTATATGGCGTTTTGTTAATGCTTACTGTCGGTCTTTACACAACCAGCAGTCTTGCAGCAGAGTCAACCCCTAGCGCACCCTTGGCCACGCCAGAGCCTACTCCTACAGCAGTATTAAACGGGCAGCGTACACTGCCGACCAGCCGCAATATATTAGCTGCTCAAGCGGTGCAACTGAGCTTAGATGCCGAGCAATTAATTGACCTCAGCACCCCAGCTGAACATTTTTCTGCATTATTTTTAGCCGCCAATACAGCACAAGCACGGGGCGTGGTTATTTTGCTGCCCGGCGTAGAAGAAAGCTTTGACTGGCCGATCACCATTGGCCCGCTGCGCAGAAAACTACCTGATGCTGGCTGGCACACATTGAGCCTTAATTTACCAACAAAGCCCGCAACCGAATTGCCAGCAGGGCAAGCAACAGCTGGGCTGGTTGCTGAACAAATTATCGTCTACGCACCCCTGCCTGAAGAGCCTGCGGCACCAGACACTGATGCGCCTGAGCCGCTAGAGGCGGAGCCAGAGGTAGACGAAGAAGTTACACAAGAGCCCACAGACGAGTCGAGCAATGCAGAGCCCCCTGCTGCTACATTTGCCACAATCGCTCCGCCCGCTAAACCCCAGCCCATGCCCATACCTGACTATCCGCAACGCATCAGCAACTTTATCGATGCAGCTGTGAGCCACGCGCAAACACTTAACCCTACAGAAATTATCTTGCTCGGCCACCATGAGGGCGCGCATTGGGCACTGAACTACGCAGTAAAAAATGCCATGCGCATAACAACTCCCATGCGTATTGGCTTAATTGCACCGCGCAGCAGTAATTTGCTCTCAGTTTCTTACGAAAACTTGATCGAGGCCAATACTCAGCATCTTGCGGATTTCTATTATAAGAACCATGCAGCAGAGCATAAAGCCGCTCAGCAGCGTTTGCATGCTAGTCGCCGTGCCAACTTACAGTATTACCATCAGGTTGCTTTAACCACAGCCTCTGGCGTGCAAGCTATCGAACAAGAACGCTTATTTCGTCGCGTTAAAGGCTGGCTGAATAAGCCTTAAAACCTTTAAACAACATGCCTGATTGAGCCGCAATGCTCTAGCAAAGTTGACATTGCTGTGCTCATTAATAAAATGGATATTTTATGCGCTCGTTACTTTTCCTTTTTTTAAGTGCTTTAAGCTGCTTAAGCTTTGCCAATCAGCACGCGATGCAAACGTTAAATGAGTTAATGGCCGACCCAGTCACACAACAACTCGCCTACCAAGCAGGCCAAGAGCGCATTACATTTTGTAAGCATTGCCATGGCGAGGACGGTAATAGTAAACGCAACTACATCCCGAATTTAGCAGAACAAAACCCGATCTATTTATTCAGCGCCTTTGAGAAGTTTGCCAGCGGCGAGCGTCAAGATTTTGTTATGTCAAAACTGGCTAAAAATCTCAGCCTAGAGGACCGAGTCAATATCGCCCTATATTACGGTCAACAAAAAGTTGCAAACACAGCAGCTGACGATCAACAGCTAAGCGAACAAGGACTGATTAAATTTCAGCAAATTTGCCAAGGTTGCCACGGTGCGCAAGGCCAAGGTAAAGAAGATATGCCAAGACTGGCTGGACAGCCTGCTGAGTATATAAAACGCACCCTAGAGGCTTTTCGCAGCAAAGATCCAAGCCGTTCCACTTCAGTGATGTTTTCCATTGCTGAGCAGATGTCCGACGCAGATATTCTGGCAGTGGCCAGTTACATTCAAGCGCTTAAACCCTAGCCTTGCAAGTGTTTGCGCACTACCGCATAGGCATGGTGTAAAGCGCGTGTTTTCTCTGTAGCCGCTTGCAACTGTGCAGGTTTTGCCCCAGCACCGATGAGCTTATCAGGGTGGTGCAGACTGACTTGGCGGCGATAGCTGCTCTTCACTTCAGCCAAAGAAGCCGAACGGCTCACCCCCAGCAACTGCAAAGCACTATCTAACTCACTCACTACAACTCGAGGGGCCATGCGTCCGCGCAGCGACTGTATTTCAATGCGGGCAAAGGTTTCTGCTGAGCAACCCAGTAGGTCAGCACATTTTTGCAAAATACGGCGCTGCTTAGCGGTCGGTAAGCCTTGCGCTAAAGCCATTCGCCAACCGGCAAATAATAGCTGCTCAGCCTGCTCAGAAGCCGCGTAATGAAGACGTAAACCACTACGTAAATCATCTAAACTGCATTCTTTACCTTGCGAAAAAGCAGTAATAGCTAATTTTTGCGCTATATCCCTGAGCTGTAAACGCTGTATTTCCAGACGAGCTGCTTGAATATGCTCGGGCGTCACCCGCCCAGTGCTTTTGGCCAAATGCCCCAACAGCATAAAAAGCACTTGTTGGGCATTCAGCGAGGGGTTGGACTTGGTTTTCAATGCTAAGCGCGTGCGCAATTGCGACCAACTGGTGAGCGCTAGCTTGTAATCAATGATACTGCCAAGCAGCGCGCCTAATAGGCCGCCAGGTATATGCGCAATCGCCAAGCCCAATAGCGTACAGGCTATTGTCGCCGGCCAAATCATCTACTTAACAACAAGGCTTGCGCAGCAGCCAAGCGCTCTGCTGTGCCAACATCAATCCAGCGCCCAGCAAAGTGCTCACCACTGAGGCGGCCTTGAGCCATAGCCTCACGCAGCAAAGGCGCCAGTTTGAACGCACCATTAAAGCAATCGGTAAAGAGCTGCGGATGCAGTAGCGCAATACCGCTGTAGGTCAAGGTATTGGTTGCACCCGGAGACACCACTCGATCCTGCTGCAAGGAAAAATCACCCTCAGGATGATGCTCTGGATTATCAACTAAGACTAAATGCGCCAAGCCATCCAGTGTCTGCGGCACATTAACAAAGTCATAATCGGTAAAAATATCACCATTAACCACAATAAAAGGCGCATCGCCGAGAAGCGGCAGCGCCCGAAAAATTCCGCCGCCGGTCTCTAGCGGTTGTGACTCGCGAGAATAAGTAATATTTAGAGAGAAACGCTCACCATCACCTAAATGCGCTTCAATTTTCTCACCCAGCCATGCATGGTTAATCACCACGTGCTCAATCCCAGCTCGCGCTAAAGCACGCAAGTGGTATTCAATCAAAGGCACACCCGCCACCTCAATCAATGGCTTAGGTGTATGCAAGGTTAACGGGCGCATCCGCTCGCCTTTACCTGCAGCTAAAATCATCGCTCGCATCGTATTTATCTCACTCGGGGGCTACTGGAAAACTGGCCAGCAACTGCGCTAAAGGAGCAAGCTCAGACTGACGCTCAATGGCTTGCTGCAAATAATTAAAGAACCGCGGCACATCGGCTAGGTAACGCGGCTTGCCATCACGGTGACAAATTCTAGCAAAGATACCAATCACTTTAAGATGGCGCTGTACACCCATCAGGTCGCAGTCATAGTGAAAGGCTTGGAAGCTATCAGGCAGATCAATGCCCTTAGCCCGCGCTTTATCCCAATACTGTTGCAGCCAACTTTGTACCCGCTCTTCTGGCCAACTGATAAAGGCATCTTTAAATAAGCTGATAATGTCATAGCTGACTGGGCCATAGACTGCATCTTGAAAGTCTAAAATCCCTGGATTGGGCGTGCTCAGCATCAAATTGCGCGGCATATAATCGCGGTGCACCAACACCTTTGCTTGTTTTAGTGCATTAGCCACCAAGACATCGCAGGCTTGCTGCCATAAATATTCTTGTTGTTGAGTAAATTGGATACCCAGCTCATGCTGCACATACCACTCTGGAAACAGCTGTAGTTCACGGCGTAATAAAGCTTCATCGTAAACAGGCAATTGCGCCTCGTGCACAGGTATTTTCTGTAAAGTGATTAAAGCATCAATGGCCAGACTAAATAACTCATCAGCATTGTCTGAACTGAGCACCTCCAGCCAAGTCTGCAAACCCAAGTCGGACAGCACCAAAAAACCCTGTTCCAAATCCTGCGCCCAGACCTTAGGCACATGCAAACCCGCTTGCGCTAACAGCTGTGCAATTTTCACAAAAGGACGGCAATCCTCACGCGGTGGTGGCGCATCCATCAAGACTAAGTCAATAGAAGCTGAGTGCCAGCGAAAATAACGCCGAAAACTTGCATCACTGCTGGATGGCTGTAGGTGTCTTACGGTAGTCTCTACACAACCTGTTTGCTGAGCGATATGCGGTAGCTGCTCAGTGAACCAGTGCGTTAACGCTTGTAAACGACTATCGTCTACATTATTTATAAGTTGATTCGGCATGGTAATTCTCCAACGGTGCTAGCCGTTCTGTAGGGCATGCTTTATTATCGCTGATCTTTTCCAGCCCTTCGAGAGGCATGCTGGGTATTTCACCAAGCGCATGCGGGAAGCACGGACACACTATGGCAGCTAAATATATTTATCGTAAAAAACTCCCGTTACTGGCATCAGGCGCGCTGTGTATCTTACAGCCTTTGTTCAGTAGCAGTATCCTCGCAGCGCAACAATATGACTGTAAAGCCAGTGCCAGCGGTGGCTGGGAGTGCAGCTCTCAAGACAGTACTGCTGCACAACCACCACGCCCGGAACGGGCCGCACCTGCCGACAGCGCAGCTAGTGTTGCTGGCACTACTGCAGCGACTAAGGCGTCACCTGCGGTACAGCAGCCCGTATCGGTCAGTGACAGTCGCGGCAAAGGCTTAGTCAGTCGCAGTGCTGACTTCAGTCACCTTGACTGGGTGCCTCGCGAACAACTCAGCGAGGAGCAACTGGCAGAAACAGGGCCCTATTGTGCTGGCAGCTATGTTGAACCATTGCGCCCAGGCATGAACGATACAACAGCGTTCAAAGATGCGCCTTTATATATTAACGCTGGCGTATCACGCTACGAGCAAACGACTGAAACTGCCACATTGGCCGGCAACGTGATCATCCGCCAAGCCAGCCTGCAAGCTGAAGCAGATGAAGCCAGTCTGTACCAGCAAGACAACCTTGGTGAACTCAAAGGCAATGTGCGTATTCGCGACCGCAACTCACTGCTGGTCGGTGATCGCGCCCAACTGCAGCTCGATAGCGGTGAAGCACAAGTTGAGAACGCTGAATATGTTATGCATACCGGCAAAGTGCGCGGTAGTGCGCAATATGTTAAGCGTCAAGAAAACGCGATTATTCGTCTTAAGGACGGTACCTATACCAGCTGTGAGCCCGGCAGCAATGCTTGGCACCTGAAGGGCAACAATGTCACTCTGAATCCAGCAACCGGCTTTGGTAGTGCTACCAACGTTACTTTGCGGGTGAAAAACGTACCCGTATTTTATACGCCCTATATTCACTTCCCGATTGATGACCGTCGCCAGTCTGGTTTTTTACCGCCGAGCATCAGCTACAGCAATGACAAAGGCTTAGATTTAACCACGCCTTATTATTTCAACCTGGCACCTAACTTTGATGCAACGCTCTACCCTAACTATATGAGTGAGCGTGGCTTACTCACTGAAGGTGAACTGCGCTACTTGGGTAAAAACAGCGAAAGCCGTTTTGGTGGTGCTTGGCTTGCTGACAGCGAAGACGAACGTAAACTGCAGTCGGAATACAAAAAAGACCGCTGGATGTACACCGTGCAACATGAGCATGGCTTTAATTCACGTTTGTTAGCCTCACTCGATTACACAGATATCAGCGACCCTTACTACTTCCAAGATTTACGCAGCAACGTGGTTGCAGGCTCCAATGAAACCTTGGATCAAAAAGCCGGCTTAACTTGGCGCGGTGACAGCTACACTGCGGCCTTTGGTGTGCATGCTTATGAAATGGCGAATATCAGCGATATCACACCTTACGATCGCCTACCGCAATTTTCTCTTGCTGGCGCACTACCCTACCAGCCTGCTGGCTTGCAGATGACTTACAAAACCGAGTGGACACGTTTTGATCGTTCACTTAGAAAAGGGCTGTTTAGCGACGAAGATGGTCTGACTACGCCCTGGAATGATACTCGCCTTAGGGGTTTAGACCGCGCTAACGGTAATCGCCTGCACGTTGAGCCTGCGCTCAGCTTGCCATTGAATTGGAGCTGGGGCTTTGTTAAACCTGCGGTCAAATATGCTTATACGCGCTATGACTTAACTTTAGACAGTCAAGGTAAAAAAACTTTAGCAGCGACTCAAAATTACAACAGCAGTCCTGATCGCAGCGTCGGCATTTATAGCGTTGACAGTGGCCTGTACTTTGACCGCAACAGCAATTGGTTTGGCAAGACTTACCGTCAAACTCTAGAGCCACGCCTGTTCTATCTGTATGTACCCTACCAAGATCAATCAGATTTACCTCTGTTTGATACCGGAGAAATACAGTTCAGCTACGCCAGTCTGTTCCGTGATAACCGCTTCAGTGGCCGTGACCGTATTGGTGATACCAATCAGATCTCACTGGGTTTAACCAACCGCTGGTTAGAAAGCAACGGCGTTGAACGTCAGCGCATCAGTGTGGGCCAGGCGTATTACTTTGCTGATCGTAAAGTTTTACTGTCAGGCAAGGATTATAAAGCTGTAGCGGCAAACACCACTTCACGCTCGCCTTATGCCTCGGAATACATGCTGCGCTTTAACCAAGACTGGCGTATTAATGCTGACTTAATGTGGGATCCGGATACGCATAGCACCCGCTCTGGTAGTGTTATGTTCCACTACCAGTCGCAGGAAGATTTAAACAAAATTCTTAACTTCGGTTACCGTTACCGCAATGATAGCAATTACTACAACTACAATACCGGCCGCTGGGAAACAGGCAGCGCTGACTACACTGATGCCAGCGGCACAGTCTACAAAGACTTCTACAAAGTTGAACAAACCGATGCCTCAATTATGTGGCCTGTAGTACCGCAGTGGAACGTTATTGCGCGCTGGCAGTATGACTACAACCGCAACAGTACGTTGGAAGCCTTTGGTGGCTTCGAGTACGACAGCTGCTGCTGGAAACTGCGCTTAATCAACCGCTACTGGGTTGACTACGATGAACGTAATATGAGACCACAAGACAACCGTAAAGGTGATCACGGGGTTTTCCTGCAGATCGTCTTAAAAGGGTTGGGTGGTGTAACCGGCAATAAAGTAGAGACATTCCTCGATGAAGGCATCCAAGGCTACCGTGAGCGTGAAGACAATGCTTATTAAACCTCTATCAGCGCTAATCCTGACCAGCAGTGTGCTGTTCAGTAGCGCATTCGCAGCCGAGCAGAAACTGGACCGCATCGCAGCTATTGTCGATAACGATGTGGTTATGTTCAGCCAATATCAAACACGTCTGCAAGAAGTACAGCAGACCATCAGCAAACGTGGAGTCGAAATCCCACCTGAAGACGTCTTGCGCCAGCAAGTAATGGAACGGCTGATCATTGATGCCATCCAATTACAAATGGCCGAACGCTCAGGGATTCGCATCAGCGATGAAGAACTCAATGCATCGATGGCAACCATTGCTGAGCGCAACGGCTTAAGCCAACAAGAGTTTGAACAAGCCTTAGCGGCAGACGGCTTAAGTCTAGAAGATGCCCAAGAGCAAATTCGTCAAGAAATGACCATTAGCCGTGTACGTCAATATCGAGTGGCTGAGCGCATTCAAGTGACTGACCAAGAAGTGCAAAACTTCTTAGCCTCAGATTTAGGAAAAATGCAGTTGGCCGAAGAGTACCTCTTAGCCAATATTCTAATTCCTGTACCTGACGGCGCCAGCAACGAAGAATTAGCCAAAGCACAAAGCGATGTCGAAAGCATTGTGAAACAGCTTGAGCAAGGCGCTGATTTTACCCAGTTGGCCATTCGCTATTCAGCCAGTGAAAACGCACTGGAAGGTGGCGAAATGGGCTGGCGTAAAGCGGCACAATTGCCGCCACCATTTGACCGCATGCTGTCCTCCATGGCCCTTGGTCAAGTAACCCAGCCGACCCGTACAGCAGGTGGCATTATTATGCTTAAGCTGCTGGATAAGCGCGGTGATGCGGTGGTTTACCGTGATGAAACCCACGCTCGCCATATTTTGCTCAAGCCCAGCGAAATTCGCAGCCCAGAAGCCACACAAAAATTGGCCATGCGTTTATATGAACGGCTACGCAACGGCGAAGACTTCGCCGAGTTAGCCAAACAATTCTCGGAAGACCCAGGTTCGGCTCTAAATGGCGGAGATTTAAACTGGATTGACCCCAATTCGTTGGTACCTGCTTTCCGTGAGGAAATGGCACGCACCGCCATTGGTGAACTGTCCCAGCCTTTTGAAAGCCAGTTTGGCTGGCATGTGCTACAAGTGATTGATCGGCGCAGCACTGACAGCAGCGAGCAAATGCGCGAGCAACAAGCCATCAATTTACTGCGCAACCGCAAATATGATGAAGAACTACAAACGTGGTTACGCCAGATTCGTGACGAAGCCTATGTGGAGATTAAAAACATATGACTTTGCGTTTTGCTTTAACACCCGGAGAGCCTGCCGGTATTGGTCCTGACTTGTGCTTGATGTTAGCCCATGAAATGCAACCCTACCCAGTGATTGCCATTACCAACCGCGCACTGCTGACAGAGCGCGCGGCATTGCTCGGCCTAAAAGTGCAGCTGATTGATGTGCAACCTGGCGCTTGGCCTGACAAGCCCGCAGCAGCAGACAGCCTGTATGTGTGGGATACACCACTGTACGAGCCTGTGGTCGCAGGACAACTCAACCAAGCCAACACCCAGCACGTTCTAGAAACGCTAACACGGGCCGGCCAAGGCTGCCTTGATGGTGTATTCAGTGCGATGATCACGGCCCCTGTGCACAAAGGCATTATTAACGACGCTGGCGTGCCCTTCTCTGGCCACACAGAATTTCTCCAAGAACTGACGCAAGCACCACAAGTGGTGATGATGCTGGCCACTCACGGTTTACGGGTGGCTCTAGTGACCACGCATTTACCCTTGCGTGATGTTGCTGACGCGGTAACCAGTGAGCGTTTAGAAACAATTACACGCATATTGCATGCGGATTTACAGCAAAAATTTGCGATCAAAAAACCAAGGATACTGGTTTGCGGGCTCAACCCGCATGCGGGTGAAGATGGCCATTTAGGCCGCGAAGAGTTGGATATCATTCAACCAACCCTCGATCGTTTACGCGCTGAAGGCATGGACTTGGTTGGCCCATTACCGGCGGATACCTTGTTCACACCCCACCATCTCAAACAATGTGATGCCGTGTTAGCTATGTACCACGATCAGGGTTTGCCCGTGCTAAAGCACCGCGGTTTTGGTTCAGCCGTCAACATCACCCTCGGCATGCCCATTATTCGCACCTCAGTGGATCATGGCACAGCGTTGGATCTGGCAGGAACCGGCGAAATTGATACAGGCAGCTTGCACATTGCCCTAGAAACAGCCTATCAAATGGCTGCTAGTAAATCTGTATAGCAACTAAACAACAACGCCAGCAAATACCTGATTGGCTGGCGTTGTTGAATTAGCGTATTGCTCAAATTAGTCACGCTTGCGTAAACGATACTGCGCAGGTACTTGATCAATACCTTTGATCGTCACATCTAAGTTTTTCCACAGTCCATCTTTGATACCGTAAACACAACCATAAATCGAGAGCTTTTGGCCACGGTGCCAAGCGTTCTGCACAATGGCGGTATGGCTGACATTGGCCACCTGTTCAATGGCATTGAGTTCGCACAAGCGATCAACACGCTCTTCTTCTGTGGCCAGCATCGCCAGCTCATCATAGTGCTCATAATGCAAATCACGAATACCACGCAACCACGCATCAGTTAAGCCGACCTGCTTATCTTGCATTGCTGCACGCACACCACCACAGCCATAGTGCCCGGTGACTAAAATATGTTTTACCTTCAACACATCAACCGCGTATTGAATAACCGACAAACAATTCAGGTCAGTATGCAAAACCACATTACCCACATTACGATGGACAAATAGATCGCCCGGTAGCATGCCAACAATTTCATTGGCAGGTACACGCGCATCTGAACAGCCAATCCATAAGTACTCTGGCGCTTGTTGCTGAGCAAGCTTTTCAAAAAAAGTTGGATCGTCTTTTTTGATTGATTCAGACCAACGGACATTATTATCAAACAGCTGTTGTAATTCAGGCATAGGTTCCTCTGCTGACTCTTGTTACATATTTAAATATCTGATTTGAGACAAAACCCAGATCGGTACAGTCACACTTTTACCGCTAATAGGTATCAGCAAATAAAGTACAGACCATCACTAAGGCATCTTCATGCCCATTTAATGCAGGGTAATAATCACGGCGACGGCCTATTTCATTAAAGCCAAAGCGCTCGTACAAGCGATAAGCAGATTGGTTTGACGCTCGTAACTCTAAAAAGCACTCAACACAACCACGAGCACTGGCGCGCTGCATCAAATGCTCTAATAGCTGCAAACCTAAACCCTGTCCTTGTTGTTCAACGGCAATCGCGATATTAAGCAAATGCGCCTCATCAACAATTTGGCTGATTACACCATGACCCACATGCTGGTTATCGGCATACATCATCCAGCACTCATAACTGTTCAATGCATCGGCATACAACTTGCGCGACCATGGATGCGAAAAAGCCTGCTGCTCTAAAGCAACCACTTGGTCTAAATCATCTGCTTGCATCCGGCGAAACTCAAGCTTAGGCATCATTCTGTACCTGCCACAATGAAGCCAGCGCACACATGCTTTGCCAAATATCACGTTTGAGTAACGGCTGCTGCAGCACGCTTTCTAAGCTGGGCAAGCTCCACAACTGGGTATTTTCAACAAAAGGCTGCAGCCTATACAGTTCGGTATTGTCATCCTGACTACCAAAACGCACCGCCGCCTGACCAATCAACCAAACACACACAGCTGGCGCATTCTGTAATTCAAAGCTTAATAAGTCGCGGACACAGGCGCGGGCTGCTGCGGCATTTTGCTCATGCATCAGATTTCCTGAGTGCAGCATTGGCCAAGTAATAGGTGCACCTTGGCGCATTAAGCTGGGTTTATCCGTGAGGCCTGCAGCACGCAACATGTCTTTGAGCAATTGATAATCAGGGTCACGGCTTTGGAAGGGTTCACCGGTGGGTAAATCCACCAAAACAAGGCAATTATCAGCACGTAATAGTTGCAGGGCAAAGCGCGGGATCGGCTCAGCCTGCACAGCAAGCGGCTCAATAACAGCAGGTACACTTTCGACGACTGAGACTTCAACGCTAGTTTTAGCTGCTGCCGCAGCAGGCTGTGTAGACTGTAACGCAGCCAACTTATCGCGTACAGAAACATAGGCTCGGCCACGCCCATCTGTAGCAGAGCTAGGCGTTTCTGCGCGAGGCAATGCTGGTTTGGTAAGCCCTTGCGTTGTCGAGGCAGGCACTGCAGGCAACTCAGCCGCTGCGGTCTCAGTTTGCCAATCCAGCAAATAATCACGAGACACTGCAGCATGTGTTAACTGTTGTCGAGGCAGCCAGACATCCAGTTGCATCGCCTGCAACATGGCTTGACGACGTACCTCTTGCTCATGCATCAAATTCATGCTGCTGGTCACACACCATCAACCTGTGGGTGCGCGCGAGCAGTGCCCACATGCATCAAGTTCAAGGCATTGAGATAAGCTTTGGCTGAAGCGATCACGATATCGGTATCCGCACCATTGCCATTGACGATACGGCCACCGCGCTCCAGACGCACCGTCACTTCACCTTGCGAGTCGGTACCTTGAGTAATGGCGTTGACTGAGTACAGCTGCAAGGTAGCACCAGATTTCGCCACTTGCTCAATGGCTTTAAAGGTCGCATCGACAGGGCCGGAACCTTGATCATCGGTTGCCACTTCAACACCATCAATATTGAGTACCAAATGCGCATGCGGTATTTCACCAGTTTTACTGGCCACTTCTAAGCTGACTAATTTATACAGCTCTGGTGCTTCTTCATTTAATGTTTCTGAAACCAGCGCCTGCAAGTCTTCATCGAAAATTTCGTGTTTCTTATCGGCTAAATCTTTAAAGCGCGCAAAAGCGGCGTTGAGTTCTGTTTCGCTGGCTAACTCAATGCCCAACTCTAACAAGCGGCTACGGAAAGCACTGCGGCCTGAGTGTTTACCCATGACCATTTTATTGGCATGCCAGCCGACATCTTCTGCGGCCATAATTTCATAGGTTTCGCGGTGCTTGAGCACGCCGTCTTGGTGAATCCCAGACTCGTGGGCAAAGGCGTTCGCACCAACAATGGCTTTGTTAGGCTGCACAGGGAAGCCTGTAATGCCTGAAACCATGCGCGAGACGCTAAGGATATGCGGCGTATCAATATTGGTGTGCACGCCTAATAAGTCGTGACGGGTTTTGATCGCCATGACAACTTCTTCAAGGGCAGCATTACCGGCACGCTCACCTAGACCGTTAATCGTACACTCGACTTGACGTGCGCCTGCCACTACAGCGGCCAAGGAGTTGGCGACGGCCAAACCTAAATCGTTGTGACAATGCACCGAGAAAATGGCTTTGTCAGCGTTAGGTACGCGATTGATTAGTTGCCTGATCAATTCTGCGTACTCATGTGGAATCGCATAACCGACCGTATCAGGGATATTAATGGTACGCGCACCTGCATCAATCGCGGCTTCAACAATGCGGCAGAGAAAATCAAGTTCAGAGCGACCCGCGTCCTCACAGGAAAACTCAACATCCGCACACAGGTTGCGCGCTTTTTTAACTGCACGTACTGCTTGCTCAACCACTTGATCAGGCTGCATGCGCAATTTGTGCTGCATATGAATCGGGCTGGTGGCGATAAAGGTGTGGATACGGCCAGAGTTAGCGCCGGCCAACGCTTCGGCGGCACGCTCAATATCACCATCTAGAGCTCGCGATAGACTACAAATGGTGCTGTCTTTAATGGTGTCAGCAATGGCTTTCACCGCCTCAAAATCGCCCGGACTGGCGATGGCAAAACCGGCTTCAATCACATCAACACGCATGCGCTCTAGCGCTTTAGCAATGCGCAGCTTTTCTTCTTTGGTCATCGAAGCGCCTGGGCTTTGCTCACCATCACGCAAAGTGGTATCAAAAATAATAACGCGATCACTGCTGCTCATTGTCTTCTCCTGAAGGCTGCTGCACGGTTAAGGGCAGTAAAACTCGAGTCTTGTGCGTTGTTTTATTGCGGCCAAGACATTTTATAAAATTTATTGGTTACAGATTAATACCGAGCACTGCTCAGGTCTAGCGGCAATTCGTAGTACAACTCCAAGCACTTTGAGCATTGTCTACACAGAGCATGGCCCGCTTATTTAGCTTCCATTAACTGCGTCTGGATAATATCCAAGAGCCGCTGCAAAGCACCTTGGTTACGCTGCAACACTTGCTGGGCAGCATACGACATCTGCTCGGCACGCTCTTTGTTGGTCCATAAACGCGCAATCGTCTGCGCCAGCTGTTGAGTATGGGCCACTTCTTGTAAGCCACCTGCGGCCAACAACTGCTCAGCAATCTCTAAAAAATTAAAATAATGTGGTCCGATTAAGGTGGGTTTAGCTAAGGCAATAGGTTCCAGCATATTGTGCCCGCCATGTTTTATTAGGCTGCCACCAACAAAAGCCAGATCAGCCAGCGCATAGAGAAATAACAACTCGCCCATGGTATCGCCCAGCAGCACTTGATGTTCAGCACTGACCAGCGCCTGGGTCGAGCGCCGCTGCACGCGCATCCGCTGCTCTACGCATAAAGCGTGCACCGATTCAAAACGCTCGGGGTGGCGTGGTACTAAAATCAATAAAGCCTTGGGGAATAACCTAAGCAATTGCTGGTGCACGGCTAAAATCAGCGCATCTTCACCCTCATGGGTACTGGCAGCAATCCAGATCGGGCGCTGCTTGGCCTGCCATTGCTCGCGTAGCGCCTGCGCCTGCTCGGGCAAGTTCTCTGGCACTTGCAGGTCATATTTAATCGAACCGGTGACCTTGACGGTTTCGGCCCGTGCACCTAACTCAATAAAACGCTGGGCTTCAATTGCACTCTGCACCGCCAACGCGCTGATCTGCTTGAGCATCGGAGCGACCAGTTTTGGAAAACGTCCATAGCCGCGCGCCGAACGCTCGGATAAACGACCATTGGCCAACACCACGGGAATCTTTAAACGCGCACACTGATTAATATGATTCGGCCACAGCTCGGTTTCCATCACAATGGCTAGACGGGGCTGTAAACGCTTTAAAAAGCGTTTGCTTGCCAAGGGTAAATCGTAAGGCAAATAACAATGCTGTACGCTATCGCCAAATAGACTTTGAATACGCTCAGAGCCGGTCGGCGTCATGCAAGTCACAGTAATCGGCAAGTCTGGATACTGTTGCTGTAGCGCTTTAACCACAGGGGCTGCGGCAATGCTTTCACCGACTGACACCGCATGCAGCCAAATACCACCCGGCTTGAATTCAGGTAAAGTAAAGGCAAAGCGCTCGCCAATGCGTTTAGCATAAGCCGGTGCTTTTCTGGAACGCAGCCACAAGCGCACGGCAATCACCGGCACAGCGAGATACAGCAGCAAGGTATATAGAGTTCTATTCATAGCAGCAAAGTTTAGCAAAGGCGCAGCGATAATACTGCGCTCAGTTATACTGCTCACTTATTTTTTGCGAGAGGCGCTTATGTCACTCACCTTAAACACTGACATTGCCATCATCGGCGGCGGCATTGCAGGGCTCTGGCTCAACGCGCAATTGCGCCAGCAGGGCTTTAATACGCTGCTGATTGAACACAACACGCTGGGCGGTGGGCAGTCTGTGAAGTCGCAAGGCATCATTCATGGTGGCGCTAAATATGCGCTACATGGTGCCCTGACCGGCTCATCAGAAGCCATTGCCGATATGCCGGAACGCTGGCGCAAGGCGCTACAGGGCGAAGGCGAACTGGATTTGCGTGGTGTGCGTTTATTATCCAACGCGCACTATCTCTGGTCACCAGGTTCGATTGCCGGCAATCTGACCAGCTTTTTTGCCAGCAAAGCGATGCGTGGCCGGGTTGATCAAGTCAAAGGTCAACAACTGCCAGCCGCTTTGCAGCATAAAGACTTCAAAGGCCGCGTCTATCGCTTGGCTGAGTTGGTGCTAGACGTACCCAGTCTAGTGCAACGTTTAGCCGACTTGGCTGGCGATAGCCTCTTGCATGCGCAAAAAATCACGCCACGCTACGACAATCAGCAATTGGTTGGCGTGCAAGCAGATGACTACAGCATCAATGCGCAGCGTGTGGTGTTGTGTGCTGGCAGCGGCAACCAAGACTTACTGCAAGCCTTTGCCCTGAGTAAACCAGAACAGCAGCTACGGCCCTTACATATGGTTATGGCCAAAGGCCCAGCGTTATTACCTTTATATGCACACTGCCTCGGTGGCGGCAGCAAACCACGGATCACAGTCACCACCCATCCTGCAGCCGATGGCCAGTGGGTTTGGTACTTAGGCGGTAATCTTGCCGAAGCTGAAGGCGTGGCACGCTCTGAGCAGCAACAGATTGCCGCGGCACAAGCCGAGGTGGCGCAATTACTGCCTTGGGTGAATCAAGAGGCCACGCAATGGGCAACATTGCGTGTCGATCGTGCGGAACCCGTTCAGTCTGGACTCGCGCGCCCCGATAACGCTTTTGTCACTGAGCAAGGCTCATTACTGGTGGGCTGGCCAACTAAGCTCGCGCTGGCGCCTGATTTTAGCGATCGCATTGGTAAAATTTTAGCGCGCGACGGCATTAAACCTAGCGCCGCACAAAACTATCCAGACTTACCGCGCCCCGCTGTGGCACAACCTGCTTGGGAGACTTTATTTAATGACCCTGCATGATTTTCATCGTCCACTGGGCAGTACCGGCTTTACTGTTTCACCACTGGGTTTAGGCACGGTGAAACTTGGGCGTGATCAAGGGGTTAAATACCCCAATGGCTTTACCATCCCGGATGACCAGCAAGCGCTCGCCCTGATCAATCAAGCTCGCGACTTGGGGATTAACTTGCTGGATACCGCACCGGCGTACGGCATTAGCGAAGAGCGCCTGGGCTATTTACTGCAAGGCCAGCGCGATGACTGGATAATTGTCAGCAAGGTCGGCGAAGAGTTTGTCCAAGGCGAATCAGCCTTTGATTTTTCTGCAGCGCACACGCGTTTCTCAGTAGATCGCAGCCTGAAACGTTTGCGTACTGATCATATTGAGTTGGTTTTAGTGCATTCCAATGGCGATGATGTGGCTATTTTGCAACATGAAGAAGTCTACGACACGCTCGCGGCACTGAAACAGGAAGGCAAAATTGGCGGTTTCGGTTTTTCTGGAAAAACCGCAGAAGGCGGCATACTCGCGCTAGAACAAGGTGACTGCGCAATGGTCACCTACAACCTGAGTGAGCGCGATGAGTTGCCTGTAATCGACTATGCCGGCCAACACAACAAAGGCATTCTGATTAAGAAAGCCTTAGCCAGTGGGCACGCTTGCTTAGCCAATGGAATTGATCCTGTGCAGGCCAGTTTTGCGCTGATTTTTGCCCACCCAGCCGTGGCCAGCGCCATCGTTGGCACCATCACTCCTAAGCACTTACAGAGTAATGTTGAGTGCATCGCCAATATTCTGCGCAACCAAGACTAAAAACGAAACCGCTGCGCTCGTCCCGAGCCGACATTGCAGCGGTCATCTCTCACGTTTTATTTACTACGGATTTTTTCCACAATGGCCGTGGTTGAACTGTTTTCTACTAAGCCCAACACCCGCACTTCACCGCCATAGGCGTAGACCAACTCGGCACCGACCACCTGATCCACACCGTAATCACCGCCTTTAACCAAAATATCGGGTTTGAGTAAAGTAATCAGGCTCTCGGGCGTGTCTTCCACAAAGCTCACCACCCAATCTACAGCACCTAAACCCGCCAGCACGGCCATGCGGCGATCCACTGAGTTAATCGGCCGTCCAGGGCCTTTCAAGCGCGTCACCGAGGCATCACCATTGACCGCGACAATCAAACGATCGCCTTGCTCACGGGCTTGCTCTAAATAACTGACATGTCCGGCGTGCAAAATATCAAAGCAACCGTTGGTAAACACCACACGCTCACCTTGTGCCTTGGCATCTTCAACCGCCGCTTGCAGCTGTTGCAGACTGAGCACACCGCGCTCAGCACCCTCTTCACGCTGTATCGCGCGACGCAACTCAGGCGCACTGATGGTTGCGGTCCCCAACTTACCTACCACAATTCCTGCTGCTAAGTTGGCTAAAGTCATCGCTTGTGCGAGGCTCTCACCCGCTGCTAACGCAGCCGCCATGGTAGAAATAACGGTGTCGCCAGCACCAGTCACATCAAAGACTTCGCGCGCGCGTGCCGGTAAATGCAGCGCAGGAACACCCTTGCGTAACAAGGTCATACCCTGCTCTCCGCGAGTAATCAGCAAGGCTTCCAACTCCAACTCCTCAAGCATCGCTGCGCCACGCTGCATTAGCTGCGTTTCATCGGCGCAATGCCCTGCCACCGCCTCAAACTCAGCTAGGTTCGGCGTTAACAAAGTTGCACCGCGGTAAATAGAGAAATCAGTGCCTTTGGGATCAGCTAGTACGGCGACACCGCGCTGCTTGGCAAGGTGTAATAACGCTTGGTGATTGAGCAATGTGCCTTTGCCATAGTCCGATAAGATCATGACTTTTACACCATCTAAAACAGCTTCAACCTGAGCTAATATCGCCTCAGCATCGGTTGTAAAAGACTCTTCGAAATCCATCCGTAGCAATTGCTGCTGACGACTCATCGCGCGCAACTTCACAATGGTAGGCTGACCGCTAATCCGCTGAAAATGTGTTTGTACACCCACCGAGTGCAACTGTTCAGTTAAAGCATCAGCCGCTTCATCAGCGCCAGTCACACCGATCAACTGCACAGGCGCACCTAAAGCGGCAATATTTAACGCAACGTTCGCCGCGCCACCGGGACGGTCTTCAGTGCGTGTCACTTTCACCACAGGCACTGGGGCTTCAGGAGAAATACGCGTGGTGCTACCGTACCAATAACGATCCAACATCACATCACCCACCACCAGAACTGGGGCTTGGGCAAACGCGGGTAATGGTGACTTCATAATAGCTTCAACCTTAGAAAATTTTTGCCAATTATAGCATGTCGCATCTTAAGCAAGCCTGTGCAACGCCAGTCCAGCACTATGAAAAACAAAGCACACAGAGCACGCCAAACAGAGCAGCGGGCTAGCCGAGCTTTAAAGTCGTACGCAAAGCGCCATTTACCCGCAGCGCCCGCTTACAGGGCCGGCTAAATAATCAGCGCCACCGCCAGCGGCATCAATACCGCAGTTAATACACCCATCATACTCATGGCTAAGGCTGCAAAAGCTCCGGCTTCCTCGCTTTCCTGCAACGCCCGCGCAGTACCCACAGCATGAGCAATAATCCCCAACGCCATACCCTGCGCGGCGGGATTGGTAATGCGAAAAACCCGCAACACCTCAATACCCAGCATGGCACCCAGCACACCGGTAATCATCACAAAGACTGCCGCCAGCGACGCAGCACCACCAATTTCTTCTGCCACCAGCATAGCAATCGGGGTAGTGACAGACTTGGGCGCAATGGTTTTTAAGATCAGTGTTTCCGCACCAAACAACCAAGCCAAAGCCACACCCAATACAGTTGCAAATAACCCGCCGATAAATAGGGTAATTAACGTCGGCCATAAGACTTGGCGCACGCGACGCATGTTTAGATATAAAGGCACAGCTAGGGCAACGGTTGCAGGGCCTAACAACACCGTCAACAGTTGCGCACCTTGCTTATACAGTGCGTAGTCAATATCCAGCAGCAGCAAGGTCGCAATCAAGATAACCATCGACATCAAAACCGGCTGCAAGAGCATCCAACGTGTTTTCTCATAAGCCGCCAGTGCCAGCTGATACACCCCAAGAGTTAAGCCAAAAGCAAATAGCGGATGATGTATCACTGCATCCAACGCAGCCTGCCAGTCCAGATTCATAACGTGTCCTTAGTGCGCGCCTGACGATTAATCAGCACCTGCATCAACCAGCCAACAAAAACCATTGAAACCAATAAAGAAATCAGCACAGCGCCAATGATTGCCCAGAGATCCGCTTGGATATCAGCCATATGCACAATCACACCAACTGCTGGCGGTACTAATAGCAAAGGCAAATAACGTAACAAGCTCGTTGCTGCTTCATTCAGTGGCTCGTTGACACTGCCACGCACAACTAAAAAGACAAACAGCAAAACCAAGCCAATAATGGGACTCGGTAATACTGGGAAAAAAAGTACATTAAGGGCTGTTCCTGCCAACTGAAAGGCTACCAGCCAGCTCAATCCACGTAACAACATGGTTATCTCCTATTATTTTTATTCAGCAGCAGCATGCAGTAAGCGTTTAAATAAATCCATACGATGTTTAGCCCATGCACATTAAGAGCCAGTGCGCTAGATTGATCAGCGCTGACGCCCGTGCACAGCACTTTATTTTGACAATAAAAAAACCCGCCTGAGCGGGTTTTTTATACGCAGAAGGGGCAATCAATTACTTGATTTTGCCTTCCTTGTAAATCACGTGCTTGCGAATAACTGGGTCAAATTTTTTGATTTCCAGTTTATCAGGCGTCGTACGCTTGTTCTTATCTGTAGTGTAAAAGTGACCTGTACCAGCACTTGACACTAAACGGATTAAATCACGCATGATGTTCCCCTTAAACTTTTAGGCCACGAGCACGGAGCTCGCTCAGCACTGTGTCGATTCCGCGCTTATCAATTACGCGCATGCCTTTTGCAGATAGACGCAAACGTACAAAACGGTTTTCGGATTCAACCCAAAAACGGTGATGCTGCAAGTTTGGCAGGAAACGGCGACGGGTTTTGTTGTTGGCATGGGAAATTTTATTCCCTGTAACCGGACCCTTACCGGTTACTTGACAAACTCTTGACATATCTCAGCCCTCTAAACCACATGCTCAACCCAGCATGGGTTGGCTGCTTTAAAACGTAATTGGATTCGTAGGTGATTAAAAACATGATGGTTTTATAACCCGCATATTATTACCCAGACTTCGCTAAGGAACAACAGTAACGCAAAATAATAGTGCGAAACCTGTTCTCTTAGAATCGAGCCGTGCTTTATAGCAGAAAGCGACCAGCAGTTCAACTTTCGCTCCAGTTTTATTAGCGCTGCTTTACTGGAAAACCTCCTCACATCCAGCCATTTTCAACCATTGATAGCGGCTCACCATCTCCCACAATGAAATGATCTAAGACGCGCACATCAACCAAGGCTAACGCTTCTTTTAAACGCTCGGTTAAAATCTTATCCGCTTGGCTCGGCTCAGAAACACCACTAGGGTGATTATGGGTCAGAATTAAAGCCGCAGCATTATTGGCTAAGGCGCGTTTTACCACTTGGCGTGGATAGACACTGGCGCCATCAATAGTGCCGTAAAACAGCACTTCAAACGCCAGCACACGGTGCTTGGTGTCAAGAAACAAACAGGCAAAGACTTCATGTAATTCATGGCGTAACTTAGCTTTGAGAAAATCACGCACGGCTTGCGGGCTTTCTAACGCCGAATCGCGCTGGATGCTGGCTGCCAAATGCCGACGCCCCATTTCCAGCACAGCCTGCAATTGTGAATATTTGGCCGGCCCTAAACCAAGGTGACTGGTAAAGCTTATTTGATCGGCCTCTAAGATTTGGCGCAAACCACCAAAAGCGCTTAATAAATCACGCGCCAACTCAACAGCGTTACGGCCTTGGATGCCGGTGCGCAAAAAAATCGCCAATAGCTCAGCATCTGACAAAACCTCAACGCCATACTCAAGCAAGCGTTCACGAGGCCTTTCATTGACTGGCCAACTTTGCATATTCATAGACGAACTCCTTATCATCCAAGACTGAGTTAACCCACTCAGCCTGCATGCACTGCTTTAATCCTTATGGTTCAGCCACTGCCGCTCTAACAGCGGCTATGTTATCTTAGACAAGATTTTAAACTTGGCCACTTTCTCTTTTTTAAATAAAACTCCAGATAACAGGCAGACCCATGCAAAGGCTGTTTCAAAAACGCATTATTGTTGGCATTGGTGGCGGCATCGCTGCCTATAAGAGCGCTGAACTGGTCCGCCGTTTACGCGACTTAGGCGCTGATGTACACGTGGTCATGACCCGCAGTGCGCGTGAATTTATTACGCCTCTGACGTTGCAGGCTTTGTCTGGTAACCCTGTACATGTTGACTTGCTAGATCCTACTGCTGAAGCAGCTATGGGTCATATTGAACTTGCACGTTGGGCTGATTTGGTACTCGTTGCGCCCTGTACCGCTGATTTAATGTCGCGTTTAGTACAAGGAGCAGCCAATGACCTGCTGACCACCTTGGTACTGGCCACTGACGCACCCATTGCTCTAGCACCGGCCATGAATCAAGCCATGTGGGCTGATCAAGCCACACAAACCAATGCAGCAATACTCAGCCAGCGCGGTTTTAAACTACTCGGCCCCGGCTCTGGGGTACAAGCCTGCGGCGATATTGGCTTAGGGCGCATGCTCGAACCTGAATTACTAGCGCAAAACACCGCCGACTTATTCGCCCACAAAGCCTTGAGCGGCAAACATGTTTTGATCACCGCAGGGCCAACCCGAGAAGATATTGATCCGGTACGCTATATCACCAACCATAGCTCAGGAAAAATGGGTTTTAGCCTTGCCGAAGCGGCGGCCGAGGCCGGCGCGCGCGTTACCTTAGTTAGCGGCCCCGTGCATTTACCCACCCCAGACCGGGTACAACGTATCAACGTGAATAGCGCTCGCGAAATGCTGGCGGCGTGCGAAGCAGCCATGCCTTGCGATATTTTGATTGCAGCTGCCGCGGTTGCTGACTATCGCCCGGAAAGCAGCGCCGCGCATAAACTAAAAAAAGATCCTGGCAGTGCCGACGGCATGACCTTACAGCTGATTCGTAATCCAGATATCTTAGCAACGCTGGCCAAACGCAGTGACCGCCCTTTTAGTGTTGGTTTTGCTGCAGAAACACAAAACCTATTGGATTACGCAATTTGCAAACTGCGCGATAAGAATCTCGACTTAATCGTGGCCAATGACGTGGCCAACAGCGCCATCGGTTTTAACAGCGATGACAACGCCATCACTGTGATTGACCGCCAACAACAGCAAACATCATTCGCGCAGACCAGCAAAGGTAAAATTGCTCGTCAGCTGATTTCATTTATTGCCTCTCACATGCACAAGGTTTAATTATGCGCCGCATCCAAACTCAGATACTTGATCCTCGCCTCGGCACTGAATTCCCAGTCCCTGACTATGCAACCAGCGGTTCAGCTGGCCTTGATTTACGCGCAATGATCACTCACCCGGTAGACATTGAGCCAGGACAAACGCTACTGATCCCAACTGGGCTGGCTATTTACATCGAAGACGCAGGTGTTGCTGCGATGATTTTGCCGCGTTCAGGACTGGGACATAAACACGGCATTGTGCTGGGCAATTTAGTAGGATTAATTGACTCAGATTATCAAGGCCAACTGCAAGTATCCTGCTGGAATCGCGGCGACAGCGCTTACACCATCACCCCAGGCGATCGTATTGCTCAACTGGTTTTAGTGCCTGTCATCCAAGCTCAACTGGATATCACCGACAGCTTTACCCAAAGCGAGCGCGCCGATGGCGGCTTTGGTCACACCGGCCAGCAATAACACAGCATACATTTCTGCAGGGAAACCTGTGGCAGGAGGCTCAATGTCACTGTTCAAACGAAAAAATAATAATCAGCAGACTGCCGATCTAGCTAAGAGCACTGATAGCAATAACAAACAAAGCATCAGCTATATGCTGCCGAGCCTCATCCTCGCATTGGCCGGCATCTTGATTGCTAGCCTAGTGATCTGGTTCAACCAGTCATCACAACAGCAGCAGCAAACCGAAGAGCTGATAGCCACATGGGGATCGGCGTATAGCGCAGCCGTCAACCAACACTTGGCTATTATCCAAGCCGACACTAAAAGCGCCGCAGACAACCAACGCCTTGCGCAAGTCTTACAAGATAATAACCCCAGTGCTAAGCGTAATGCCGAGCGCAGCCTTCTGCATCGCTCTAGTGCTGTCGATGCGTTTCTCAATCCAGCAGGGGCAACCACACAAGACCTTAAGCGCAGTGCGCCAATCAATTTTGCCGCGTTAGACTTGCTTAAGCGTGCGCAACAAGGCCCGCAGCCTTGGCCTGAAGCCTTGCAAATTGAGCAACGTTGGCTACTTTACAGCGCAGCCAAGCTCAAAGGTTCTAACCCATCCGGCAGTCTATTGATGACGTATGACTTAGCCGATTTACTGAGTGGACTTCCTGTATTTAGCAACCGCCAGTTGCATGTTGCTCTGCAGCAGCAGTTTCCAAACTCGCCGGTGCAGACACTCTACAGCTCCGGGCAACTGCCCAGCGCTGCTATCTCTCAGTCCTTTAACACTCAGCACCCGAACTGGACACTGGTTGTCAGCAGCCCAGCACAAGCCCTGTACTCTTCATCAGCTCAACTGGCGCTCCTCATCGCATTTATCGTGGCGGTTTTATCTTTTCTTGCCGCTGTGTATTTAATCCACCGCAGCCTGCAACGCCAACTTAAAGCTGATAGCTTAGTCATTTACAGAACCATTCAAGATTGGGCGCAAGGCAAAAGCCTTAAACCTTACAGCCTCAACTTGATCGCGCTCAACCAAGTTATTCATCAATTAACACAAAGCGCACAATCACGCTCCTCAGTGCGCGCTAAACAAGCTAAAGCAGCGACACAGCATGACCCAACAGCTGATAGCACGTCACCTGCGCAAACCCTTGGCAGCTTTGATGACTCATTTTTACAGACGCTGGACGCTGATATTTTGGACATAGACATGATAGATGATGATGTATTTGGTTTAGGCCAAGCTGACGCTACCGCTGCCGCGCAAACTGTTACCGCTGCGCCCGATGTGCCCAGCAGTATTTTCCGCGCCTACGACATCCGTGGAATTATCGGCAGCACACTCACGACTGATACGGCGTACTGGATTGGTCGCGCCGTCGGCTCAGAAAGCCTCGCCAAAGGCGAATCCAATATTGTCGTCGGCCGTGACGGTCGTTTGTCTGGGCCTGATATGGCGCAGGCATTGATTCAAGGCTTATTAGATTGTGGCTGCCATGTCACAGACCTTGGCATGGTTCCCACGCCAGTGCTGTACTTTGCCACCAACGTACTTAAAGCCAGCTCCGGGGTTATGGTCACAGGTAGCCATAATCCACCGGATTACAATGGCTTTAAGATCGTGATCGCTGGCGACACCCTCGCCAACGAGCGCATTACTGCGCTGCATACGCGCATCATGGATAATGACTTAAGCGCTGGCACAGGCAGTGCTGAGAGCGTCGAGATGCTGCAAACCTATCTGGAGCACATCCGTGATGATATTGCCTTAGCTAAGCCCATGCGTATTGTGGTTGATTGCGGTAATGGCGTCGGCGGCGTAATTGGCCCACAGCTGTTAGAAGCCTTAGGTTGCACGGTGATTCCACTGTACTGCGATGTCGACGGCACTTTCCCTAACCATCATCCAGATCCAGGTAAAGCAGAAAACTTACAAGATCTGATTGCTCGGGTTAAAGCTGAGGACGCTGATTTAGGTATTGCTTTTGATGGTGATGCCGACCGCTTAGGTGTTGTGACCAACACTGGACGCATTATCTACTCTGATCATTTAATGATGCTCTTTGCTAAAGATATTGTGTCGCGCAATCCCGGCGCAGATATTATCTTTGACGTGAAATGTACACGTCGCCTATCCGCCTTAATCAGCGGCTACGGTGGTCGCCCGATTATGTGGAAAACTGGCCATTCACTGATTAAAGCTAAAATGAAAGAAACTGGCGCCTTACTGGCCGGTGAGATGAGTGGGCATATTTTCTTCAAAGAACGCTGGTTCGGCTTTGATGATGGAATATATAGCGCAGCACGCCTATTAGAAATTCTCAGCTTGGATACGCGTAGTGCCGATCAGGTTTTTGCAGCATTTCCAGTTAACTTGTCGACACCTGAAATCAACATTGAAGTTACTGAAGCGTCTAAGTTTCAAATCATCGATCGCTTACAACGTGAAGGCCAATGGGGCGGCGCCAGCCTGACAACACTGGACGGCGTGCGCGCCGACTTTCCGAAAAGCTGGGGTTTGGTGCGCGCCTCTAATACCACACCGATGCTGGTTTTACGCTTTGAAGGCGAAACAGAAAACGATTTAGAGCAGATTAAAGTACTGTTTCGTGAACAGTTACTGGCGATTGTGCCTGACCTTGATTTACCTTTTTAATAGATAGGAACCTGTGCAAAATGAACTCAACTCGCGCTGATGCAGCACATGTCGCTGAGGTACTTTCCGAAGCGCTACCCTATATTCGCCGTTTTGTCGGTAAAACGCTGGTGATCAAATATGGCGGCAACGCCATGGAAAGCGAAGAACTGAAAACCGGCTTTGCCCGCGATATCGTGCTAATGAAGGCAGTGGGCATCAACCCTATTGTGGTGCACGGTGGCGGCCCACAAATTGCTGACCTGCTCAAGCGTCTCAATATTGAAAGCCGTTTCGTTGAAGGCATGCGCGTCACTGACGGACAAACCATGGATGTGGTGGAGATGGTCTTAGGTGGCCAGGTCAACAAAGACATCGTTAACCTGATTAACAGCCACGGCGGCAGCGCCATTGGTTTAACCGGCAAAGATGCACGCCTCATTCGTGCGCGCAAGCTGCAAGTCACCCGCCAAGATGCCGATATGCAGCAGCCGGAAATCATTGACATTGGCCAAGTTGGTGAAGTTGCCAGCGTCAATACTGACCTGCTGGATATGCTGGTTAAAGGGGATTTTATTCCGGTGATTGCCCCGATCGGGGTTGGACCTAACGGTGAGTCTTACAATATCAACGCTGACTTGGTCGCGGGTAAAGTTGCCGAAGCACTCCATGCAGAAAAACTAATATTGCTAACTAACATTGCTGGCCTGATGGACAAAGCTGGCAATATCTTGACCGGTTTGAATACCGCCCAAGTTGATGAATTAATTGCAGACGGCACTATTTACGGTGGCATGCTGCCGAAGATTCGTTGTGCTTTAGATGCGGTGCAAGGTGGAGTGAACAGCGCGCACATCATTGATGGACGCGTACCTAACGCAGTATTGTTGGAAATCTTTACTGATCACGGTGTGGGCACACTCATCACCAATAACTGATGCCATCGAGCAAACCCAGCCACTGAAACGCCCGCACTGAATATGCGGGCGTTTTCATTTACTCAGCGCTGGCGCTAATCATGGCGTTGTACTCATCGGTAAAGAAGAACTTCTCTTCACCAAACGCAGGGACTAAATCGTCAAACCAAGTGGCTGTTTCGTCATATTTAGCAAAGAAGGTTTTCTGCACCCAATCAGGATTGCGACCCTGAATAAAGCGCAGGACAAAGACCTTTTCACCGTTGAACTCCATCACACTCTGAATTTCAACTTTACCTGGACCTGCACTCATTGAAGGTCCGCGAGCAGTACGGCCAAGGCCAGAGACCTGCTGCATGGCTTCGCGGTAGATCTCATACGCGCGCACCAAAGGCACTTCAAAGTAGCGCTTAGCACCGGTATCACGCTCAACAAACATATAGTACGGAATCAAACCAAGACGTACTTGCGTGCGCCACATGCGCACCCAAACATCGGCATCATCATTGATGTGCTGGACTAACGGCGCTTGCGTACGAATCACCGCGCCAGTGGCACGAATCCGGCGAATCGCCTCACGCACAATCGGCGTTTCCATCTCACGCCAATGGTTAAAGTGCGCCATAATCGCGACATGTTTACCGGCCTTGACTAACTTAGCGAACAACTTGAGCAAACCTGCAGCATCATCATCAGTAACAAAGCGCTGCGGCCAAAAGGTCAGTGCTTTAGTGCCAATACGTACCGTTTGTAAGTGCTCAAGCTCAGGCTGTAACAAGGGCTCAAGGTAGCTTTCTAGGTGACGTGTTTTCATCACCATAGGATCGCCACCCGTAATTAACAGGTCAGTGATATTTTTATCTTGGGCTAAATAACGGTGTAGCGTCTCGGCTTCATTGCTGGCAAAACGCAGCTCTTTATTACCGACAAACTGTGCCCAACGAAAGCAAAATGTGCAGTAGGTATGGCACACCTGACCTTGACTGGGGAAAAACAATACCGTCTCACGGTATTTATGCTGCACCCCATCCAAGGCTTCACCATCCAGCATCGGCACGTTCATTTCTTGCTGCCCAGCAGGATGGGGATTAAGTCGGGCTTGGATTTCACGGGCCAACTGGGTGATTTCAACCCGTGGCAGTTCATCACGCAAAGCTTGCGCCATCAGATCATAGTCAGCCGGCTCAAGCATCTCCCTTTGCGGGAAGGTCAGCTGAAAAATGGGATCATTGGGTACATTAGTCCAATCAATCAGCTCTTCAATCACATATTGATTGACCCGAAACGGCAGCACGCTGGCCACCACCCGCATTTCAAAACGCTGCGCTTCAGATAAGTTCTGCAGCTGTTCAATTTTATCAAACTGACGGTCGGTATAAACCTGGAACCGTGTATTTTGTGTAAACCCCTCATCACTTAGAGGCATTATTTTTATTGATTGAGTCATGGCTACTCTCCACTCTATGCAAGGTCAGCACTACTTAAAGCCTTATGGCTTACTCTGAACCCGCTTGTTGGGGGCATCCCCTAGGGGAAGAAAGATAGCTACATATAAGTAGCATAAAGCTACGATTACGTACGTTAAGGCGCAACATAATCGTCATATGGGGTGGGAAGAAAACCCTCCCAATGTGTCGGAATTTATCCGAAAAGGAATGACCGTGTTGCTAAAAGAGGACTAAGACTACGGCAATTTTGCCTGCCTCTCAATTATTAAATAAGACTCACCTAGATTCTAGCAGTTCAATTAAACGAATTTTATCACGTTCAAAAGTGCTTTTAAGCTCTTGTTTGCTCTGTAAATAACGCGCAACTTGTTTCTGCAAGCGCTGCTGATCAATCGTTGCGCTTTTAATTTGCTCAAGTAAATTCTTTGAAACAACCCGCCCGGCACGCTCTTGACTCGCAGCTTGACCTTGCAAGTCTGCTTTCAAACTATTGATCGATAGTAAGTTGCCGCGCGCGATACTAATTTGACCATCAATATCGGCGACCTTGCGTTCTAAAGCACGATCAATGTCCTCGACACTTGTATACAGCATCAACAAATGCCGATCGGTCTTTGCTTGTTCTTTATCAGCCTGCATTTTTCGATATTCTTCAGGCGTGGGTGCGCGCGGTACCACTCGAACAACACGCCCCTGCTCGCTGAGCACTTCATAACCAGCACCAATCAGGTGCGCAGGCACCCCCTGACGATTGATCACGGTAATTCCGTTCTCATCCGTGTAGCGATAATATTCAACTGCATTAGCAACACTGCTCAGCAGTAAGCTCAGCGCAACCACAGAAAATACAGATCCACGTAATCGCATCACTAAATCCCTCGAAGATACCGAACGCCACTTTTTGTATTATTAGATGCCATAGTCCTCACGATAGCGCTCAACCGCAGGTAAGTACTGCTTTAACGCATCACTTTGCGCTAAATATTCTAACACTTGCTGCAAAGATACAATGCTTATTACTGGCATATTGAAATCACGCTCAACCTCTTGAATCGCTGACAACGCACCTGTGCCACGCTCTTGGCGATCTAAGGCAATCAACACACCCGCCGCTTGAGCACCTTGCGTTTGAATAATCTGCATCACTTCGCGAATAGCTGTGCCCGCAGTAATCACATCGTCAACAATTACTACTTTGCCAGTTAAAGGCGCACCCACTAATGTGCCACCCTCACCATGCGCTTTCGCTTCTTTACGGTTAAAGCACCAAGGTATGTCAGTGTTATGGTGTTCAGCCAAAGCAACTGCCATCGTTGCAGCCAGCGGAATACCTTTATACGCAGGCCCAAACACCACATCATAGGCCAGCCCACTATCAACCAGTGCTTGTGCATAAAAACGACCGAGCTTGGCTAAAGCCAAACCTGAGTTAAACAGCCCTGCATTAAAAAAATAAGGACTTACTCGCCCCGACTTCAAGGTAAACTCACCAAAGCGTAAAACTCCGCGCTCAAGTGCGAACTGAATAAACTCTCGTTGATATGCTTGCATAAAAAGGGTCCTTAGCGCTTTGGGTTTAGCCAATTTAAAATACGTTCGGTATCATACACACACTTTTTTTCTAGGGGCTATCCATGCGCGTTATTAGTATAAATGTGAACGGGATTCACAATGCTATTGAACAAGGCTTATTTGACTGGCTACAAGCGCAAAATGCCGATGTCATCTGCCTGCAGGATACGCGCGCCAGTGCACATGAAATGGAAGCGTCTGATGTTCAGCTACATGGTTATTTCTGTTACGCCTGCGATGCTGAACAGCCTGCACAAGGCGGCGTAGCAATTTATACGCGGCTGCAACCAAAAGCCATTATAACCAGTTTAGGCTTTGAATCAGCTGATCGTTTCGGCCGTTATATTCAGGCCGACTTTGATAAGGTCAGTATCGCCAGTGTGCTTCTACCTTCAGGGCGCAAGGATGAACACGAGCTGAATCAAAAGTTTAAATTTATGGATGACTTTGCCCGTCATCTTGACAAACAACGGCGCAAACGTCGTGACTATATTTACTGTGCATCCTTATATATTGCGCACAACAAACTCGACGTAAAACACTGGCGCGACTGTCAGCAAGAAACCGGCTTTTTATCGCCTGAGCGGGCGTGGATGGATGAACTGATTGGCACTATGGCTTACACCGACGCCTTGCGCGAAGTAAACCGTGAGGGCGAGTTGTACAGTTGGTGGGCTGACAGCGAACAGGCTGAACTGCTTAACTTGGGCTGGCGTTTTGACTATCAACTCTTGACCCAAGGTATGCGCCGCACGGTACGCAGCGCCAAACTCTACCGGCAGCCACGCTTCTCACAGCATGCACCCTTTAGCGTAGATTATGACTGGGTTTTGAGTGTTTAACGGCAAGCTGAATAACACAATCAAATGATCTATTGGGTTATTCAGCCCTGTCACTCCCAGCTTTATTTAACAAAGCGCAGGGTCATTGGGTAACGATAGGCCACGCCGTCGTTGGCTTTTATCCCGGCAATAATACTCATCGCAATCCAGTACACACCTAACAGCGGTAACAAGAAAGCACCGATCCCTACAAAAATCAGCATGATGCCAATAAAAGTAGCGATCCCGATAGTGATCTGAAAATTGACTGCCTCTTTGCCATTGTCTGCGACAAAGGGGTCAATATCTTTCTTCAGCTGCCACGCCACCAGCGGCCCAATAATATTGCCGAAAGGAATAAAAAAAGCCGCGAAAGCTGCTAAGTGCGTCAGCATGGCCCACTGCTTAGCCTCTCTGCTCAGCGGTGGTTTTACGGGGGTCACTGCTGCGTGCTCATCCATTACCGCTCTCCTATCGTTATGGTTTGATCTTACTCACTCTGCAATACAGCTTGCTGCAGGGCGAACAATTCACGCACACCTTTATCAGCCAAGGCCAACATCGCATTCAACTGTTCTGATCCAAAAGGTGCGCCTTCAGCAGTGCCTTGAACTTCGATAAAGCCACCGGCATCCGTCATCACCACATTCAAATCTGTCTCAGCGGTTGAGTCTTCTGGGTAGTCTAAATCAAGCACGGGTTCATCTTGGTAGATACCCACAGATACGGCAGCAATCATTTGCTTGAGCGGTGAGCCGTTTTTTAGCATTTTGCGCTCTTGCATCACCGCCAAAGCATCAACCAGCGCCACCATTGCACCGGTAATAGCTGCAGTACGTGTGCCACCGTCGGCTTGAATCACATCGCAATCAACATACAGTGTGTTCTCGCCCAACTTGGTCATATCCAAAGAGGC
Organism: uncultured Thiopseudomonas sp.; assembly: GCA_964385265.1. Taxonomy (GTDB): domain Bacteria; phylum Pseudomonadota; class Gammaproteobacteria; order Pseudomonadales; family Pseudomonadaceae; genus Denitrificimonas. Next base: position 47,457 of record CAYLOI010000019.1, read on the forward strand.
GCGTAAAGAACGGCCGATTAAACGTTGAATTTCCAAGGTGCGTCCGCCTTGCTTACCACTACTGGCTTCACGTCGTGTACGGCTACCCGTTGCGCGTGGCAGCATGCCGTATTCGGCAGTTAACCAACCCTGTCCTTGGCCTTTCAAAAAGCGTGGTACGCCGTTTTCTACACTGACAGTGCAAATCACTTTAGTATTGCCAAATTCGACTAAAACAGAGCCTTCAGCATGGCAGGTAAAGTTACGTGTGATGCGTACTACACGCAGTTCATCGAGTTGGCGGCCACTGGGACGAGTCATTAAATATTCCTGTTGGTAAAATATGAATGCAACATTATAGGGATACAACGCCCTAACATCTGCATTGTAAACACAACGCATCAAAAAATTCGCTACAATTGGCGCATTATTCAAACCTCTTATTTTGGAGACACCTCATGGTGCATAGCATGACCGCATTCGCTCGTGTTGAGCAAAACGGTGCTTATGGCACACTCAGTTGGGAGTTACGCTCGGTTAACCACCGCTACCTAGAGCCCCTATTACGTCTGCCTGACACGCTGCGCGAAGTGGAGGGTACAGTGCGCGAAACGCTACGCAACGGCCTATCCCGTGGCAAAGTCGAGTGCACACTGAAACTCACTGAGTCATCCAGCGAATCGAGCTTACAGATTAACCAAGAGCGTGCTCAGCAACTGATTCAGGCAGCAGAGCAGATCGCACAACAGATTCAACAGCCTGCTGCGCTTAACCCAATGGACGTATTAGCCTGGCCTGGTGTACTCACCACTCAATCTATCGACAGCGCACTGCTCAACAGCGCAGCGATCGAACTGTTTAGCAGCGCACTGCAGCAACTCAAAGAAAGTCGTGCTCGTGAAGGGGCAGACCTGGCGCGCTTAATCAGCGAACGCCTGGATGCCATTCAAACTGAAGTCAGCGTGCTGCGTGAGTTGGTACCGCAAATGCTTGAACAGCAGCGGCAGAAAATCCTTAGCCGCTGTCAAGAGATGCATGTCGAAATCGATAGTCAGCGCCTTGAGCAAGAACTGGTGCTACTGGCACAGAAAAGCGATGTCGCCGAAGAGCTCGATCGCCTCGCCACTCATATCAGCGAAGTACATCGTGTGCTTAAAGCGGGTGGCGCTATCGGTCGACGTTTAGATTTCCTCATGCAAGAGCTCAACCGCGAAGCCAACACGCTTGGCTCCAAAGCCATTGATCCACGCTCCACCCAAGCAGCAGTCAATATCAAAGTTTTAATTGAACAAATGAGGGAGCAGGTGCAGAACATCGAATGATGTCTAGGCAAGCCCGGCACTGTCTTCTACGCCAGCAAAATCAAGGCTTACAGCAATTATCAAGTCCACATCCATGCACAGCTACCCACCACTTTCTACAGCCAAGTGGTGGGTACAATGGTGGGTACTTTTGCAGTGAGGCATGCTCAGTCTTACAAGCAAATACATTAACGCAAAAGATGCAATCGAGTGTCCCACCGCTCGCTCAGATGTTGGATGAGAGCAAATACACACTCTTAGTGCTAACCGCAGATTGCACGACTGCACGACTGCACGACTGCAGAACAAGCTCAACGCAAACTAAGAGGCTTAAATAGCTTTGCCTGTCCAAGCGTTATATCTAATTGGTCTGTAGACACACAGCTGCCAAAACAATTGTTTAACAGTGCTGTACATGACTTTTATAAAAAAACTTATCTAGAAATAAGTTTTTTATAAAAGAATTACTGCGAACCCCATGCGAAATGCCTTGCGTTTTGTTACCATTTGTAACCGTCCGTAGCCCGCGTCATACCGCTACATCCCTTTAGGCCAACTTTGAGAAAACCTTATGCTGCGAAGTTTATTTATATTTGTTGCTGCTGCATTGTTGTCAGCGCCTGCTTTTGCCAGTGCGTCTGCAGAAGCAGTAGGTCATTTAGATGCTACAACTACTCTTGCAGGGTATTTAGCAGTTTTTATCTTTGCCATCGCTTACATGGTAGTCGTGGCCGAGGAAAAGCTGCAGCTGCGTAAGTCAAAACCGGTTCTCATTGGCGCGGGCTTTATTTGGTTATTGGTCGGGATCGTCAGCAATGACCCTGAAGCAACGAAGTCGGCATTTAGCGGCAACTTCCTTGAATTCAGTGAACTGATGCTCTTTTTGCTGGTGGCGATGACCTATATCAGCGCCATGGAAGAGCGCCGTGTATTCGAAGCGTTACGTGCATGGATGGTGCGCAAAGGCTTTAGCTACCAATCGCTATTCTGGCTCACCGGTATTCTGGCGTTCTTTATTTCACCGGTAGCCGATAACTTAACCACCGCTTTATTGATGTGCGCAGTCGTACTCAAGGTGGCTGAGGGTCAGAAGAGCTTTATCGCGATGTGCTGTGTCAATATCGTTGTTGCCGCGAACGCAGGTGGTGCTTTCAGTCCATTTGGTGATATCACCACATTGATGGTTTGGCAGGCGGGTAAAGTTCAGTTCTTAGAGTTCCTCGACCTATTCTTACCAGCCGTGGTCAACTTTATGGTACCAGCGCTGATCATGAGCTTCTTTGTTCCTAAAGGAAAACCAGACAGTATCTCGGAAGAAGTGATCACCAAGCGTGGCGCTAAGCGCGTTATGGCGTTCTTCTTACTGACCATTGTTACTGCAGTTTTAGGCCACCAGTTCCTAGGTTTACCACCTGTATTCGGCATGATGGTTGGCTTGGGTTACTTACAATTCTTCGGTTATTTCTTACGCATGAGCTTGCCTTCTTCTTTGGCCAAAAAACGTTCAGCTGCCGAGCAAAAAGCCGACCAGGAAAAATTACGTTATTTAGGTAGTGTTGTACCTTTTGATATTTTCAAAAACGTCGCCCGTGCTGAGTGGGACACCTTGTTGTTCTTCTATGGTGTTGTGATGTGCGTAGGTGGCTTGGGCTACCTAGGCTACCTTGAGTTAGTCTCTGTCATGTTATTTGACGGTCTAGGTGCAACCTATGCAGCATTTGGTATCGGTGTTATTTCTGCGATTGTGGATAACATTCCAGTGATGTTCGCAGTGTTACAAATGGACCCAGCCATCAGCCACGGTCACTGGTTGCTAGTTACCTTAGCCGCAGGTGTGGGTGGTAGCTTGCTGTCTGTTGGTTCGGCTGCCGGTGTTGCCCTGATGGGTGCTGCACGTGGTCACTACACCTTTATGAGCCACTTGCGTTGGACTCCTGTGATCTTATTAGGCTATATCGCCAGTATGCTAACCCACCTGTGGTTAGGTAATATCTTAGGTGTGTTTGATCTCTACAATTAATACCTACTGGATTGAAAAAGGGCGCTTTAAAGCGCCCTTTTTTATTCTGCTTTGCCACAGATCTACTTATTCTGCTAGTCCTTACCTTCCAATTAGTTTTCTAGCATCATTCGTGCAATTTTCTCCAGCAAAGAACTTTGGCTGACTTCTTTATAACGCAATACATCCATCGTATAAGTGCGTAGCAAAAGCTCTGCTGCTTGGCTACTTAAAAAATCCACTGACTGGCCTGAAAAATCTTTCGCCACTAAATTGTAAACCCGTATCGCCTTATGCGGCGACTGGCTGATCTGATTGCTGGTGCTACAAAACAGCAAAGCTTCATCACCATTTTTTTGTATAAACAGTTGTTGATAGCGGCTGCTAGGGTGTCCTTTAGGCTTAGGCGTCAGATAGTACGGCAGGCAAGTACGCTGCGGGTGG
>CAYLOI010000020.1:0-49482 GCA_964385265.1 uncultured Thiopseudomonas sp.
GAGGAGAGAAGTTCATGACACAAGTCACGGTGAAAGAACTGGCAGAAGTAGTGAAAACGCCAGTAGAAAGCCTATTGCAACAAATGAAAGAAGCAGGTCTAGCACACACGACTGCAGACCAAAAAGTTACAGATACTGAAAAACAAACACTTTTAACCTTTTTAGAAAAAGGCAGCGGCAGTAAAGCCGATGGTTCTAAAAAAATTACTTTGCAGCGCAAAACAACGACAACTTTGCGAGCTCCAGGTAGCAAAACTATCAGTGTTGAAGTGCGCAAAAAGAAAACCTTTGTTAAGCGCAGCGCTGAAGAGATTGAAGCTGAAAAGCAAAAAGATCTGGCCAAGTTGCAAGCTGAAAAAGCCAGCAAGCAAGCTGAGCAGGAGAAAGCTCAGCCGGCACCTGTTGCTAAGCCTGCCGATGAACAACCTGCTGTTGCTGCTGTAGTAGAGCCTGTTGTCGAAAAAAGCTTACCGCCAGCAGATATTACACTGCCGGTGGTTGATACAGTGGCTCCAGCGCCAGAGCGCAAGAAAGATGATACTGCTGCACGTCGCCCCGCTAAACGTGCTGACGATGATGAGCGTCGTGAGCGTAAAACTGCTGCACCACGCCCAGCTGCCAAAGGTAAGTCGTCACGTATTTCTGACGATGAACAAGCACGTCGCGGTGGTCGTAACCGCAGTAAAGGTAAAAAACGTTCCAATCAACATGGCTTCACCAGTCCAGCGGGTCCGGTTATCCGTGACGTGCAAATTGGCGAAACTATTACGGTTGCAGAATTAGCGGCGCAGATGTCAGTTAAAGGCGTTGAAGTGGTTAAGTTTATGTTTAAACTTGGCTCGCCCGTTACTATCAACCAAGTGCTTGACCAAGATACAGCAGTATTAATTGCTGAAGAGTTGGGTCACCGTGTGTCGCGTGTCAGCGATAACATACTTGAAGAGCAATTTGCTGAATCATTGAAAATTGATGATGGGCAAACCTTCCACCGTGCGCCTGTGGTGACGGTTATGGGCCACGTTGATCATGGTAAAACCTCGCTACTTGACTACATTCGTCGTGCCAAAGTGGCAACCGGTGAAGCCGGTGGTATTACTCAGCACATTGGTGCTTATCACGTTAAAACTGAAGGCGGCATGATCACCTTCCTTGATACACCAGGTCACGCTGCATTTACTGCAATGCGTGCGCGTGGTGCGCAAGCAACTGATATCGTGATCTTAGTTGTGGCGGCTGATGATGGCGTGATGCCGCAAACGGTTGAAGGTATTCAGCACGCTAAAGCAGCTGGTGTGCCTCTGATTGTTGCTGTGAACAAAATCGATAAGCCAGAAGCTGACATTGATCGTATCAAAAACGATTTAGCTGCTTACGATGTAATTCCAGAAGAGTGGGGCGGTGATACGCAGTTCGTTCACGTTTCCGCGAAAGTCGGTACCGGCATCGATACGTTACTAGAATCAGTCCTGCTGCAAGCTGAAGTGCTAGAGTTGAGTGCAACACCGTCAGCTTCGGGTCGTGGTGTAGTGATTGAGTCGCGTCTGGATAAGGGCCGTGGTCCTGTTGCTTCAGTACTGGTACAAAACGGTACTTTGCGCCAAGGCGATATGGTTCTTGTGGGTACTAACTTTGGCCGCGTGCGCGCCATGATGGATGAAAACGGTCAGGCAATTAAAGAAGCAGGACCATCGATTCCAGTCGAGATTTTAGGTCTTGATGGCACGCCAGAAGCCGGTGATGAAGTCACTGTGGTGGTTGATGAGCGTAAAGCCCGTGAAGTGGCGTTATTCCGCCAAGGCAAGTTCCGCGAAGTTAAATTAGCGCGCGCACATGCTGGTAAGCTCGAGAACCTGTTCGAGAATATGGGGCAGGAAGAGAAAAAAGTACTCAATATCGTGATCAAAGCAGACGTGCGCGGTACGCTTGAAGCGTTACGCGGTTCGCTATCTGAATTGGGTAACGATGAAGTTGAAGTATGTGTTGTGGCCGGTGGTGTGGGTGGTATTACTGAAAGTGATGCAAACTTGGCACTTGCCTCTAACGCAGTAATCTTTGGTTTCAACGTGCGTGCTGATGCCGGTGCGCGTAAAATCGTTGAGCAAGAAAGTTTGGATATGCGCTACTACAACATCATTTACGACATCATCGAAGACGTTAAAAAAGCGCTTTCTGGTATGTTAGGCAGTGATGTACGTGAAAATATCTTAGGTGTCGCTGAAGTGCGTGAAGTCTTCCGCTCGCCTAAATTGGGTGCAATTGCTGGCTGTATGGTCATTGAAGGACAAGTACATCGTAACCGTCCAATCCGTGTCTTGCGTGATGACGTGGTTATCTTTGAAGGTGAACTGGAATCCTTACGCCGCTTTAAAGATGATGTCAGTGAAGTACGCTCGGGTATGGAATGTGGTATCGGTGTTAAGAGTTACAATGACGTAAAACCAGGTGACAAAATCGAAGTATTCGAGAAAGTCCAGGTCGCACGTACGCTGTAATTCGTAGTCGTATAGGCAACGGCAAGTGCAATGGGTGGGGTTTATTCCACCTGATTGAGCTTGCCGTTTGCTGCTTATATGGATAAGAACAACAGCTGCTGATGGCAGCCCAAGGTGAATGCTATGGCAAAACAATACAGCCGCACCCAACGCATTGGTGATCAGATTCAGCGCGAGCTGGCAACCCTGATCCCGCAAGAAATAAAAGACCCGCGTTTAGGTTTTATTACCATAACCGGTGTTGATGTCAGTCGTGATATTGGCCATGCCAAAGTGTACGTCACGGTGATGGGTGAGAACTCACCTGAAGTGATTAAAGAAAACCTCAGTGTGCTCAAAGATACCGCAGGTTACTTGCGTACGCTGCTGGGTAAAGCGATGAAGCTGCGTAGCGTGCCAACTTTGCATTTCCACTACGATGAAAGCATTACCCGCGGAGCACATTTGTCTGCCTTGATTGAGCAAGCCGTATCTGAAGATAAACGTAATACTGAGCCAAGCGGAGACTAGCAACGTGGTGCAGCAGGTTAAACGTAAGCGCCGCACTGTTAGCGGTATCATAATTTTTGATAAGCCCTATGGTTTTAGCTCTAACGGTGCTTTGCAGAAAGTGCGTTGGTTGCTTAATGCTGATAAAGGTGGCCACACTGGTAGCCTTGATCCATTAGCCACTGGCGTGTTGCCTTTGTGTTTTGGCGAGGCGACTAAGTTTTCTCGATATTTGCTCGATGCTGACAAAGTCTATGAGGCCACCATGCAGTTGGGGGTGACTACTAACACTGCCGACGCTGAAGGCGAGGTGCTGCAAACGCGTGAGGTGAATGTCAGTGCTGCTGATATTGAGGCAGTGTTGCCGCAATTTCGTGGTGAGATTGAGCAAGTGCCACCAATGTTTTCTGCGCTAAAAAAAGATGGTCAGCCTCTGTATAAGTTGGCGCGGGCTGGTATTACTGTGGATCGCCCGGCACGCACCGTGACTATTAACCGGCTGGAACTGTTGTCCTGCGAAGGCGATCAGGCGCGCATTTTAGTGTCCTGCACTAAAGGCACCTATATTCGCAGCCTAGTAGAAGATATTGGCGAGGTGCTGGGCTGTGGTGCACACGTTGCGCAATTGCGCCGTACCCAAGCCGGGCCTTTTGATTTAACCCATGCAGTCACTCTTGAAGAGTTGGAGCGGTTGCATGCAGAAGGTGGTGCCCAAGCGCTGGATGCCTGCATGATTGCTGTGGACAGCGGCTTACAAGACTGGCCATTGGTGTATTTAACCGAGCATAGCAGTTATTTTTGGCTAAACGGCCAACCAGTACGCGCGCAAAAAGTACCGGCTGAAGGGCTGGTGCGAGTTTATAACCATAACGATGAGTTTATCGGTGTGGGTGAGATCGATGATGATGGAATGGTTGCACCCAAGCGCCTAATTCGGTCACAATAACCCTGTTGTTTTAGTTGCGTTTTTAATGCATCTAGAAAACACCTAGGTAGGCTGTCGGCAGGCACGGTCATACCTCTTTTCTAGCACGGGTTTATCCCGGCCTGTTCACGTAAGGAGCCCATCATGGCACTTAGCAACGACGAAAAAATTCAGATTATCAATGACTACAAGCAAGCTGAAGGTGATACAGGTTCTCCAGAAGTGCAGGTTGCACTTTTGACCTTTAACATCAACAAGCTGCAAGGTCACTTCAAAGAAAACAAAAAAGATCACCACTCACGTCGCGGTTTAATCCGTATGGTTAACCAGCGTCGTAAGTTGCTTGATTACCTTAAAGGTAAAGATCTTGGCCGTTACACGACTTTGATTGGTCGTCTGGGTCTACGTCGTTAAGACGTACGTCGCAACGTGAAGCTGGGAGCCTTGGGTGCTTTGCGCAAAGTTTTTTGCGTTGCACTTTGGGCTTCCAGCTTTTTGTTTTTCAGGAGTACGTTGGGCCGATACCCAAGCTCTTGCCAATTTCCCCAAGGTCACATTAGAGAAGGAAGATACCGTGAATCCGGTTATTAAAACGTTTCAATTTGGTGAATCCACCATTACTTTAGAAACAGGCCGCGTTGCTCGCCAAGCCTGTGGTGCTGTTTTAGTTAGCGTCAACAATGATGTCACTGTGCTGTGTACAGTGGTTGGTGCAAAAAAAGCTGATCCAAGCAAAGACTTTTTCCCATTATCTGTGCATTACCAAGAAAAAACCTATGCAGCAGGTAAAATCCCAGGTGGTTTCTTTAAGCGTGAAGCACGTCCATCTGAGAAAGAAACCCTGACCTCACGTCTGATCGACCGTCCGATCCGTCCACTGTTCCCTGCAGGCTTCAGCAATGAAGTACAAGTCATTTGTACCGTTGTATCGACCAGCAAGAAAACCGATCCAGATATGGCGGCAATGATTGGTACTTCAGCTGCGTTAGCCATTTCAGGCATTCCATTCAACGGTCCAATCGGTTGTGCACGTGTCGGTTACCATCCAGAAACAGGCTACTTGATTAACCCAACCTATGAGCAGCAAGAAGCATCGTGCTTAGACATGGTTGTAGCTGGTACTAAAGACGCTGTGTTGATGGTTGAGTCAGAAGCTGATGAGCTGAGCGAAGACCAAATGTTGGGCGCAGTATTATTCGCTCACGAAGAGTTCCAAGTGGTGATTCAAGCCATTAAAGAACTGGCTGCAGAAGTAGGCAAGCAACGTTGGGATTGGCAGCCAAAAGCAGAAAATACTGAACTGCTCGCTGCTGTACGTAACCAGTTTGGTGCTGCGATTTCAGATGCTTACACCATCATTGTTAAGCAAGACCGTTATGCGCGTCTTGGTGAAATTCGTGAGCAAGCGGTTGCTGCATTAGCCAGCGAAGTTGAAGGCGAAGGCCCAACTGCTGCAGCGGTTAAAGAAGCATTCGGTGAAATTGAATACCGTACCGTACGTGAGAATATCGTTAACGGTAAGCCACGTATTGATGGCCGTGATACCAGCACTGTTCGTCCTTTGGCGATCGAAGTGGGCGTATTAGACAAAACTCACGGTTCTGCTTTGTTTACCCGTGGTGAAACTCAGGCTTTAGTGGTGGCAACTCTGGGTACTGCGCGTGATGCACAGTTCCTCGATACCCTAGAAGGTGAGAAGCGCGATCCATTTATGTTGCACTACAACTTCCCTCCTTACTCGGTCGGTGAGTGCGGTCGTATGGGCGCAACCGGTCGTCGTGAAATTGGTCATGGCCGTTTAGCCCGTCGCAGTATTGCTGCTATGTTGCCCAATGCTGATGATTTCCCGTACACCATTCGTGTTGTATCTGAAATCACTGAATCCAACGGTTCCAGTTCCATGGCATCTGTTTGCGGTGCGTCCTTAGCACTGATGGATGCAGGTGTGCCGATGAAAGCACCGGTGGCCGGTATTGCCATGGGTATGGTTAAAGAAGGCGAAAAATTCGCAGTTCTAACCGATATTCTTGGCGATGAAGACCACCTCGGCGATATGGACTTTAAAGTAGCAGGTACTGCCAATGGCGTCACTGCACTGCAAATGGACATTAAAATCGAAGGCGTGACTGAAGAAATCATGGAAATGGCGCTGAACCAAGCGCATACCGCCCGTATCACGATTCTTGAGCAAATGAATCAAGTGATTGCCACTTCACGCACTGAGTTGTCAGCCAATGCGCCGACCATGATCGCGATGAAGATTGATTCAGACAAGATCCGTGATGTGATCGGTAAAGGTGGTGCAACCATCCGTGCCATCTGTGAAGAAACTGATGCGTCAATTGATATCGAAGATGATGGCTCAATCAAAATCTTTGGTACCACCAAAGAAGCGGCTGAAGCAGCGCGTGAACGCGTGCTGAGCATCACTGCTGAAGCTGAAATCGGCAAAATCTACCATGGTAAAGTTGAGCGTATCGTTGATTTCGGTGCCTTTGTTAACATCCTGCCAGGTAAAGACGGCTTAGTGCACATTTCTATGTTGAGCGATGCTCGCGTTGAGAAAGTGACTGACATCTTGACTGAAGGAGAGATGGTTGACGTACTGGTGCTTGACGTTGATAACCGTGGTCGTATCAAGCTGTCGATCAAAGACGTTGCTAAAGCCAAAGCGGAACAAGCATAAATTTGTTGTGTTGAAAGCTGCATACTAGGCATTGTCTAAGACAGTGACTGGAGATAAAACCGCGACTTAGTTCGCGGTTTTTTTTTGCGCTAATAAAATACTGGTGCTACTGCGCAGGCTCTTCAGAACAAGGTTTTGGGCCCTCAATGTTGCTTGTATAAAGCCATAAAAAGAGGCTTAAAAGCACTTTAAAAAATGTTAGGCTCGGTGGAAAATTTAATAATAATAAAAAGGTGAGCTATGTTGAGTAGTACGCAGTTTTTCCCTTCCGGCTATGCAGATTATCGCAGCTTAGCCAAAAAACGTTTGCCGCGATTTCTCTTTGATTATATCGATGGTGGCGCCAATACCGAGCAAACCTTGGCGGCCAATACACAGGACTTTACCAAGCTTAAATTACGCCAGCGTGTTTTAAGGGATGTGAGTCAACTCAGCACTAAGACCCAGTTATTTGGACAAACGCTGAGTATGCCGCTCGCTTTAGCGCCCTTAGGCATGGCGGGGATGATCGCGCGCCGCGGTGAAGTGCAAGCAGCTAAGGCCGCAGCCAGTGCAGGGGTTCCTTTTAGTTTATCTACAGTTGGCGTGTGTTCGATTGAAGAGGTCAACGCGGCGGTATCTGCACCCAGTTGGTTTCAGCTCTATATGCTGCGTGATCGCGATGTTGTCAGTCGCACTTTAGAGCGCATAGATAAGGCTGGCACAGATACTTTGCTGTTTACTGTTGATTTACCCATTGCGGGCTTTCGTCAACGTGATATCCGCAATGGCATGCTGCAAAATTGCATTCGGGCTAAGTGGCTGAAAGCCTTGCAACTGGCTGTTCGACCGCAGTGGTTATGGGACGTTGGCATCAATGGCAAACCGCATAGCTTTGCTAATCTGAGTGATCAAGTCAGCAATCCTGAAGACTTACACGCCTTCAAGGCCTGGGTTGATGCTCAGTTTGATCCCAGTGTGACTTGGGACGATATTCAGTGGATTCGCGAGCAGTGGTCAGGCACCTTGATCTTGAAAGGTGTCTTAGATCCTGAAGATGCTCGGCAGGCGATTGATAGCGGGGTTGATGGTATTTTGCTGTCCAATCATGGTGGCCGCCAATTAGATAGTGTGCCCTCCAGTATTGAGCAACTGCCACTGGTTGCCGATGCTATCGCAGGTCAAGTACCACTGTTGCTCGATGGTGGGGTGCGCAACGGTATCGATGTATTTAAGGCGATTGCTTTAGGCGCCCAAGGGGTGCTAGTTGGCCGCCCTTGGGCAATGGCTTTGGCCGGCGCTGGACAACAAGGCTTGCAGGATTACTTGGCGCAGTTACAGCATGAGTTGAGTGTCGCCATGGCGTTGTGTGGGGTGAAGCAGATCAGCGAGATCAACAAAGATGCCGTAGCCTGACTGCCTGAGCTGTGTATAAAGTCAGCATCTGTCGAGAATGCTTTAAATATCAATGTGCTAAGCCTAGGCTTTGCTTGTTTACAGCATTGAAACCTTAAGGCATCCTTACGCCTTTGTAATTTCAGAGGATGTACTTAATGGGCGTCTCTACACCAACTTTGGTGACATTTTCAGTTTATATCGCACTGATGTTGGGCATCGGTTTATGGGCTTGGCGCTCAACCAAGAACTTTTCTGACTACATTTTAGGTGGTCGTAGTCTTGGCAGCTTTGTCACGGCAATGTCAGCCGGTGCCTCGGATATGAGTGGCTGGTTGTTGATGGGCTTGCCCGGTGCGATCTTTGTTGCGGGTTTGTCCGAGAGCTGGATTGCCATTGGCCTGGTGACTGGGGCATGGATCAACTGGCTATTTGTTGCCGGACGTCTGCGCGTGCATACCGAATTCAATAATAATGCGCTGACTTTGCCGGACTACTTTACTCATCGCTTTGAAGATACGAGTCGAATTTTACGGATTATTTCCGCAGCGATTATTTTGCTGTTCTTTACCTTGTACTGCGCCTCTGGGGTGGTGGCCGCGGCGCGTTTATTTGAAAGCACCTTTGCTTTAGATTACGGCGTAGCACTGTGGGTGGGTGCCGCAGCTACGGTGTTATATGTGTTTATTGGTGGCTTTCTAGCGGTGAGTTGGACCGACACTGTGCAAGCCACCTTGATGATTTTTGCACTGTTGATTACCCCGGTGTTCGTGATCCTGGCTTTAGGTGATATGGGTGAGGCGTTGGCGACCATTGAACGGGTCAAGCCTGCTGCATTTAATATGTTCCACGGCTTGTCCTTTATGGCGATTATTTCCCTGTTGGGTTGGGGGTTGGGCTACTTTGGTCAGCCGCATATTTTAGTGCGCTTTATGGCGGCAAAATCCTTCGCCGCTATGCCCAATGCGCGACGCATCAGTATCGCTTGGATGATCCTGACTCTTGGCGGTGCGATAGCGGTAGGTTTCTTTGGGATTGCCTATTTTGCTCAGCATCCAGAACTGGCCGTAGCGGTGGATGGCAACAGTGAGCGGGTGTTTATGGAGCTGGCTAAGCTGCTGTTTAATCCATGGGTGGCTGGGGTGATTTTGGCCGGCGTGTTGGCTGCTGTGATGAGTACCCTAAGCTGTCAGTTATTGGTCAGCTCCAGCGCCATTACCGAGGATTTCTACAAAGGCTTTTTGCGTAAAAATGCTTCACAACAGGAGTTGGTGTGGGTTGGTCGTTTGATGGTGTTGTTGATTGCCTTGTTAGCGATTTATCTTGCTTCAGATCAAAACAGTAAAGTGCTCGACTTAGTGTCTTATGCTTGGGCAGGTTTTGGTGCCGCTTTTGGTCCGGTGGTGTTGCTCTCGGTGACTTGGCGTGGAATGACCCGCAATGGTGCTTTGGCAGGAATGTTGGTCGGTGCGCTGACAGTGGTGCTGTGGAAACAATACAGCGGGATTGATCTGTATGAAATTATTCCAGGTTTTGCCTTTGCTACTGTAGCAATTTATCTGGTGAGCATCTTAGGTAAAGGGCCCAGCACGGCCATGACTGCACGCTTTGTTGCAGCGAATAAAACCTTTTATGACGAGAAGCGTTGAATACACTCCTGCAAGCTGTGTGGCCTAGGGCCGCGCCGAGGTTGGCTATGCGTGCGCAGGATGCCCCGTAATGGATGCATTGCTGGCCTGGTTGCTTCCTGCTGATCTGTCGTTGTGGGCGGTGTTGGCTTTGGTTGCGACTGCCTGCCTGACATCGGCGATGACTGCTGCACTAGGTATTGGCGGCGGCGTATTACTCTTAGCGATTATGAGTATGCTGCTGCCGGCAGCGGCGATTATTCCGCTGCATGGTTTAGTGCAGCTGGGCTCCAATGCCAATCGTGCCGCATTCACTGCCGCACACATTCGTTGGCGAGTGCTGTATTGGTTTGCTCCGGGTGTGGTGCTCGGTGCTGTATTGGCCAGTTTGCTGCTGGTTGAGTTACCGTCTTGGTTGCTGCAATTAAGCATTGCTGGCTTTATTTTATTGCTGTGCTGGGGGCCGGTGATACCTAAGGTTGTCACTGGGCCAGTGGGCACCTTTATAGCCGCGATCGGTACAACCTTTCTCAGTCACTTTGTTGGGGCCACCGGGCCTTTAGTGGCGTCTTTTATTAAGCAGCAACAGCAAGGACAGCGCCAAGCAACTGTGGCTACTTTCGCCGCCGTTATGACGCTGCAGCATGCACCTAAAGCCTTGGTGTACAGCGCCGCAGGCTTTGTTTTCAATGAATGGCTGGGGTTGGCTTTAGCGATGATTGTCGCTGGTATATTGGGTACTAAGCTGGGCTTGAAAGTTTTGTATAAAATCTCTGATCAGCGTTTTACCCAAGTGTTTAATCTGATCCTAACCGTGTTGGCATTGCGCTTGATTTGGCAAGCATTCAGCGCTTGGATGCTGATTTAACAATGTAATCTGGCCGGCAGTAAGATGATTGCGATGCGATTATTGGAGTTGGCCGTTATACTGAGCAGCATTATCTCATTTGGCATTTTAATCAGGCCGCTGCAAAGCCTAGGCTGCGTGCTTGGTTGTGAGCGTTTACTCTTTATCAAAGGACACACATGTTAGCTATTTCTGTCGAGATGCTTGTTTTGAGCGGCGTTACGCTGGTTTATATTGTTGCAGCAGGCTGGTTGTTGCTGAGACTGTTTGCGAAAAAGCCTGATATGCGCATTGCTAATCCCCTGTTAGCTATGCTGACAGTTGCAGGGGTATCAGGAGTGGTGTTTTTGTTGGCTTCGGTGCCTAGCTACGTTGCGCGTGTGGTGAATCCTGAAATATTACCCTTTATCATGCCGTACACGGCGGTGCTGTTTGCGGTGAGCTTTATTGTATTTATTCTAAAGCTCGAATCAAAACGCAGTGGTTGGCATCAAGCTGCGGTGTCGCTGTGGCTTGCCGCTCTGATCAGTACTGCGCTGATTGTGGCGCAGCTGATCTTGCGTAGTCTATGACGGCTGCGGCATGCCTAGAACAATGCTTATAATTGCATAGGTCTGCAGTGGCTAGCATCGATCTAGAGTTGTTTTGCCGCGCACTAAATCAAACTTTAAATTCTTCCACCATGTTTTGCATTTGACTGGCGAGTTTGGCTAAGTCTTCGCTGGCAGCCGCAATTTGTTCAGTGCTGGTGGCTGTTTGCTCGGTAACTTGACTGATGTTAACGATGTTATGGTTAATTTCCTCGGTCACCGCGCGCTGTTCCTCTGCGGCAGTTGCGATTTGCACGTTCATTGCGGTTACTGTGAGTAAGTTTTCTGCAACATTGTTCTGTAGCTGAACTGAATCCTCGACAATTTTTACACTGTCAATAGCGTGCGCGCTGGCCAGTTGCATGACCTCAACAGATTGGCTAACGCCTTTTTGCAAACTACTGATAAGGTTTTGGATTTCTACAGTGGACTCATGTGTGCTGTTGGCTAAAGAGCGAACTTCTGAAGCTACCACTGCAAAACCTCGACCGGCCTCACCGGCGCGGGCAGCTTCAATGGCTGCGTTGAGTGCCAGTAAGTTGGTTTGTTCAGCAATGCCGCGAATAACATCCAACACTTTGCCAATTTTCTGGCTGTCTTCGGCTAGGCCGCGTATCCCTTGTGCTGCACTTTGAATTTCCTGTTCTAAGTTGCTGATGTTACTTAAAGCGTTAGAAATCCCTGTGCTACTGGCTTGGCTCTGCTGCTCGGCATCTTCTGCAGCTAAAGCTGCCTGTGCGGTGTTTTGTGCAACTTCTTGAACAGTTGCCGCCATTTCATTCATGGCTACCACAGTCAATTCGGTTTCGTTGCGGTTTTGCAGCATTCCGTGGCTGGTCTGCGCAGTGGTTGCGGTCAACTCTTCTGCAGTGGAGGCCACCTGTAAAGCTGATTGGTGCATGTGCTTAATAGTGGTTTGAAACTTTTCCAGCATCTGGTTGAAAATCTGACTGGTTCGACCAATCTCGTCAGTCGAATTGACCGGTGTGCGTATGCTTAAATCATTGTTTTGTTCAATTGTTTCAATACCGCTTTGTAATGTGCGGATTTGTTGTACCAGTTGGCGTGATAGCCAGTAAGAAAAGAGTCCGGCGCTAAGGAAGATGGCGGCACACAGGCTGAGGATGAGAATAAATTGCTGCTGCGCCTGTTGTAGTGATTTTGCCGTGCTTAGTCCAAGCTCTTTACTCAGGTAGCCAGCAATATCATGCAATTGATTGATTTTTCCGGTGGCAGTGGCATACCAGTTGGCGGTGTCCATAACAAAAACACCCTTTGCTGCGTTCTCGATGGCTTGCTCGCGCATCTGTTCTGCTTGAGTGACGACGGGTTGGCTCAATTGTTGTTTGATAAAAAGTTGCTGTTCAGCATTGGCATGTTCAAGCAGTTGATGTGTGTGCAGATCCTGTTGTGCCATAAGGCTTAGCAAATTGCGCATACTGCTAAACGACAGTTCTTTGCCGCTAAGCGCTGCGCTAATAATTGCTCGCTCGGTACCTGCGTTTTCAGAGGCAAACAGCGCTTGGCTGTAAGCGCTAGCAGCATTGGATATTTCGCTGTTGGCTTCTATTTGGCTGAGTGTTTTGCTGGCATTGAGTAGTTTGCTATTTAGCTGGCTGTAAAATTCTATAGCTTGGCCTGTTGCTATCTGCACAGCTAAAATCTGACTGCGCTGCTGCGGCAGTAGAGCTAAACCATCTAGCAGGGTCTGCCAAGTATCAGTAAAGTCTTGACCGAATTCTTCAATGTTGTTGCTGTTTAAGTAGTTGTTTAAGGTGCTTAAGTGCTGGTCGGTTAGGGCGTGTTGTTGTTGCAGTTCTTGCTTAAAGCTGTTGCCTTCTGAGCCTAAAAAGCTGGCGCTGCGGCCACGTTCACGTTGTAACTGTTGCAATGCACTGGCGGCGTGATTCGATAGCTCACTGAGTCGCGCTAAGCTGCTGGCAGTTTGCCATGCATGCATTTGCTGACTCATGATAAATCCAGCTAACACTATTAAACCGAGCAGAGGCAGTACTAAGTTGAGGGTTAGTTTGTGACTTAACTTTAGATTTCGAAGCAACATGTACAAGCACCTATAAAACCTAGCTATATTTATGGCTATTATTCGGGGCTTGTTTATGCGGTACAAGGGATAGTTTACTGATCGTAAGATGCTATCAGTGAAACTTGATTGCGGTCATGCTGGTGCTTTTAAACGTGTACTTAACGCAAAAAGCCCCTACAAGAGGGGCTTTAAGTTTTTTAATTGGTGCCCAGAAGAAGCAGCGAATAGACCGCTCGCTAGATTCTATTAGTTACCTGAGACCCTCGTCTATATGGGCTTATAGCCCTTTATTGTTCCCGTGTGTTCTTTTACAATGCCGAATAAGCCCCGATTATTGGGGGTATTATTGGGGGTATTTTTTTAAGTATACCCCCAGCGCTGGGGGTATTTATGACAAAGAAAGCACAGGCGACCACAGAGGCAGCTATTAAGCACGCCAAGCCAGAGGCCAAGGCTTACAAGATGACAGCAGGCCAAGGGATGTATTTACTGGTAAACCCGACCGGCTCAAAACTTTGGCGCTTAAAGTACCGCTTTGCCGGTAAAGAAAAGACCCTTAGCTTTGGCGCTTATCCTGATGTGACACTGGCACAAGCACGGTTAAAACGTGAACAGGCACGCCAGCAAATAGCCGAAGGCTTAGACCCTAGCGAGTTATTGAAGCAGCAGCGTCAGCGGATCAAAGCCGAAGCCTTAACATTTAAGGCGGTGGCCGAACGCTGGTACCACGGCAAGGCAGTATTAGCCAAACGCCCATGGGCACCAGCAACAGCAGCTAAAGCGCGCCTATACCTAGATAAAGACATTTATCCGGCCTTGGGTAGCAAGCCAATAGCAGCCATTACCCGCATGGAGCTAATCAAACTAAATGAAGATATTGAGAAGCGCGGCGCGTTTGATATAGCTAAAAAGATTAGGCAATGGTTAGGGGCTATTTTTGATGATGCCTATGATAAAGGCGAGATACCCAGCAATCCAGCGCACAACCTAAAGCCAAGCTATAGAGCTGAGGGCGTAGAGCGCAAGCACCATGCGGCAGTTCAGTTTAACGAGTTACCCACCATGCTAAAGGCCGTAGACGCTACGGGCAGTCATAAGCTAATCAAGGCCGCTATTCGTTTGCTGATGCTTACAGCGGTAAGACCGGCTGAGTTACGCCTAGCGCAGTGGTCAGAGTTCGACCTAGATGCTGGCGTGTGGACGATTCCGGCCGAGCGCATGAAGATGCGTAGATCGCACAGCGTACCCCTTACAGTTCAGGCGCTTGAGTTGCTGGCGCAGATCAAAGAGATAAACCCCGAAGGCCATTTATTCATTGTTCAAGGTGCCAAGCCTATAAGCGAGAACACCATAAACCAAACGATAAAGTTTGCAGGCTATCGGGGCAGGCATACCGGCCATGGCTTTAGGCACTTGCTAAGCACTGAGTTAAACGAGCGTGGTTATAACAGTGACTGGATTGAAGCACAGCTTGCCCATGCTAGTGAGGATAAGATCAGGGCGACATACAACAAGGCGCAATACCTAGAGCAGCGGCGCGGCATGATGCAAGCGTGGGCAGATTCGATTGATGCTATCCGCACTGGTGCCAACGTGGTAAGCATTGGGAGCGCGCGCCGATGATCTGCAGCTATCTACGCCATATTGATATTACAGCCGTTTATCGAGATATTTTTAGTTCTGACACTATTCCTGATAATGGATCCTTGGCAAATATCCACCCCGCTATATACCCGCAAGCGGCCATACTTTTTGAATTGCGCGCGGACAGTGTCATGGAGGGCTTTTACAGCGAAAGGTCTCAATGGATCAATCTAAATCCCATATTTATAGCGGCTGAAGTGTCGGACTATATCGAGGCAGATATTGAATCCCTTGCCGGCCAATATAATATGATACCGCCAAGCTATACCGAGCTATCTGATGACGAATGGCTCGAACAATTTCAGAGTTTTGCAGCGGTGGCCGTTGGTGGAGGGAAAGCAGGTTATTTCGAGTTGCAAGCCCTCATGATTTGCCTCTATGACTGCGCTTGCTGGCTTTACGAGCGCCGTGACATTGACGGGCTGATGATAGTGCTTGCCGGAGTCGAAGAAGTAGCAGCCGAGCTGGCTCATATTGAGGCGATGGATTCCATGCCATCTAGGCAGGCTAGGGGTGCAGCACTCAAGCGGCATGAAGTGACCAATAATCAGCGCGTGCTAGCCCTGGCTAATTGGGATGAAAATGGTGCAAAGTACAGTAGCAAAACGGCTTTTGCTGAGCTGAATCACAAACAATACGACGTTAAGCCGGTAACTCTATTTCGGTGGATTACCCAGCACCAGAAAACACAATCTAAGCACAGCAGTCTGCCAGCAGAGTGAGCATTCTACTAGCAGACTGCTCTATCTAGCGCCCGCCCCGATGTATTCAATAGGTGTCGACATTCAGTGAACAGCCTGTGGAGGGCTTGGCAATGACGACACTAAACACCCCGAAGACCTTTATTAAACTTCCCACCGTTAAAGAGCGTACCAGCTTATCGACAAGTGAAATATACCGCCGCCTTGAGGCTGGTACGTTTCCACAGCAAATCCGTTTAGGTGCCAAGGCCGTGGCATGGCTTGAGCATGAAGTGGACGCATGGATTGAGCAGACCATAGCAGCAGGCCGCCCAGCTGATAGCAAGGTGGCGTAAATGAAAAACACCCGCCGCCATTCGTGCCGCCTCTATCATTCGCGCCCAGATGCCCATCATATAGGACGGGCATCACTAGGGCGGCAATGCTTAGACAGCAACCTAACGGGAACCATAGGGAACAAATCGCTTGCAGCTATTAAAGTATTTGGCTACAGTATTGCCGTTGCTGCAAATTCAGCAATCGGGTGTGCAAGCCCGGATCACAAAGGCGCACAGCGCCGCGTAAGCGGTTTTTTTGTGCCCACTTTATGGTGGGCTGTGCGTGGGAGACCTTTTGGTCTGCCGGTTCCCTTTGTACCGGTCTTGCACACCTGCGCACAGTTCGCCACCCATCATGTGCAAGTGATCCGGCGAACTCCAAAAATACAAAGGAGTTCCACAATGAAAACCCTATCCCTACCTATCGCTGCAAAAATCAAACGCGGTCGCATAGCTGCCCACAAGAAAATGGCTTATGCAGCACTGCATGCCGACTCAAGCCTAAGCACTCGACTGAAGCGCTACAACGACCACCAAGCTAAAGCCCGTGCTATCGCAGGGGGTTCGCTATGAAATCTTTAAAGTTCAACGGCCTGCCAGAAACTGTTTTAAGCGTTTCAGCTGATGTTGAAGCTGGCGTACCTGTCGATGAAATTGATTGTGCCATTGGCCGCGCTGATGCCGTTATCACCATGGTCATGATTGCATTGGGCACAGAAGATGGCGGGCCAACAAAGCACGTGCTTGCAGAAGCGCTGTGGTGTGCTCAAGGCCAGCTGGCGCTTATCAGAAAAATGACCTACCACGCCCACGACACCACCGAGCCTAAAAAAAGCCTTAAAAAGCCTATTAGCGGAGCGTAACCATGACCAATTTAAATAATGGTGCAACAGCGCCAACGCTACCGGCTTGCCTGAATAAAAGAAAAGCCGCCCCATTACAGAGCAGCCTTAGCACGCAAGCGGGCGATTCTAGCAAAACAAAACGCAAGTTATCAAATCGCCAGCGCAGAGCATTGCGTGTGCTTTTAGATTCGAGCGCCAAGGTAACAGTAAAAACCTTAATTGCAGAAACGCACGCAAACAACGCGCCCGAGCTTATAGCTAGCCTGAGAAGAAAGGGGCTAGAAATACCGTGCGAAAAACGAGCATTTACAACAGTAGACGGAGAGCCCGGCAAGCTCGGGTTTTATGAGCTAACAGAGAGCGACAGACCTATAGCCTTAGAGCTTATGGGTAATGTTTAGCGGAAATACCGCCCGTGGCAAGCATGAGCGAGCCGCCCTAATGCTTGGGGGGTGGATGCCATGGGATTAGCCAAGCGCGGCAAGAAGCCAAGAGCAGGACGCTTTGTTGGGATTCCCTACCATGTAGCCAACAGCGATATTTTTTCTAAGCTATCCGCTTACGAGGTCAAGCTATTGTTTGATTTATCGAGACAGTTTAACGGTAGAAATAACGGCAATTTAACTGCAACTCTTACGCTTATGGAGGGCTGGGGGTGGGCAAGTGGAACGTTGCACAGAACACAAAAAAGCCTGCTAGAAAAAGGCTTTATAACTGTGACGCGCCAAGGTTGGAAACAACGCGGAAAACCCACGTTACTAGCCCTGACGTGGCACGAAATACACGAGCCCCCGAAGTCAGTTGAATATGACGATGGAATAAAAGTATCACCCGTGCCGCTGAATTACTGGTCCAAAGACCCCGCAGGATGGGCGCGCCACATCGAGCAACCTGCAACCGATAGCGAGCCTCCCCCTTTAGCAGCACTTGGCTAGCCACTAACTGAGAGGTAACAGACATGTATTACATTAAAAGCGAAAAAGGCTACTGGTTGCCAGGTGCCTATGGCTACACACGGAACAAAGCGGAGGCCGGTGTATTCTCGTTGGCTGACATGGAAAAGCTGGCGCTGGATGGCTGCACACTTGAAATCGCAGAGGTTTAGCAGTACCGCTACCCAGTTGTTAACCTACAGCCCCGCATAATCGCGGGGTTTTTTATTGCATCACATATTGAGTGCGTGACGTTGAGTCGTGACGTTAAATTATATGCCAACCAGCGCGCCTATTTTCGATTTCTTCAGCGCCACAGTGGAGTGGGTAAGGCTTCAGCCATTCCACGGTGGAACTGGTAGCGCCAAAGCAAGCCCTGACCTATTCCAGTGTGGGGCAGTAACTAGGGGTTTTAGGGCTTCCAGCCATTCCAGTGTGGGGAGTCTTTATATATAACCATACATAGGCAGCTTTACAGCGCGCTCACTGTGCAGGCCAATTGCTGTATTCAGAGAGAGCGGGTGGTGGTTAAGCAAAGCAGTGGGCGCAACTATCGCCACTCAGCACACCAATGCAGCAAAGTGAGACAAAGCGAGACAAAGCGAGATAGGCTTGATTGCATGGCTAGATGGAGCGGCTATCGCTGGATGGCTGCACCCTTGAGGCGGTAGCAGTAGCCGGCTGATGATAGACCCTTAGCTAGACAACCAGACTCCACTTAATTGTGGGGTTTTAACTTCCACAATTTGTGACAGTTGAGCCATACCATACTGGTGCGACAACCTGAGACGCATAACGGTAACGGTGGTGTAACAGGAATGTAACGTTTCTAATAACGCTTAACCCGTCCACGATATGTGACCGGACGCATTAATGCGCTGGGCGAATACATCGTCAGACATAGCTAGACGAAGCGGTATAGCTGGCGCTTGATGCAGTATAGAAGCAATACAATGAATCCTCACACATTGCAGCCTAAGCCACAGGCCGCAAGGCTTACGGGCGTTTTATAAATTCGTATAAGAGGAGGCTTTAAATCACTGTTTGAGCATTGACAGGCGTAGGACAGAGAAACCAGCACAGGCAGCCAAAATGCCCGAATACCAAGGCTTTGCAGGTCAAACGGTATTCTTAATAGGAGAGGCTACAAAACAGGGTTCACAGCGCTGAAAACGCTTAACCGCAACTCCAAACTGAAACGCTGTAACCGTTACATGGCGCGGGTTTTGGCCTGTTCGCTAATCCGTAACAGGATAGGCTTTAAATCATCCAATGGACTGGCACAGCAGGCAGACAGCCCCCAATGGGGGAAGTTAAAAGCAGGTAATAGGTGTCCTCAAAACTGAGGGCATCGGATCGGTCCAGTTCTCAGCGTATCGCACGCCTGACTTTTCAGGAGTGAGCAGTTTTGCGCGTACCGGAATTTTATTCCGCATAGCACCGCTGACTTTTCCGCAGTAGATACACTGCCGAGTTACCGGCCATGAACTGCCACCGGTGGTGTGAGTTAGACGGTCGTGAAATATTCGTAACCGCATGGCACGCCTGAATAATCAGGAGCACACACTTTTGTGGCAACCGATAGTAAAAGTTTTACGGTCGAACAGCACCCCCGAAATACTGGGAGTGCGCAGTTGTGCGTCGACCGGCATGCAGTAGATGCATCCCGAGCATGTGCGACTAAAGTATATTTGGCTGATTTTATTACTCACTGTCTTCCGTATGATAGTGAGCTATCAACTCACGACAACCAAAAAAGGTGATGCCAATGAGAAAGAAAAAGTTTCATGTGATACCGCCGGCATTTGAAAAGCAGATCAAGCGCAAGGCTTGGGCGATGACGTATGACCTTCACCTCAAGATTGAATCTGAGCTGCTGCGTGCCGCTCGCATTGGATTGCTTGAAGGCCGCACAGTCTTGGAGATGCAACGAATAATTGACGACTACTGACAGTCATCACCCCAGTAAATACACCTAACCACAGTAATTAGCCCATTTTGATAATTGTTTGAGCGTTCTTAGAATCTGATAGATGTAATGTTATACCTTTACCTGTTATTATATACAGCATTACTAGCCACCCAAAAAGAGAACTGCCAATGAAAAAGCCCGGCATGACCATTCACCTTGACGAGAAAACAGTGTGCGCCCTCGCCGAGTTGCAAGAAAAGATCATCGGCCAATCGGCCAGCTTCCATAAAGAGTTTCTAACCATTCCGGTAATTGCACGAATGGCAATAAATTCATGGTGCGAGTTGCAGGAAGTGGACGAAACCACCCTTAAGGAGGTTTAGAAATGGATATTCATATTTATGACGTTATCGACTCAACAACAGCTAAAGCGGTTAAATCAGTTTTAGCGAGCGCAGCAAACGTCACTCTGCATATAAATAGCCCAGGTGGTTCTGTGCTCGATGCTTTAGCCATTTACAGCACGCTACGCGCACACAAGGGCACTGTGACTGCTGTGGTTGATGGTTTATGCGCAAGTGCTGCAACTATTGTCATGCTGGCCGCTGATGAAGTGGTTATGGCGCAGCATAGCTTGCTGATGGTGCATAACCCTTGGACGGTATCGGCTGGCGATGCTGGCGAAATGCGAAAAACAGCAGACACGCTAGATAAAGCCGCGCTTGAGATGGTGGCCTTGTATTCAGAGCGCACCGGGCAAAGCGCCGAGGCTATCACGGCGATCATGGAGGCTGAGACCTGGTACAACGCAGCCGAAGCGGTTGCCGCCGGGTTCGCCCATCGAGTCAGCACCGAAGCTACAACCGAAAAGCCGCGCATGACTGCAAAGGCCGTGGCGTACTTCTCAGGCGTGGTGCAGAAGCCAGCGCAAGCCGCTGATGCAACGCAACGTATGGTTGCGACTATCAAGCAACGAGACGCTGAATTAATCCGACAAAAAGAAATAAATACTATTTTCAGTATGTTCCCGGATAACCAAGCAATTAATGACCTTAAAGCGAGTAATCAGACAATGAATAAAACCCCTGAGCAAATCCGCGCCGATGTAATGGCCGCACTGGGTAGCAATACCACCTCGACAGGTGCCACATTGCCAATGTCACACATTCACGTGGGCAATGGTGATGTAGTTAAGCAAGGCATGACCGCCGCGCTAACTGAGCGTATCGGCCTAGAAAAGAGCCCGGAAAAGAACAACCCATTCCGCACAATGTCATTGCTGGACATGGCGCGTGCGTCACTGACAGAGCAAGGCATTAGCGTCAGCGGTTACGGTACTAAAACCCAGTTAGTCGGTGCAGCGTTTACGCATTCAAGCTCAGACTTTGGCAGCGTGCTAATGGACGTTAGCCAGAAGGCCATGCTCCAAGGCTGGGAAAATAGCGAGGAAACATTCCAGCAATGGACTAAGCCGGGGCAGCTATCCAACTTTCACACCGCGCACCGTGTCGGGCTTGGTGGATTCCCGCAGCTCCCGAAAGTGGCAGAAGGTGCAGAGTATAAATATATCAGCACTGATGACCGAGGCGCACCGATTGCGCTGGCAACTTATGGCGGTATCTTTAGCATTACCCGCCAAGCAATTATCAATGACGACCTTAGCGCTTTTAACTCAGTACCCGCCGCCCTTGGACGTGCTGCAAGCCGTGCTATTGGCGATCTGGTGTATGCAGTGCTTTTAAGTAATGGCAAGTTCGTAGACGCCAAGAACTTATTCCATGCAGACCACGGCAACCTAACCACCGCCGCCGCTGGAATCACCCCGGCAACCTTGGGCGAAGCACGCCGCAAGATGCGCATGCAACAGGACAGCAAAGGCAACAGCTTAAACATTGCCCCGGCGTTCGTGATCGTACCCGCTGCGCTTGAATCGGTAGCCATGCAAGTGCTGGCTTCTACTGCTGTGCCAGGTGCAGAGTCGAATAGCGGTATCTTTAACCCAGTGAACAATATGGGGCAGTTGATCGTTGAGAGCCGCTTGGATGCACAGCCAGCTAACTGGTATGTAGCCAGCGCAATGGGCACGGACACGGTTGAGGTTGCATACCTTGATGGTGTTGATACGCCTTACATCGAGCAACAGGAAGGCTTTACCGTTGATGGTGCAGCGTTCAAGGTTCGCATTGATGCAGGTGTAGCGCCGCTTGATTATCGCGGCATGCAAAGAGTTGAGAACTCTTAGAAAGTGTTATAATATAACACCCAGCTACTGTTGTGGCGGTAGCTAACGTGTCACTTGCATGGCATGGGTGTTGAAGTAGAAAGGCGGCTGGTGGATAAACTCCCCATTAGCTGCCTTTTTTTATGCCTGCAACAAAATAAAACACAAGGTACTCCCCAGCCCCACCCCCTACCGAGGGTAATTCGAGCCCGGCCGATATCTACTTACGAGGATTTTTCAGGGTTGGTTGTTGTTATGTCGTCAGCACTTGGCCAGCAATGCCAGCCCAGTAGCGGCAAGGGTTAGCAGTGACAACCAGCTTTTACAATAGACCAACCAGCGCGCCTATTTTCGATTTCTTCAGCGCCACAGTGGAGTGGGTAAGGCTTCAGCCATTCCACGGTGGAACTGGTAGCGCCAAAGCAAGCCCCGACCTATTCCAGTGTGGGGCAGTAACTAGGGGGTTTAGGTGTTCCAGCCATTCCAGTGTGGGGAGTTTTTATATATAACCATACATAGCCAGCTTTTTAGCGTGCTCACTGTGCAGACCAATTGCTGTATTAAGAGCGTGCCGGCCAATGCTAAGAACACAACAGCCAGCGCCAAAGAGTGTAGGTTTTATCATGTGGAGTATGTTTTATGTTTGAGTCGATAGAACGGCAACAGGTCAGGCTGGCAAATGAAGCTGCCGAGCGGTGGGGCGAACTACGGCCGAGGTGGTGGGTGGCTCGCTATGGAGCACTGCACCGCTGTAGTGGTGACGGCTCAAAGGAGCTTAACAAAGATTACCGCAACCATTACAGGCGAATATCAGGCCGTGTGAAACCAATCAGAGAGCCATTAGCGTGGTGAGGCTTAGCTAGCGCTGCCGAATTTTCGGCCATGAAAAGCGCCGTTTTATTAAAGTCAGGGGGCAGAAAATAATCTGGGGGTATTTTTGGGGGTATCGTAAATCTCAGAAAGCAAAAAGCCCCTACTTGAGGGGCTTTGAGGCTGTTAATTGGTGCCCAGAAGAAGACTCGAACTTCCACGCCCTTGCGAGCACTAGCACCTGAAGCTAGCGTGTCTACCAATTTCACCACCTGGGCATACTGAAAGCCATGCATCTGCATAGTTTCCATGGTACAACGTCCATTACATAACGTTGTGGCCGCGAACTATACGGCCGATAAAAGATCTTGTAAACCCCTGTGCGCTAAAAAATCTGTTAAATTAGGCGCGCAATACGGTGACGTGAACAATTATTCATTTCACCATTTTATTTAAAAAAGTAAGGTGAATTTAATTTGACAGCCGATTGGCAAGCCCTTGACCCTGAGGCCGCTCGTGAAGCGGAGAAATACGACAACCCTATTCCTAGCCGGGAGCTGATTTTACATCACTTGGCCGAGCGTGGTGCACCTGCAGCGCGCGAGCAGTTAGCTGCAGAATTTGGTTTAACCACGGAAGAAGATCTTGAAGCATTGCGTCGCCGTTTGCGCGCAATGGAGCGCGATGCGCAAGTAGTCTATACCCGTCGTGGTGCCTATGCGCCTGTGGATAAGCTTGATTTAGTGGTGGGTCGTGTCAGCGGCCACCGCGATGGTTTTGGTTTTTTAATTCCAGATGCTGGCGGTGATGATCTATTTCTAAGCCCCACGCAGATGCGTTTGGTTTTTGATGGTGACCGTGTTTTAGCGCGCGTGGTGGGCTTTGATAAGCGTGGCCGCCGTGAGGGTGCGATTGCTGAAGTAGTAGTGCGTGCCCATGAGTCTATTGTGGGTCGCTATAACGAAGAAAATGGTATTGGTTTTGTCCTGCCAGATAACAAGAAAATGCAGCAAGAAGTTCTGGTTAGTCCAGGGCGTGCTAATGGTGCGCAAGTAGGGCAGTTGGTTGAAGTGGCCATTACCCATTGGCCCACTGCGCGTTTTCAGGCACAAGGCAATATTGTTGAAGTGCTTGGCGAGTATATGGCTCCCGGTATGGAGATTGAGGTTGCGCTGCGTAACTACGACATTCCGCATGTCTGGCCGACTGAAGTGCTCAAAGAAGCCAAGCGCTTTAAATCTGAAGTCGAAGAGAAAGATAAAGAAAAACGCGTCGATTTACGTCATTTGCCTTTCGTTACCATTGATGGCGCCGATGCCCGTGATTTTGATGATGCGGTATATTGCGAGGCGCGCAGTAGCGGTGATTTAGGTGCTGGTGGTTGGCGCTTATATGTCGCCATTGCAGATGTGTCACATTACGTGAAAGTCGATTCTGCGCTGGATGCCGAAGCGATGATTCGAGGTAACTCGGTGTATTTTCCTGAGCGAGTGATTCCAATGCTGCCAGAGGAATTATCCAATGGTTTGTGCTCGCTCAATCCGCATGTTGATCGCTTAGCTATGGTTTGTGAAATTGCCCTAGCAA
Source organism: uncultured Thiopseudomonas sp. (assembly GCA_964385265.1). Taxonomy (GTDB): domain Bacteria; phylum Pseudomonadota; class Gammaproteobacteria; order Pseudomonadales; family Pseudomonadaceae; genus Denitrificimonas. Next base: position 24,045 of record CAYLOI010000020.1, read on the forward strand.
AATCCGGGAAAATGATTGGCTACCAGTTTTATGAAGCAGTAATTAAATCCCATGCACGTTTAACCTATGACATTGTTAGCGCTATGTTGGAGCGTCCGCGCAGTACTGAAGGCAAGCAGTTTTTGACTGAGTATGCTGAGGTCGCGCCGCACGTTAAAGAACTGTACGCGGTGTATAAAGCTTTGCAGAAACAACGCCATGTGCGAGGTGCAATCGATTTTGAAACCCGTGAAACCCATATAGTGTTTGGTGAAGACCGTAAAATTGCTGAAATTTTGCCCACTGAGCGCAATGATGCACACAAGTTAATTGAAGAGTGCATGCTGTGCGCTAACGTGGCTATGGCCAGTTTCTTGGAAGATCATGAAATGCCCGGTCTCTACCGTGTGCATGATGGCCCACCAGCGGAAAAACTGGAAAAGCTACGCGGCTTTTTGACTAGCTTAGGTTTAACTCTGAATCGCGGTAAAGGTGATCCAACCCCGAAAGACTATTTGGCGTTATTGGAAACGGTGCGTGAGCGCCCTGATTTCCAATTGATTCAAACAGTGATGCTGCGTTCCTTGAGCCAAGCGGTGTACAGCCCAGATAATAACGGCCACTTTGGCCTAAACTATGAAGGCTACACCCACTTTACCTCGCCTATTCGGCGCTATGCAGACTTGCTTAATCATCGCGCGGTACGCAGCGTTATACGCTCGCGCAAAGAAACCGAACACGTGCAGCGGGTCGGCGCCAGCAGCATGCCTAAGGCGCGGATTTATCCCTATGATTTACCGCGCTTAGAGCAGATTGGTGTTGAGGTGTCATTGACCGAGCGCCGTGCTGATGAAGCCACTCGTGACGTGGTGACCTGGCTTAAGTGTGAGTTTATGCTGGACCGAGTCGGCGATACCTTTGAAGGTGTAATTACTTCAGTGACTGGTTTTGGCCTATTTGTTGAACTGACTGATATCTACGTTGAGGGCTTAGTGCACGTGACCGCCTTGCCGGGTGATTATTACCATTTTGACGCCATTCATCACCGCCTAAGTGGTGAGCGCAGTGGTCGCAGTTTCCGTCTTGGCGATACCGTTGAAGTGATTGTGGCGCGGGTTGATTTGGATGAGCGCAAGATTGACTTTGAAATGAGTCAGGCTGACGCCAGTACCGATAAACATCCGGTCTCTGCGCCAGGCAAAAGTAAAGCAGGCCAAGGCGCTAAGTCTAAACTAGGTAAAAAAGGTGCTGCGGCTAAAATTAAAGATGCGCCGAGCAGCAAGCAAGACGCTGTTGTTAAAAGCAAGCCTAAAGCTAAAAGTCGCAAGCGCAAAGTAGTGAGCAAATCAACCAAGGCAGGCCATTATGAGTGATTTGGAAAACGTCTATGGCGTGCATGCTGTTGAGGCACTATTACGTCATCATCCTAAACGCGTTAAGCAGCTCATTTTAGCTGACGGGCGCAGCGATCCACGTATCCAGATTTTGCGTGATTTAGCTGATGAGGCGCGAGTGCAAAGCAATACCATCAGTCGCCGTGAGATGGATGAGCAGGTGGATGGCGTACATCAAGGTGTATTAGCCAAAGTCAGCCCCAGCCAAATCTGGGGCGAGCAGATGCTCGATGAATTGCTGGATCGCCTTGAAGTACCGCCGTTATTGCTGGTACTCGATGGCGTGACTGACCCACATAACCTTGGTGCCTGTTTGCGTACCGCTGATGCGGCGGGCGTGCATGCGGTGATTATCCCTAAAGATAAGTCCGCCACACTGAATGCTACTGTACGCAAAGTAGCCTGTGGTGCAGCTGAGGTGGTACCGCTGGTGGCAGTGACTAATCTGGCGCGCGCCTTACAGAAGCTACAGCAAAAAGGCCTGTGGGTGGTCGGTGCTGATGGTGAGGCTGAGCAAAGCCTGTATCAGCAAGATATGACCGGACCCTTGATTGTGGTGATGGGTGCAGAAGGCAGCGGCATGCGCCGCCTCACTCGTGAGCTGTGTGATTATTTGGTGCACCTGCCGATGCAGGGTAGTGTCAGCAGCTTAAATGTCTCTGTGGCAACTGGCGTGTGCTTGTTTGAAGCACAACGCCAGCGTTTAGCAGTAAAGTAAGGCGCAGCTGCAGGGTTTAAATAGACCTTTTGTAACTCTTACCTTGCGTAGCGGGGCGCGCTTCTTTAGAATGCGCCTCTTGCATTGCGCGTACTACCCATGTAGTAAGCAATACAAATTTCATCAACTCCTTGTCTGACCGCATGGTGCGGCAGGCTACAACCCGTAAGGAGCATCTATGCGTCATTACGAAATAGTGTTCTTGGTCCACCCGGATCAAAGCGAACAAGTCGGCGGTATGGTTGAGCGTTATGCCAAACTGATCGAAGAAGATGGTGGTAAAATTCATCGTCAAGAAGACTGGGGCCGTCGCCAATTAGCTTACGCTATTAACGACATCCATAAAGCTCACTACATTTTGCTCAACGTTGAGTGCAGCGGCAAAGCTTTAGCAGAACTGGAAGACAGTTTCCGCTACAACGATGCAGTATTGCGTAACTTGATCATTCGTCGTGACGAAGCGGTTACTGAACAGTCTGAGATGTTAAAGGCTGAAGAAAACCGTAGCGAGCGTCGTGAGCGTCGTGAACGTCCTGAAACTGCCGAAGACACCGAAGAAGATGGTGACGACGACAGCGACAGCGAAGTTGATGAGTAATCCTAGATCTAACTGAGGAGCCACAGTCATGGCACGTTTTTTCCGCCGCCGTAAGTTTTGCCGTTTTACAGCTGAAGATGTCATTGAGATCGATTACAAAGATTTAAATACATTGAAAGCTTATGTATCAGAAACGGGCAAGATTGTACCAAGCCGTATTACTGGCACTAAAGCTAAGTATCAGCGCCAATTGTCCACTGCAATCAAACGCGCACGCTTTTTAGCATTGCTGCCATACACCGACAGTCACAACAATTGATTGATTGCTGTGCCGTTTAGATGGATAGATTAGAGCATGCGTATACTCGCTGAGTTTATTATGCGTGGGCGTGTGCAAGCCATCACTGTGGTGGCTTTAGCATCTGCTGTGCCGATGATGTTTTGGCTCAGCGCTGCTGCTGTTAGTTTAGTGTTGTTACGACGCGGCCTGAATGACGCATTAAGTGTCATTGTTTGGGCTTTGTTACCCGCTTTGATGTGGGCCTATTTTGCTGATCCACGACCGCTTTTGGGCTTAGTGGGTGCTATAGCATTGGCGTATACATTGCGTGCAACAGGGTCTTGGTCAAGAGTCTTACTTGTAAGCCTATTGATCGGCGTGTTTTGTACTTGGGTATTGGGTGTTGTTTTTGCCCAACCCTTAACGGATTTAGCTGCAGAGCTGAATGCGTTGATGCCTAAAGTGCTTTCTGAGCTTTACGAGCAGTTAACCACTGAACAGCGTTTGCAATTACAAAGCTTGATTGTTCCGGTGTTAACCGGCTTGATGGCCGCAGTGTTGCAAATACTATGTGTACTGAGTGTGCTTATTGCGCGTTACTGGCAAGCAGTTTTATATAACCCAGGTGGGTTTGCGCTAGAGTTTCAAGGCTTGCGCCTACCGGTTGGTGTCGTGTTCCCCCTAGTGTTTGGTATGTTGTTTGCGCCAAGCCTCGGGATACAAGCTGCAGTTTTAACGCCCGTGTGCAGTGTGCCACTGATGATCGCAGGCCTGGCTGTTGTACATGGATTGGTCGCTCGCTACCGTAGCGGTAACTTTTGGCTGATTGGTTTGTATATCGGTATTGTGCTGTTTACACAGGTGGTTTATCCGTTTTTAGTGGTACTGACTATCGTCGATAGTGTTTTTGATTTTCGCGGTTTACGGACTCAAGATAATGATTCCGACTCTGCGAACGGTGAACGTTGAAATTCAAGAGGTGAGACTCAAATGGAAGTCATCCTGCTAGAGAAAGTCGCAAATCTAGGCGACTTGGGCGACAAAGTAACTGTTAAGTCCGGCTACGGACGTAACTTTTTATTACCACAACGCAAAGCAACAGCTGCAACTGCAGCAAACATTGCAGCGTTTGAAGCACGTCGTGCAGAACTTGAAAAAGTTGCTGCCGAGAAGCGTGCAGAAGCAGAAGCACGTGCTGCTCAATTGTCTGAGTTGGAAGTGACTATCACTGCTAACACAGGTGAAGAAGGCAAGTTGTTCGGTTCTATCGGTACCCACGATATTGCTGATGCACTGACTGCTTCAGGCGTTGAAGTGAACAGAAGTGAAGTGCGCTTGCCGCACGGCACCATTCGTCAAACTGGCGAATACGATGTTACTGTGCATTTGCACACTGACATCGAAGCTACAGTCAAATTGATTGTAGTTGCAGGCTAATCGCCCTATCGGTTAACGCTTGTTAACTGATGGTACAAAAGGCACGTTATCTGTATAGATGCGTGCCTTTTGTTGTTTAATAGCTTGCTCGATATTTAGCTTTGCTTGCAGCGGGTGTATTGCATGAACGAAATAAACGTTCCCCAACAATATGATTTAGAAACAGCAGCCCTAAAGCTGCCGCCGCACTCGGTGGAAGCTGAGCAATCTGTGCTGGGCGGCTTGATGCTGGATAATAATGCCTGGGAGCGGGTGCTGGATCAGGTTTCGGATGGCGATTTCTATCGGCAAGATCATCGTTTGATTTTTCGCGCTATTGCACGCTTAGCAGAACGTAACGAACCCTTTGATGTGGTCACCCTGTCTGAGCAGCTGGAGCAAGAAGGGCAGCTGAGTCAAATTGGCGGTCTAGCCTATCTTGGTGATTTAGCCAGAAACATTCCTTCGGTCGCGAATATTAAAGCTTATGCGCAAATTATTCGTGAGCGCGCCACCTTACGCCAGCTGATCAGCATCAGTAATGATATTGCTGACAGCGCCTATGCGCCCAAGGGCAGAAGTGGCAGTGAGATTCTTGACGAAGCTGAGCGCAAAATCTTCCAGATTGCTGAGGCGCGTCCAAAAACCGGCGGTCCAGTCGGCCTCAATGATTTATTGGCCAGTGTAATTGACACCATTGACACCTTGTTCAACAGTGATGCAGCGATCACCGGTCTTTCCACTGGCTTCACTGATTTGGATGAAAAAACCAGTGGTTTGCAGCCTGCAGATTTAATCATCGTGGCTGGGCGCCCGTCGATGGGTAAAACCACCTTCGCCATGAACCTTGTCGAGAACGCGCTGATGCGCTCCGATAAAGCGATTTTAGTCTATTCCTTAGAGATGCCGGCTGAGTCTTTGGTGATGCGGATGCTGTCTTCTTTAGGGCGTATTGACCAAACTAAAGTCCGTGCCGGTCGCTTAGATGATGATGATTGGCCACGCCTGACCTCGGCGGTGAATTTGCTCGAAGGCCGCAAGTTATTTATTGATGACTCAGCAGGGATTAGCCCCTCAGATATGCGTGCGCGGACCCGCCGTTTGGCGCGTGAGCATGGTGAGATTGGTTTAATTATGGTCGACTACCTGCAATTGATGCAGCTCGGTGGCAGCGGTAGTGATAACCGTACCAACGAGATTTCTGAGATTTCTCGCTCGTTAAAAGCACTGGCCAAAGAGTTTAACTGCCCAGTGGTAGCCTTGTCGCAGCTCAACCGCTCGCTAGAGCAGCGCCCGAATAAGCGCCCAATTAACTCTGACTTGCGTGAGTCAGGGGCTATTGAGCAGGATGCTGACGTAATTATGTTTGTCTACCGTGACGAGGTCTATCACCCTGAAACAGAGTACAAGGGTGTTGCCGAGGTGATTATTGGCAAGCAGCGTAACGGTCCTATTGGTACCGTGCGCTTAGCCTTCCAAGGTAAGTACACGCGCTTTGATAATCTGGCGCCGGGCAGTTATCAGTTTGATGATGATTGATCGTCACTAACCGCTCTGTGCAAAACACCTCAATACGCCCTACACCCCCATTAAACCTCAATGTCGGATTAACGCATGGCTGCGGCTTGGTTCAGACGTTCAATAAACTCAGATATATTGACTTCACCGACCACGCGCAACGTTTCCTGCTCGCTGCCATTCTCGGCAAAAAACTGAATCACCGGCGGGCCAAACAGCTTAAATTGATTGAGCAGTGCGCGGTGTTCTGGTGTGTTTTCGGTGATGTCTAAACGCAATAATTGATAATTGCCTTGTTGAAGCAATTCGCGCACTTGCGGTTGTTCCAACACATTACGTTCTATTACTTTGCAGCTGATGCACCAGTCCGCATACCAGTCGACGATGGCTGGCTGACCGGCTTGTTGCGCCTGAGCCAGTTGACGTTGCAAGGCATCCACATCAGTTATTGTTAACCATGCCGCAGAGTTGCTAGCGGCGTTATTGCTTGCACTGCTGATGTTACTGTTAGTATTGAACATCAGGCCGCTACTGCTGCTGGGCAGCGGTTGCAGCGGGTTGGATTGGCCTTGCAATGCACCGATCCACGCAGCTAGCGCATAGACCAGCAGCACTAAACCAAGTAGTTGCGCCATTTTTTGTGTGGCTGATTTTTTACCGAACTCTAAGGTGCCCAATTGAATCGCCACGCCTGCCGCGAGTGCGCCCCATAGCATCAGCGTGACTGGGCCTGGCAGGACACGGTCCAGTAGCCAGAGGGCAACGGCCAGCAGCAGTACGCCAAAGGCATTGCGCACCGCCAGCATCCAAGCACCTGATTTAGGCAAGACTTTACCGCCGCCGGTGGCAAACAGTACCAAGGGTGCGCCCATGCCCAATCCCAGTGCCAGCAGTTTCAAACCGCCACCCCAAGCATCACCGCTGGCACTGATATATAACAGAGCAGCTGCTAAAGGAGCAGAGACGCAGGGCGACACCAGCAAGCTGGAAAACACCCCAAGCACTGCCGCGCCAATAATAGAGCCGCCTTCGGTTTTTCCGGATAAGGTCTGCAATGGACTGCTGATAAACTGTGGCAGACGCATTTCAAACAGGCCAAACATGGCTAAGGCAAACAGGGCAAAAAACGCGGCAAAAGGGATCAATACCCAAGGTGACTGTAGACGTGCTTGGATATTCAACTCGGCACCGAACACGCCCATGAGCGCGCCCAGTACAGCAAAACATAGGGCCATCGAGACCACGTAAACGCTGGACAAGACAAAGCTGCGCGCACCGCCAATCTCACCGCGCAACACCACACCGGTCAAAATTGGCAGCATGGGTAAGACGCAGGGGGTAAAGGTCAGGCCTAAACCAGCAAGAAAAAACAGCGCAATTTCTTGCCAAGTCCACAGAGAGTCGCTTGCACTGCTAACCGGCTGATTGAGGTCAAAGGACAGCACCTCAGGCGGGTAACACAGGCCTTGATCAGCGCAGCCTTGGTAGCCTACATCTAAGGTATAAGGCAGGTTGTCGGGGTTGGTCACCGGCAAAATAATATCTAAGCTGCCGTAATAGGCCTCAATATCTCCAAAAAACTCATCGCTGCGTGCTTCGCCATCGGGCAGTTGCGGCTCGCCAAAGCTGACCCCTGGCGATGCAGTGCTAAAGGATAGGCGATGGCGGTACAGATAATAACCATCGGCATTGCTAAAGCGAATAGCAACGCTGCTGTCTGATTTTTCAATGGCTTGGGCTGTAAATGCCTGCTCAACGGGTAAGAAATCAGCACTGTTATTAAAGGTTGCAGTGCTTGAGTTGCTGCCCGCTTGAGTGAGGAAACTGGCATAGGCAGGCAGCTGCAATAAACATAGAAAAGCAATAAACAAAATGCGCATAACTGACTCACTTAATTTACATGGCAATAGCATAGTCGAGACCGCGTTTAGGCTGAAGTGTTGCCCAGTGCAGCGTGCTGTTATCTTGGTTTTACTTGTTTGCAGTTAAGCTGCAACCCATTATTAGGCGGGTTTAGACAGGGTTTAGCTGCGGCGCACCACCCAAATGCCACATACAATCAGCAGCAGACCAGCAATTTTACCAAAATTAATTGGAATTTCTTTGTAGCCAATCCAGCCTTGGTGATCGAGAAAAACCGCACTGCTGAGTTGACCCAGCAGCACCAACGCCATAAACAAAACAGCGCCAATGCGCGGCGCGACAAAGGCTGCAGTAAATACAAAGAAAGCCCCCAGTAGGCCGCCTGCCCAATGCCACCAGTGCAGCCCCTTGAGCGATTCAATGCTGACAGCGTCGCGTTGCAATAGTGCTAAAACCAATAAAGCCAAAGCGCCGACTATAAATGACACAGTGGCAGCATTTAAAACGCTGGAGACTTGTTTGGCCAGCAAGCCGTTAATGCCAGCTTGCAGCGGCACCAGTGCCCCGGAAACAAATGCCATAGCCAGTAAGGACCAGTAAACAGGTGCGGACATACATCACTCTAAAGCACAATTATAAAGGGCTATCTTGCCATAAAAATGCAGTATTTATGCGGATTTATAATGCTCTGAGGGCTTAGTAGGGTGGGAAATTCTGTAAAATATGCTGCACCTGCTGGCGTAGTTGCGTCTCTCGCGCTGTAGGGCTGATACGCTGTTTTGGTAGTATCCAGCTGTCGCTTCCGCGCCAAATCAGCTGCTGATTGTTGGCGTCGAGCAGATCGATTTGCAGTTTTTGCGTGGTATAGGTTGTGTCATAGCTTTCTGCTCGTAAGCTGGGCCCCCAAATCCCACCCCAGTAATCACTTTGCATCACCTGCGTTCGCTGTTGCTGCTCTTCGGTAATTAACCAAGCGCGCACCTGTAATTGCGCCTTGGCACTGTGCTGCAACCCTTGTTGGATTAATTGTTGGCTAATGGCGTTGCGCACACGTTCAGCATCCAGATCACTTTTATGCTGGTCAGCGTCGGGTACAAATTGTATTGCAGGCTCGGCCCATTGCCAGCTTTGCAGAGATTGGTAATTGCGTTCAGGCTGATAATCCAACTCAGCCAGCCGGTTGGATTGGCAAGCACTCAAAGCCAGCATGCTGATCAGTAATAGATAGCGAATCATCATCAATCTCTCCGCAAAGGGTTAAAGAGTATGGTTTTTAGCTCGGGTTTTTATAGTGGCTCTGTTAGGATACTGCCCTGATATTGACTTTCAATCCACCGCAACGTGCGGTTTTTATTTGCCAATGGAGGCATGCATGTCTGAGTTAGATCTGAGCACTGATGAAACACGAGTAAGTTATGGTATTGGCCGTCAAATGGGTGAGCAGTTGCGTCAAAACCCACCGCCAGGTCTGAGTATCGATGCGGTTATCGCTGGTTTGCGTGGTGCAGTTAATGGTGATGCATTGCTTGTTTCTGGCGAAGATCTGAATGCCAGCTTCACTGTGATCCGTGAGCGCATGGAAGCTGAAGCAGAAGTTCAAGCTAAAGCTGCAGCCGCTGATGGTATTGAGTTTCTAACAGCAAATGCTAAAAAAGATGGCGTAACAACTTTAGCGTCAGGTCTGCAGTATGAAGTGGTTGAGAGCGGTGAAGGCGCGCAGCCATCGGGCGAAAGCACTGTGCGTGTGCATTATCACGGTACCTTAATTGACGGTTCAGTGTTTGATAGCTCTTATCAGCGCGGCGAGCCAGCAGAGTTCCCAGTATCGGGCGTGATTGCTGGCTGGACTGAAGCGCTACAGTTAATGAATTGTGGTAGCAAGTGGCGTTTATATGTACCGAGTGAATTGGCATATGGTAGCCAAGCAGTCGGCACTATTCCTGCGCACAGCACCCTAGTGTTTGATGTGGAATTGCTTGAAGTTGTAGCTTAATTAGCTAAAACCTATGCTGTGCCCATGCGTGCTGCTTGGGCATAGCGCATTAAAAATAAATCACGCACCTGTTCTTTAATCAGTAAAGGTTCAGGGCTGTTTAAATCATTTATATCTAGCGCGCCTTGTTCGCGCAACTCTTCTAAATCCTCTCCTTCGATCTGTACGCAAACTTGACCTGTTAGGCGGTTAATAATACGCAGGTAGGGTTGTGGGCGATCGAGCCAAGCATCAATAAAATAGGTCATAGGGTTGTCCTGTGGTGTTGGTTAACTGGTTCAAATAAGAATACTTCTCATTTGTATTAAGGGCAAGTTGTTTGCTAATTAAAAGCTCTTGACTGCAATCAAGTGTGATTTTTGCTGCGCGCTGTATTGTTTTTAAAACACGACAACGAGGACTTTGTAATGACAACTGCAGTTCACCCTTTGATTAAAGATGCACCAAACCTTGCGCAAGACTTAATTGACCTGTGTGATGATGATCCGAGCTTTGCTGGTCGAGTTGCTGAGTATGAGCAGTTAGCTGCGCGTTTAGCCGCAGTGCAAGCGGGCACAGAAACGCTCAGTGCTGATGATACGCAGTTGCTTGAGCAGCAGTGCACTGCGCTGCAAGCGATCTTGATGCGTAAACTGACGCACCCGGCTGGCGGCTGCTGTGGCGGTTGTGGTGGTTAATGGTTTTGGCTCTATTTAATACGTAGAGCAAGTGGAGCGCGGGCGGTTCGCCCGCAAGGCTCATATTTTTTTATTCAAAAGCATTGAGCATAGTCTGTGTGTGTCGCAGCGTGCAGATGTTGTTCTTCCCTCAATACGCCATCCTGGCGTGGATTCGGGCGCTGCGCCATCTATGGCTACGCTTGCCACGTCACCTGTACGGTGCTCGTTGAATATTGATGTGGTTTTCAAGTCTGTAGCATGGCTCTTTTGAAGCAAAAGCATTGAGCATCAATATGCTTTGCTGGTTTTGTAAGAGTTCGATTATTACGCAAATGTAGTATTTGTTACAAAGCTCATATTTAAGCTCAAAATATTCAGAATTAGACGCGCCTTATATCAATAGTGCTAACAACGCCGTTGGTCAACCAGTACTTCGGGGTTGGTGTGATGAGCGAGCCAGGGATGGCGAAGCGCCGGAGTTGAACCCAGGATGGGTTCATCGACGGACAAACACCAATTCCGAAGTACGGCATACACCGCATCTATTAAGCGATAATCAAAAGCATTGAGCATGGTCTGTGTGTGTCGCAGCGTGCAAGTATTGTTCTTCCCTCAATACGCCATCCTGGCGTAATTCGGGCGCTACGCCATCCATGGCTGTGCTTGCCACAAAACCCGCGCACTGCTATTGATTATCAGCATGCTTTGCAAGAAGAGTGAAGGGTTGTGAGTTTGCATTTGCTAGACCGCTGTATACAATACCAGTGCATTAAAAATCAGACACAGAAAAATAAATAACATCGTAAACAGGGGAGCGCAGTATGGCGAAGGCCAAGCGTATGTACGGCTGTACAGAATGTGGGTCTACTTTTCCAAAATGGGCTGGCCAATGTGGCGAGTGTGGAGTCTGGAATACGCTGGTTGAGACAATGATTGAAGCTGGCGCCACAGAGAAAAGTGGCCGTGCTGGCTGGGCGGGTGATCAGGCAGAGTTGAAAACCCTAGCGCAAGTCAGTGTCGAAGAAGTCCCGCGCTTTTCCACGCAATCAGGCGAGCTTGATCGTGTTCTCGGTGGTGGCTTAGTTGATGGCTCGGTGGTGTTGCTTGGTGGTGATCCAGGTATAGGTAAATCCACTATCCTTCTGCAAACCATGTGCAATATGGCCAAAACCATTGCCGCGTTGTATGTGACCGGTGAAGAATCCCAACAGCAAGTAGCCATGCGCGCGCGCCGCTTGGATTTGCCGCAAGACAAGCTTAAGGTCATGACTGAAACCTGCATTGAGACGATATTAGCTGTGGCGCGCCGGGAAAAACCACGGGTGATGGTGATTGATTCGATTCAAACGATTTTTACTGAGCAATTGCAATCCGCTCCCGGTGGTGTCTCGCAAGTACGTGAAAGTGCCGCTTTGTTGGTGCGTTATGCCAAGCAAAGCGGCACCGCGATTTTCCTAGTGGGGCATGTCACTAAAGACGGTGCGTTAGCCGGGCCAAGGGTGCTGGAGCACATGGTGGATACCGTCTTGTATTTTGAAGGTGAATCCGATGGCCGCTTACGTATGCTGCGTGCAGTGAAAAACCGCTTTGGTGCGGTCAACGAGCTGGGCGTGTTTGGTATGACGGATCGCGGTTTAAAAGAAGTCTCGAACCCCTCGGCTATTTTTCTTAATCGTGCGCAAGAAGCGGTATCCGGCAGTGTAGTCATGGCGACTTGGGAAGGCTCGCGGCCGATGCTGATTGAAGTGCAAGCCTTGGTTGACACCAGTCACTTGGGTAATCCACGTCGGGTAACCGTCGGGCTGGATCAGAACCGTTTGGCCATGTTGCTCGCCGTGTTGCACCGTCATGGCGGTATTCCCACTCACGACCAAGATGTCTTTCTTAATGTGGTCGGCGGGGTGAAAGTGCTGGAGACCGCATCAGACTTAGCCTTGATGGCGGCGATTATTTCCAGTTTGCGCAACCGCCCGCTGGAGCATGGCTTATTAGTCTTTGGTGAGATTGGTTTGTCTGGTGAAATTCGCCCGGTGCCCAGTGGGCAGGAACGCTTAAAAGAAGCGGCCAAACACGGCTTTAAACGTGCCATTGTGCCTAAAGCTAATGCGCCACGAGAAACCTTACCTGGCTTGCAAGTGATCGCTGTCACGCGCCTTGAAGAGGCGTTAGATGCGTTGTTTGAGTGAGCACTTTATTAATCCATGATTAACATAATGTCGGATTGCCTGTTCGAGTCAGAGGTGAAGCGCTACAATGCGCCACCTATAAAAGCCTAGGAGTTATTCTGGTGTCTGTCGTTTTTGTCGCTGCCTCCAAATTACCCACCCCGTTTGCTGAGTTCACTATGCATGGTTTCTTTGATGAAGAGACTGCTAAAGAGCATGTGGCCTTAACCTTAGGGAATATTGCCGATGGCGAACCTGTGCTCGGCCGCTTGCACTCTGAGTGCCTAACCGGTGATGCCTTGTTTAGCTTGCGCTGCGATTGTGGCGCACAACTTGAAGCTGCTTTGCGCGCGATTGCCGAAGAAGGGCGCGGGGTCTTGTTATACCTGCGCCAAGAAGGTCGCGGTATTGGTCTGCTGAATAAAATTCGTGCCTATCATTTGCAAGATGGCGGGGCTGATACGGTTGAGGCCAATGAACAGCTAGGTTTTGCTGCGGATTTACGTGATTACTCGATTTGTCAGCCGATGCTCGACCACTTAGGAGTGCATTCGTTGAAACTAATGACCAATAACCCACGTAAAGTCAAAGCGATGCAAGGTTTTGGTGTTGAGGTTGCCTTGCGTGTGCCATTGCAGGTCGGCCAGAACTCATACAATAAATTGTACCTAGCAACTAAAGCTGGAAAATTAGGTCACTTGCTTGGTCGTGAACATCAGGCTGAGCACGAATCGTGAATCCGAACGAAGCGCGTCGTACCTTGCGTGTGCTCTGGTGGCTACAACTGACTGTTGCTATGTTTCCTGTGTGGTTGTTTCCTACGCGTAGTTTCGATTTGGGACAACAAACAGAACTGCTGTCACTGTCATTTTTTGCTGTTTCTTTATCATTGTTATTTTTAAATAATAAGCCGTTTCAGCGCTTTAAACATGCGGTGATTGCTGTGGGTAAGGCGCGGCACACTGGGCAAGAATCAGACGCTTGGCAGAACTTAATGCATATCCGTTTGCAGGCTTTATGGTATGCCTGTATTCCGGCTTGGGCAGCTGCGCTGGCAAAAGTAATCGGCCTTGAGTTTCCTGTCATCGTTTTGTTAGCCTTGGCCACGCCTGTGCTCTTTTGGCTCTATCGCACGCCCCGTCAATTGTCATAATAGTGTTGTCGGCTGCCGTACTCAGCTGCGTTTGTTGGATCAATGCCGTGTCACTCTTGCCAGCGCTTAATGCGTGCTGAGCTTGGCGCCTGCGCTGACTGAAGCCAAACTGGATTGGCAGGCATAATCTGCTCTGCTTGGTATCTTAGACGCTGGCTCAGGGTCTAAGGCGTTAGCGCATACCGCCTCAGTTGGACAGTTTGCCCAATTTGAAGTGGAGATCTTGCTCAGCTTGCCAGTCGATTTGGTTTTACACTGACGCAGTATATTTCTCAGCTGCAACTCAGACAGTTAGAACAATTGAGTGCTCCTGTATTTAACGCTAATGCGCAGAGTATGGATGAGCTTGCTGAATTTAAGTAAGCGCTCGATTTACCCCGTTATTTTTAAGAGTGAATAGCATGTCTTTTTCCTATAGCGCCCGCAGTCGCGCAATTGAACCCTTTCATGTGATGGTGCTATTACAGCGTGCCAATGAGCTGCAAGCTGCAGGCCATGACGTGATTCATTTAGAAATTGGCGAGCCTGATTTCAATACCGCAGAACCTATTATTCAGGCTGGCCAAGCCGCGTTAGCCTCGGGGCATACACGCTATACCGCAGCGCGCGGTTTGCCGGCTTTGCGTGAGGCAATCGCGGGTTTTTATGCCAGCCGTTACGGCCTAGATATTAACCCCGAGCGGATTATGATTACCCCCGGCGGTTCCGGCGCGTTGCTGCTGGCCAGTGCCTTATTGGTTGATCCAGGTAAGCATTGGTTGCTGGCTGATCCGGGCTATCCCTGTAACCGTCACTTTTTGCGTTTAGTTGAAGGTAATGCCCAGTTGGTGCCGGTCGGGCCTGAGGTGAATTACCAGCTTACTGCAGACTTAGTTGAGCGCTATTGGGATCAAGACAGTGTCGGCGCTTTGGTAGCGTCACCGGCAAATCCAACCGGTACTGTATTGAGTAGAGACGAGCTGGCGGCATTATCAGCGGCACTGCATCAGCGCGGTGGGCATTTGGTAGTGGATGAAATTTACCATGGCCTGACCTATGGCATGGATGCCAGCAGTGTTTTAGAAGTGGATAACGATGCCTTTGTCCTTAACAGTTTTTCTAAATACTTTGGCATGACCGGCTGGCGCTTAGGCTGGTTAGTCGCGCCAGAAGCAGCGGTGCCTGAGCTGGAAAAGCTGGCGCAAAATATTTATATCAGTGCGCCGACTTTGTCACAACATGCTGCCTTGGCTTGTTTTGAGCCAGAGACGATCGCGATATTTGAAGAGCGTCGCGCTGAATTTGCTGCGCGCCGCGATTACTTATTACCGGCGCTGCGTGAGTTGGGTTTTAAGATTGAAGTGGAGCCGCAGGGGGCGTTTTATCTGTATGCCGATATTTCAGGCTTTGGCGGTGATGCCTTTGATTTTTGCCGTCACTTCTTAGAAACCGAACAAGTGGCGATTACCCCAGGGGTTGATTTTGGCCGTTCGCGCGCCCATCAGCACGTACGTTTTTCCTATACGCAAAGCGTGCCGCGTCTAGAGCAAGCGGTTGAGCGTATTGCTCGCGGCTTAATCAGCTGGAAGGCGCAACATGCAGTTTGATCCCGTCTTAGAAGAAGGGCGCTTATTGAAACGTTATAAGCGTTTTTTTGCCGATATCGAATGCGCCGATGGCAGTCTGCTCACCGCGCATTGCGCCAATACCGGCTCGATGAAGAACTGCATGGCCGAAGGCGCGCGAGTCTGGTTCAGTCGCAATGACGACCCTAAGCGCAAGCTTAAAGCCACTTGGGAATTGGTCGAAACCCCGCACGGGCGCATGGCCTGCATTAATACTGGGCGCGCCAATCGTTTAGTCGAAGAAGCGCTCATGGCTGGAGTGATTACTGAACTGGCCGGCTTTAGCCAACTGCGCCGTGAAGTAAAGTACGGCGAAGAAAACAGCCGTGCAGATTTTTGCTTAGCCTTTGATCAGCAGTCAGTGTTTGTGGAAGTGAAGAGCGTCACCTTGGGTTTTGCTGGTACTGATACAGCGGCTTTTCCTGATGCAGTGACCACGCGTGGGGCTAAACATCTGCGGGAGTTAAGCGCATTGGCCACCAGTGGTCAGCGTGCGGTGTTGATCTATTGCGTTAATCTAAGCGGGATTACAGCTGTGCGTGCGGCCAAAGAAATCGACCCTGAGTACGCTGCAGCACTGGATGAAGCTAAAGCAGCCGGCGTTGAGGTCTTGGCATATGGTACAACCATAACGCCCTCCACCATCGCTGTGACACACCCCTTAGCCATTGAGTCGAGCTAAAGGACTGGCGCTACTCTTGTATGAGCTGACCAACGTGGAGTGCAGCCCTTTTCTGGGACTCTTAAATTGTTCTTTTTTTAAAATACTGAGCCCTGTATGAACTGGCCATAGCAGCGACCGGACCTGCTCAATCTGCGTTGTGCTTGTAAGAAACGCCGTGTTTGCAACAGCTGTCGCGGGTACGACCTGCTCGTACAGGGTGCAGTCCAAATAACTCGCTCGGACGGGAGTGGATTCCATATTGCCCTACTCATACTTTAAGCTTAGATATATCAATCCTGCTTATGTGACGCGTGTCATTGTCTAATACCCACACTCAGTCGATGATGAGTCAGTAAGTCGCTCCATTTGCTTTTGCAACTGCGCTGACAACCCACGTCTAGTTTGGACGGTGACACAAGTGAGGAATTAAGCATGACTATGCCAAGTGAAATGCAAGCTATTGTTTACGGTGGCCCAGGTGTTAAGTCGTTAGAGACGGTGCCCGCACCAAAAATCCTGCAACCCACCGATGCCATTGTTAAAATTGTTAAAACCACCATTTGCGGAACTGACCTGCACATTCTGCAAGGTGATGTGCCTGCGGTGACGCCAGGGCGCATTCTCGGCCACGAAGGCGTTGGCATCGTTGAAGAAGTGGGTAGCGCTGTAACCCGCTTTAAAAAAGGCGACCGAGTGATTATTTCTTGCGTCAGTGCCTGCGGCAAATGTGATTACTGCAAAAAACAACTGTATTCCCATTGTGAGGATGGCGGCTGGATTCTTGGCCACTTGATCGATGGTACCCAAGCAGAATATGTACGCACACCGCATGCGGATAACAGCTTGCACCATGTCCCCGAAGGCGCTGATGAAGAAGCGCTGGTGATGCTCAGTGATATTTTACCCACTGGTTTTGAAATTGGCGTGCTCTACGGCGCGGTGCAGCCTGGCGATACGGTCGCCATTATTGGTGCCGGGCCGATTGGAATGGCCGCGTTATTAACCGCACAGTTTTTCTCGCCGGCGCGCTTAATTATGGTCGATATCGATGACTCGCGCTTAGCTATGGCGAAAACTTTCGGTGCTACGGATGTGATCAATAGTGCGACCAGTGATGCGGCGGCTGAGCTGCTGGCGATGACTAAAGATGGCATTGATGTGGTGATTGAGGCTGTAGGTATTGCCGCGACCTTTGATATCTGCCAAGCCGTTGTGCGCCCAGGCGGCAATATTGCCAATGTTGGTGTGCACGGCTCCAGTGTTGATCTGCAGCTGCAAGACTTATGGATTAAAAACATCACTTTGACCACGGGCTTGGTCAATACCAACACTACGCCGATGTTGTTGAAAAACGTACAGTCCGGCAAGCTCAAGCCTGCGGAGATGATCACCCACCGCTTCCCATTTGCTGATTTTATGCGTGCCTATGAGGTGTTCTCTAATGCCAGCAAAGAAAAAGCGCTGAAGGTGATTATTGATAACAGCTAAGCTGCAGATTCAACTGCTATAGCCTAGCGTATGCAAGCCTTCTGCTTAGAAATGAGTGAGAAGGCTTTTTATTTTGCCTACAACGTCGGTTGCACTTGCCAAAAGCATTTCTGCTGTCTATCATACGCACCTCTTCGAAAGACCATGGGTGATTAGCTCAGCTGGGAGAGCATCTGCCTTACAAGCAGAGGGTCGGCGGTTCGATCCCGTCATCACCCACCATAATCTTTCAAGAATTGCGCAGTGGTAGTTCAGTTGGTTAGAATACCGGCCTGTCACGCCGGGGGTCGCGGGTTCGAGTCCCGTCCACTGCGCCATATTACGAAAACCCGTTAAGTAGTTGATGCTTAACGGGTTTTTTCGTTTCTGCGAGCTTAAAAAACATGCAGTTGTTGCTTA
This sequence comes from uncultured Thiopseudomonas sp., assembly GCA_964385265.1. Classification (GTDB taxonomy): domain Bacteria; phylum Pseudomonadota; class Gammaproteobacteria; order Pseudomonadales; family Pseudomonadaceae; genus Denitrificimonas. Next base: position 41,876 of record CAYLOI010000020.1, read on the forward strand.
CGCCATTATGATGAAATCAATCATAATCGCGCCCGGCTCACGCTGTTGATAAACAACCCGTACGCGATCGCCATAGCGTTGCTGCATCTGATTGAGGAGCGGCAATGGATCGTGATCGTTGACGAAACGCATTGCTTCGCCTGGATTGAGTGCATCCAGCGCACCAAAAATCGCAGAATGGCGAAAACGGTGGGCAATGGCACGCGCATCAAAAGGGTAGGCGGTGTAACTGGGTTCTGCAGCAGAAGTGCTCATGTGAAATCCTCTATTGGGTAAACCAGTAAGAAGAATAAATTGAACCTATGCTCTACACCTTGATTTGTATTAGTTGCGTGAAATCAGATGCAGCTGTTACAAACTACAGGGAAATAGACTGCCTTGTTGCCCGACGGCTCTGGCCCTGTGCTTGTCGTGCCGATAAAGATGTTTAGGTTAGCAGCCGCCAACCAAGACTCTAGCTCTGCTGCTGGGATAATTGCTGATCAAGATAGTCGATCAGCATGCGTACTTTGGGTAGCAGGTTGCGGTTGTGTGGATAAATCGCCCAAACCCCTTCGATAGGTGCGCGGTACTCATCAAGCAGTGCGACCAATTGCCCATTGTGGATAGAGTTGAGGACATATTCTCCAGGCAGTTGCACAATTCCCACGTCTTTTAGCGCAGCGTCGGCTAAGGCGCGGCCACTGTTACAGCGCAGATTGCCGCTGACGTGGATATTGCGTGCTTTGCCTTTGTCCTGAAAGCGCCAGTGATCCAAAGAGCCCTGCAAACAGTTATGTTGATTAAGCTCGGCTAGCGTGCTCGGTTGGCCAAACTTAGCCAGGTAGGCTGGCGTGGCGCAGACATAGAGGGTGCGTGAGGCTAGACGTTTAGCCATCATGCTGGAGTCCTGTAGCTGTCCTTGACGAATGGCTAGATCATAACCCTCGCCAACCAGATCCATTTTCTGGTTGCTTAGGTGCAGTTCGACCTCGAGTTCAGGGTAGCGACTGATGAAATTATTAATCAGTGGCGCAATGGTCTGCTCGCCATAGGTGATCGGTGCGGTGATCTTCAGCTTGCCAGTGGGTTTGCTGTGCAAATCGCTGAGCGCGTGCTCGGCATCCTGTAAGTCATCCAGTAACTGGCGGCAGCGCTGGTAATAGAGTGTTCCCGCCTCGGTAATACTGACTTTACGGGTGGTGCGCTGTAACAGCTTGGTGGCCAAGCGTGCTTCCAGCACACTGACTTGGCGGCTGGCATGTGCAGTTGAAATGCCTAGTTTTTTTGCCGCTAGGGTAAAGCTTTCTGTCTCAGCAACGGTGACGAATTCGGTAATACCTTCCCAGTTATACAGCATGCTCACTCCTGAAAAGTCTTATGTATCTTGTGCGCGATGGTTGTTCCTACACAGCAGTGACGGCGCTTATTAGCTGGCCTGACTTTGTGTTTGTGTTTGAGTTGGTGCGGTAGTGGGTCGTTAAGTTTTTGTGCAGCGGCTTTAAATCGATCAGGCCAGTGCGTTTAAATATGAGCTGATTGTTACCTGTTGGTAAAGGTAAATTACAAAGTAGGCTGATTATCTTGCCACAGTTAACAACTATAATGGCCTCATTGAAAGCAGTATTGACCTAAAAGGCAGTCTAAGCCTGGCAGAAATCACGCTGAACAGGCAGCGCGTTGCTGCTATGTGGCGCTGATGTGCTCTGATCTTGCCTGACATAATCCGCAAATAGAGGAATAAAGCTGATGACACAATCTATCAAGTCCAAAGCGGCTATCGCCTGGGGCCCAGGCCAGCCTCTGTCCATTGAAGAAATTGATGTGATGCCACCACAAAAAGGCGAGGTACGCGTGCGCATCGTGGCCAGTGGTGTCTGTCATACCGATGCGTTTACCCTGTCCGGCGATGACCCAGAAGGTGTTTTCCCTTGTGTGTTGGGTCACGAGGGTGGCGGTATTGTTGAGTCCATTGGTGAAGGCGTGACCAGTGTTGCCGTCGGTGATCATGTCATTCCTTTGTACACCCCTGAGTGTGGTGAATGTAAATTTTGCCTGTCAGGAAAGACCAACCTGTGTCAGAAGATCCGTGAAACCCAAGGGCAAGGCTTGATGCCAGATGGCACCACGCGTTTTCATAAAGACGGCCAGCCAATTTATCACTACATGGGTTGCTCAACTTTTTCTGAATACACGGTGCTGCCAGAAATTTCGTTGGCTAAGGTCAATCCCGCAGCGCCGCTGGAAGAAGTGTGCTTGCTAGGTTGTGGTGTGACTACCGGCATGGGCGCAGTGATGAATACAGCCAAGGTGGAAGAAGGCGCTACCGTGGCTATTTTTGGCTTAGGTGGTATTGGTCTGTCAGCCATTATCGGCGCGGTGATGGCCAAGGCCAGTCGCATTATTGCCATTGATATCAATGAGGGTAAGTTTGATTTAGCCCGTCAGTTGGGTGCGACTGATTGCATCAATCCGCAGAACTATGACAAGCCGATTCAGGATGTGATTGTTGAGCTGACCGATGGCGGCGTTGATTACTCATTTGAGTGCATTGGTAACGTAAATGTGATGCGCTCGGCGTTAGAGTGCTGCCATAAAGGTTGGGGTGAGTCGGTGATTATTGGTGTGGCCGGTGCAGGGCAGGAGATCAGCACGCGCCCATTCCAGCTGGTGACCGGCCGCGTCTGGCGTGGTTCGGCATTTGGTGGTGTTAAAGGGCGCTCTGAATTACCGGACTATGTTGAGCGCTATTTAAAAGGTGAGTTTAAGTTGGATCACTTTATTACCCACACCATGGCTCTGGACAATATCAATGAAGCTTTTGAGCTGATGCATGAGGGTAAAAGCATCCGAACTGTCATCCACTTTAATAAGTGAAACCTTGTGCTGACCAGCCTGCTCGCTAAATAGGGGCAGGCTGGTTGCCGATACTTCGATACAACCGCCTGTAACTATATTGTTTAATGGCTTAGTAAAGAGGCTTGCTAGGCTAAGGTGCTCTTTCTGCGACTGCATATCCATGCTCAGTACAACAGCGTGCAGCAGTTTGTAACCGGAGAATAGAAACTTTGATTGTTCGCTCGAGTAAGCAATGGTTTTTCAGTTATTTTCCATGATATTGATGAGAAGTTGTTCAAATGCTGCAGAGGTTAAAGGGCGCGAGAAAAAGTAGCCTTGGCCCAAATCACAGCCGATCTCTAACAAAAGACGATGTTGCGTCTCTGTTTCAATCCCTTCTGCGGTAACTTTCAGACCAAGTTTATGCGCCATGATGACAATGGCCTCGCACAGTACCAAGTCATTGTGCTCAGTTTCAATGTTTTGGATAATCGACTGATCAATTTTGAGTTCGTCAATATCGAATCGCCGCAGATAGGATAGTGCCGAGTAGCCCACACCAAAATCATCAATAGCAACTTGGATCCCGGCGTCACGAAATTGGAGTAGCTTGTCTTTGATGTTATCACTGGCATTGAGCAGCAAGCCTTCAGTGATCTCGATACTCAGGTGCTTCGCCGGTAACTCGATTGCTTGCAAGTAAGTCAGCCAGTCGCTGATATTTAGAGTGTCACTCTGAAATTGGACCGGAGACATATTTAACGATATTTGTAGCTCGCTATTAAATAGTTCACGCCAGCGTTTTGCTTTGGATGCAGTTTCACGAAAAACCCAGTCACCGATTCCAACTATTAAACCGGATTCTTCAGCTAGAGGAATAAACTCAGCAGGACTAACTAATCCACGCTTTGGATGATGCCAGCGTATGAGTGCTTCTGCCTTGCAGATGCGCCCGCTAGCAAGATCGATGATGGGCTGAAAATAAAGCTCAAACTGCTGGTTCTCAACAGCCGAGCGCATATCATTTAACAGCTTCAGGCGAGCACGGGCTTCATCATGCAAGGATTGGGTAAAATAACTGAGGCGGTTGCGACCCAATGCTTTAGATGCGTACATTGCCTGATCCGCGTTGCTGAGCAGTTGATCAACTTCGCAAGAGTCGTTCGGGCAAAAGGCAATGCCAATACTGGCACCGACATAGATGGTTTCACTATCGACGTAATAAGGTTCTGCCAGCAGACTGATGATTTGCGCAGCCACTTTTTCAGCGTCCATAGTGTTGTGCAGCTTGGGTAGAATAACAGTGAACTCGTCACCACCCATGCGTGCCACAGTATCGGAATCACGTACACAGCTACTGATTCGCTCCGCAGCCTTCACGAGCAGTTTGTCACCCACAGAGTGGCCGAGGGTGTCGTTAACATCTTTGAAATGGTCAAGGTCAATAAACAGCAAGGCCAGTAAAGACTTTTCACGTAGAGATTTGCGTATTTCCTGATCTAAGCGATCCTGAAACATATAACGGTTAGGTAAGCTGGTAAGGAAGTCGTAGTTGGCTTGGCGCCAAATCAGCTCGTCTGAACGCGCTTTGTTGGTGATATCTGAACCGATGGAGATATAACGTTGAATGTCGCCTTTATCATTGCGAATAGCATTGATGGTGAGCCATGTTAGAAAGGTTTCCCCATCTTTACGACGGTTCCAAATCTCCCCCTGCCAATGCCCTCGTTGAGTGATTTCTTGGCGCATATTGTCAAAGAAATCAGCGTCGTGACGGTCGGAGTGGAGTAGGAAAGGGTGTTTACCTCGGATCTCATCAAGGCTGTAGCCAGTCATTTTAGTAAAGGCCGAGTTGAGCGCAATAATTTTATGATTGGCGTCGCTGACCAGCACGCCTTCCGAAATATTAGTGTAGATGTAGGATGCTAAGTGAAGCTCTTCTTGCGCGCGAATCCGCTCGATTGCGATGCCAAGCAAGTTGACAGCGCTTTCTATCAAGGCGATTTTTTGTTGATCTGGGACGCTTGGCTCTTTGCGATAAATGGCAAAGATACCTAAGACTAAGCCTGATGTGGAGCGGATCGACTCAGACCAAAACGACCCCGTATTTTCCGAGGCGCCAAGGTCTTTACAGTTTTCCCAATATGGGTGAGCAGCGATATCTTCGACAATGACCCGCGCCCCGGTCAGTGCTGTTGCTGCACAACAGCCGGCACCTATGCCATTTCCTGCATCATTAATGGCGTTTCTAAAAAAGCTTGGCACGCTAGGCGCTGTAACACTCAGAAGCTCCTTGCCTTCTTTATCTATTAAAAGAATAGAACACATTGCTCCATGGTAAATTGATTCTACCGACTGGATGACCTGCAGCATAATCTCTTGCAGAGTGCTGCCTTTGGCCACTTTTTCTAACGTGTGCTGGCGCATTTTTTCACGTTGTTCAGCCATTTTGCGCAGTGATATGTCTTCAATCAGTGATACCGAATAGGCGAGGCTGCCATCCTGATTACGCACCGCGCGTATAGCTACATGGGCGTCGACGATGTCACGGGATTTTTTGATAAAGCGTTTTTCCAGAGCGAAATCGTCGATGCTGCCGTCTATTAACTGCTGAAAGAGTGCGTTGTTAGCGTCTAGATCATCAGGGTGGGTTAGCGCATCCCATGATGTCTGTACAAGCTCACCAGCTGTATAGCCAAGCATGTCGCATAGCGCTTGATTGACTTCTATCCAACTTTTATCAGGACGCGCTGCGGCCATACCAAATAAAGAGCGTTCGAAATAAGCGCGGAAATGTTGTTCATTAGTACGCAACGTATCTAAAGCGTCAAGACGCTCGCGCTCACGATCGAAGTTGTCGAGGGCAAAACTGATGTCGCGGGTCATTTCTTCGAGAAGGCCAATTGTTTCGCTGTCGAAAAAATCCTTGGCCTGGTGATACACCGACAACACTGCAAAAGGTTGGCCATTGCGCTGAATTGGAAAGCTGCCGCCGCTAGCCCAGTGAAAGCGGCTTGCTTGTTTATGCCAGGGCGCTGTTAATGGGCTACTGATCCAGTCATTGATAATAACAGCCTGGTTCTGATGATAAGCCGTGGCTGCAGGCCCACGGCCTTGCGCTTTGTCTTGTCGTGTTGAAATTTGGATATTCTGCAGATAATCCGCACCAGTCCCAAAGTTTTCGACCGCAATGATGCGTTCTGACTGCGGGTCAGCAATCCCGATCCAAGCTATACTGGCACCACCAAAATCAACAGCGACCTGGCAAACGAGAGGAAACAGTTCGCTCTCGTCACTCACGCGAATAATGGCTTGGTTGATTTCGCTGAGTGCGCGGTACATTTGGGTGAGTTTGTAGATACGTGAGTTGGCTGACGTATCTTGATTCACAGTCGGTGCATGCGAATGCCTTCCTTTTTGATCGGTTTTATTGTCAGGATGTATAGGCACGGCACTGCTCATTGTGAGTAAAGACTTTATTAGAGTGTCTGTTTTTTTATTGTGAAGCACAAGCAGCGAGACCAGTGACGATAGTCTAGGTGCTCAAGAAAAACGCCGTATCAAAATAATGCTGTGACTGTTGTAAAGGGGAGAACAGGTTATGTGCAAGGTAATAAAAAAGGGTTACAGCTGTTAACTGTAACCCTTTGATTTATATGGTCGGGACGGAGTGATTCGAACACTCTACCCCTTGCACCCCATGCTTTTAATGAATGGACGGTGCTGGAAGGTGGTGGACAAGAAGTAGGCCTTCAAGCTATTGTTTTTGCCGGGTTTAATGGTGTTTTACTATCCTTTGGTGTCCAGTTGCATCCAGTGAGAACAAGTTTCTTCTATGGGGTAAAAATGGGGTAAAATTCAGCAATCAAAATACTAAGGTTTTTAGAATGGCTAGAGTCACTGTGAAAATGCTTGAGGCATTTACACCTACTGAGCATGGAAAAGTTTTCCGTGAAAATGGTGGTCTTGTTGGTAAGGTTCGTGCTGGGGTGAAAGGGGTCACTGTTTTATTTCGTTATGAGTTTTCTCTTGGTGGTAAAAAAAATGATTATGCCTTGGGTTCGTGGCCTAAAAGTACACTGGCTGATATTAGAGCTAAGCGCGATCAAGCTCGGGTTAGTGTAGCTCAAGGAGTGGATCCAGGTGCTGCTAACAAAGCAGCCCGTATTGAGGCAAAAGCTGCAATTGCTTCGACTATAGCTCAGGAAGCGTTGGAAGCTTCAGAAAGTCTTACTGTAGCGGATATGTTTACTGCTTGGGTTCGAGATGGCGTATCTAGAAAAGATGACAATTTAGAATTGAAGCGCAGGTTTGAAAAGGATGTATTACCAGCAATAGGGAAAACGGTAGTCAAAGAGTTGACTGAAGCAGACTTGTTAACGCTATTACGCCGAGTTAAATCCAGGGGCGTAAAAGATGATCCTCAGCGGAACATGAACCGTTCACTGGAGATACTTCACAGCGATATAGGCCAAATGCTGCGCTGGGCTGAAAAGCGTCAGCCTTGGCGTATGTTGATGGCTCAGCATGGTAATCCTGCTGACCTTATTGATATTACTACCTTATTGGATGACGACTATCAGACTGAGCGTGACCGTGTTTTAACTGAGGCAGAAATTAGAGAGCTTAAAAATAGATTTCAGCAGCTTGAGGACGATTACATATCTTTATCGCCTGGACAGAAATACTCTGGCATAAGGCCTGTTAATACACGAACTCAGTGTGCGCTATGGATTTGCTTGTATACTCTTTGTCGTATCGGTGTGTTGCTTATGAGTCGTTGGGAGGAT
>CAYLOI010000021.1:0-44937 GCA_964385265.1 uncultured Thiopseudomonas sp.
GTTCGAGCATGAACTGATTAAAACTACTTTGCCTAAAGCTAAAGAACTGCGCCGCATTGCTGAGCCGTTAATTACTTTAGCCAAAGAAGATAGCGTTGCTAACCGTCGTTTAGCCTTTGACCGTACCCGTTCAAAAGTTGCGGTTGGTAAATTGTTTAATGATTTAGGTAAGCGTTATGCAACTCGTCCAGGCGGATACCTGCGCATTTTAAAATGCGGCTTCCGTGCTGGCGATAACGCGCCTATGGCTTATGTTGAACTGGTTGACCGTCCGGTTACTGGTGAAGTAGAAGCAGCTGAATAAGCGCTATTGCAGTTCAAAAAACCGAGCCCTGTGCTCGGTTTTTTATTGCTGTTCCTACTCTATAGTTAATATGTATTAGTAGGTTTTGCTTAATCAATTATGCACTCGTTAATGTATTTGGGTATTCTCACTGTGAGTTCTTTCTATAGATTGACCAATCAGGAGATACATCATGAGTGATAAGCCAAAACTCACATCGGTTTCTGGATGTCCCATTGCTAATAACCAAGACAGTTTAACTGCAGGTCCACGTGGGCCAATGCTGCTGCAAGATGTTTGGTATTTAGAGAAAATGGCGCACTTTGATCGAGAAGTGATTCCAGAGCGTCGTATGCACGCTAAAGGTTCTGGTGCTTTTGGTCGTTTTACTGTGACTCATGACATCAGTAAATATACTAAAGCCTTGCTTTTTTCCGAAGTTGGCAAGCAAACCGATATGTTTGTACGCTTTTCTACCGTGGCTGGTGAGCGCGGTGCTGCTGATGCTGAGCGTGATATTCGTGGCTTTGCTATGCGCTTTTATACCGAGCAGGGTAACTGGGATTTAGTTGGTAACAATACGCCAGTATTTTTCTTCCGTGACCCAATGAAGTTCCCCGATCTAAATCACGCAGTAAAACGTGACCCTCGTACTAATATGCGTAGCCCGACCAATAACTGGGATTTCTGGACAGGTTTGCCTGAGGCCTTACACCAAGTCACTATCGTGATGAGTGATCGGGGTATTCCAGCATCCTATCGCCACATGCATGGTTTTGGTTCGCATACCTTTAGCTTTATTAATGCTGCTAATGAACGTTACTGGGTTAAGTTTCATTTCAAAACACAGCAAGGCATCAAAAACCTGACCGACCAAGAAGCTGCAGAGTTAGTCGGACAAGACCGCGAAAGCTCGCAGCGTGATTTGTACGAAGCCATTGAAGGCGGTGATTTCCCGCGCTGGACTATGTACGTGCAAATAATGCCTGAAGCAGATGCAGCAAAAGTGCCATATCACCCCTTTGATCTGACCAAGATTTGGCCGAAAGGTGATTACCCGCTGATTGAAGTGGGAGAGTTTGAGCTGAACAAAAATCCAGAAAACTACTTTGCAGATGTTGAACAGGCGGCTTTTAATCCAGCGCATATTGTTCCTGGTATTGGCTTTTCACCAGACCGCATGCTGCAGGGGCGTTTATTTTCTTATGGTGATGCCCAGCGTTATCGTTTAGGTGTGAACCATTATCAAATCCCAGTGAATACTCCGCGCTGCCCATTTAACAGTTATCACCGTGATGGAGCTATGCGTGTTGATGGCAATCAGGGCAGCCGTTTACATTACGAGCCTAATAGCCAAGGTGAATGGCAAGAGCAACCAGATTTTTCTGAGCCACCATTGGCTCTTGAGGGTGCAGCTGATCGCTTTGATTATTGGGAAGATGAACCTGACTACTTCAGTCAGGCAGGTGATTTGTTCCGTTTGATGAGTGCTGAGCAGCAACAAGTATTGTTTGAGAATACAGCGCGCAATATGAATGGTGTGCCTGATGCTATTAAGATGAAGCATATCTGTCACTGCATGCAGGCTGATCCTGCCTATGGTGCAGGGATAGCTAAGGCCTTGGGCCTTGAGTTACCTAAATAAGCTACTCAGATTGCGCTAGCATCTAAAAACCAGCACAGGCCTCTAATTAGAGGCCTGTGCTATTTTTACTTATAACTTATCTTTCAAGAAGCGGCCGGTATGTGACAGGTTATTGCTCGCGACCTGTTCAGGTGTACCAGTGGCAATGATCTCGCCGCCACCCGAACCGCCCTCAGGGCCTAGATCAATAATCCAGTCTGCCGTTTTAATCACATCCAGATTATGCTCAATCACCACTACGGTATTACCTCGGTCGCGTAAGCGGTGCAGCACATCGAGCAGTTGCTGGATGTCGGCAAAGTGCAAGCCGGTAGTCGGCTCATCAAGGATATACAGGGTTTGTCCGGTATCACGTTTGGACAACTCTCGAGACAGTTTGACTCTCTGTGCTTCGCCGCCTGAGAGCGTAATTGCGCTTTGACCTAGACGAATATAGGACAGACCAACATCAATCAGAGTTTGTAGCTTACGTGCTAAGGCTGGTACAGGGTCAAAGAATGCACGGGCTTCTTCAATGGTCATATCCAGCACTTCATGGATATTTTTACCCTTGTAGCGAATATCCAAAGTTTCACGGTTATAACGCTTACTTTTACAGGTGTCACAAGTGACATATATATCGGCCAAGAAGTGCATCTCAACCTTGATCATGCCATCGCCTTGACAGGCTTCACAGCGCCCACCTTTGACGTTAAAGGAGAAACGCCCTGGACTATAGCCACGGGCACGTGACTCGGCTACGCCTGCAAACAGCTCGCGAATGGGAGTGAAGATGCCGGTGTAGGTCGCGGGGTTAGAACGAGGGGTGCGGCCAATCGGGCTTTGGTCAATATCGACAACTTTATCCAGCTGCTCAACGCCTTCTATTGAATCGTAGGGTGCTGCTTCTAATGTGGTGGCGCCGTTGAGCGCGGTGGCCATTAGCGGGTACAGGGTATTGTTAATTAAGCTCGATTTGCCTGAGCCAGAGACCCCAGTGACACAGGTCAGTAAGCCCAGCGGTAGCTCTAAAGTAACGTTTTTTAAGTTATTGCCGGTTGCACCCAGCAAGCGCAGCATCTTCTCTGGGTTAATTGCGGTGCGCTGTGGCGGATAGGTGATCTGTATCTTGCCCGATAAATATTGACCGGTTAAGGATGCAGGATTGGCCATCACTTCTTCTGGCGTGCCTTGAGCAACGATTTCACCGCCGTGTACACCGGCACCCGGCCCAATATCCACCACGTAATCTGCCATGCGAATGGCATCTTCATCATGTTCAACAACAATCACAGTGTTGCCAATTTTGCGTAGGTGATTCAGCGTATCCAATAAACGTTCATTATCACGTTGATGCAAACCAATCGATGGCTCATCAAGGATATACATCACGCCCACCAGCCCAGCACCAATCTGGCTGGCTAGGCGAATACGCTGCGCTTCACCACCGGACAAGGTGTCGGCACTGCGACTTAAGGTCAGGTAATTTAAGCCAACGTTGACTAGAAACTGCAAACGTGCACTGATTTCTTTAAGAATTTTTTCTGCGATTTCGCCGCGCTTACCGGGCAAGCTCAAGCTTGAAAAATAGTCAAAGGCTTCACCGATCGGCATTGCGGTAATGCTGGGTAGCGTATTGTCACCGACCCAGACATGGCGAGCTTCACGACGTAGACGTGCGCCTGCGCAGTCTGGGCAGGCTTGGCTGCTTAGGTACTTGCCCAACTCATCACGCACCGTATTGGATTCGGTTTCCCGATAACGGCGTTCTAAGTTGGGGACGATGCCTTCAAATGGATGCGAGCGTTTAACAATATCGCCACGGTCATTGAGGTAACGAAATTCAATCTCGGTTTTGCCTGTACCATTCAAGACCACCTGTTGAATCGCTGCGTCGAGCTCTTTAAAGGGTGTCTCTAGGCTGAAGCCATAGTGATCAGCCAGCGAGTTGAGCATCTGGAAATAGTACACATTACGCCGGTCCCAGCCACGAATCGCACCTTCAGCCAGAGTCAGCTCGCCATTGACTAAGCGCTTGGTATCAAAGAACTGCTTAACCCCCAAGCCATCGCAGCTTGGGCAGGCACCAGCTGGGTTATTAAAGGAAAACAGCTTAGGCTCCAGCTCACTAATGGCATGGCCACAATGTGGGCAAGCAAAGCGTGCGGAAAACACCATCTCTGCGCTGCCGTCATCGTCCATCGAGGCGACTAAAGCAATGCCGTCAGTCAGACGTAACGCGGTTTCAAAGGATTCGGCTAAACGCTGAGCGAGATCCTCGCGCACTTTGAAGCGATCCACTACCACATCAATCGAGTGCTTCTTTTGTTTGTCTAGTTTTGGTACATCATCGATTTCATGCAGCGTGCCATTGACGCGCACACGCACAAAACCTTGTGCACGCATTTCCTCAAAGACGGAAATATGCTCACCTTTGCGCTCACGCACCACAGGTGCAAGCAGCATTAAGCGGCTGTCGGCTTCGCGATTAAGGACTAAATCGACCATTTGGCTGACCGTTTGTGCTTCTAGCGGTACATGGTGATCCGGACAGTGTGGTATCCCGGCACGCGCATAGAGCAGACGCAAATAGTCATAAATTTCGGTAATGGTACCCACGGTTGAGCGTGGGTTATGTGAAGTCGATTTTTGCTCAATGGAAATGGCTGGCGATAAACCTTCGATGGTATCGACATCAGGCTTTTCCATCATTGATAAAAACTGCCGCGCATACGCCGACAAGGATTCAACATAACGACGCTGACCCTCGGCGTAGAGCGTATCAAAGGCCAAGGATGATTTACCCGAACCGGATAAGCCGGTGATCACGATCAACTTATTTCGAGGCAAATCAATATCAATATTTTTTAAATTATGGGTTCGAGCCCCACGAACTACTATGGTATCCACTGCATTCCTCGCGTTGCGAGCGTAAACGTTCAAGTATACGGGCTAGAGGGATGCTGCGGCAAAGTCTTCTGCCTGTTAGAATTGCGCCTCTATTTGAGGGAGGTGTCATGCACGATCATAATAGTGATGCAATGAACGCTCAGGAGCGGCGCGCAATCGGTGGTTTATCACTGGTTTTCGCCTTTCGTATGCTGGGCTTGTTTATGGTGTTGCCCGTTTTGGTAACTTACGGACAAGACTTGGCAGGCGCCACGCCTTTTTTATTAGGACTAGCGATTGGTGCCTATGGCTTAACCCAAGCTGTTTTGCAGATTCCATTTGGCATGCTCTCCGATCGCTTCGGACGTTTCCCGATTATTTATCTGGGTTTATTGATTTTTGCCATCGGTAGTATCGTGGCGGGGATGTCTGATTCGGTCTGGGGCATGATTGCTGGGCGCACCTTGCAAGGTGCGGGGGCTATTTCAGCGGCAGTGATGGCGTTGTTGTCAGATTTAACCCGTGAGCAGCATCGCACTAAAGCAATGGCGGTGATTGGTCTGAGTATTGGTCTGTCCTTTGCTGTGGCGATGGTGGTTGGGCCTTTGATCACGCGTGGCTTTGGTTTGTCTGGATTGTTTTGGTTTACTGCAGCAATGGCTTTATTTGGCATACTTATTGTTGCTTTAGCTGTACCGAAACCCGTTCAGCAAATGCGTCATCGAGAATCAGGTGTTGCCACTGCAGCGCTAGCAGCGACCTTACGCAATGGCGCGTTATTGCGCTTAGATTTTGGTATTTTTGCGTTGCATGCATTGTTAATGGCCAGCTTTATAGCTCTACCTTTGGCGCTGGTAGAGCAGGGTGGTTTGCCGAAAGAAGAGCATTGGTGGGTGTATTTAATCTCTCTATTTGTTGGTTTTTTTGCCATGCTGCCCTTTATTATCTACAGTGAAAAAAAGCGCCAAATGAAGCGTGTATTTGTTGGTGCGATCAGTGTCTTGATGGTCACTGAGCTGTATCTGTGGTGGTTCGCTGATAGTTTGACGCTATTGATAATTGGCACCATTGTGTTTTTTACAGCGTTTAACTTTTTAGAAGCATCACTGCCCTCGTTAATCAGTAAAGTGGCACCAGCGGGTGCTAAAGGCACGGCCATGGGTGTGTATTCCACCAGTCAGTTTTTAGGGGCTGCGTTGGGAGGAATGCTGGGCGGATGGTTATTCGGTCTTGGTGGTGCCTCACTGGTTTTTGCAGGTTGTGCCGCACTTGCAGCACTATGGCTGATTTTTGCTGCTAATATGCAAGAGCCGCCTTATGTGACTAGCGTGCGCTTGCCGGTATCCCCAGCAGCCCTGCAAGAAACGCAATGGTTAACGGCGTTAAGCGCGCAAGCGGGTGTGATGGATGCTGTACTGGTGGCAGAGGAAGCTGCTGTTTATGTGAAATTTGATACGCAAATAACAGATCGTGCATCTGTAGAGCGTTACCTTTAAATAACGTTGCGTGCTGACCGTTTGGAGAGAAATATGTCTCGTGGAATTAATAAAGTAATCTTGATTGGTAATGTGGGCGGCGACCCAGAAACCCGTTATTTGCCCAATGGCAACGCTGTTGTCAACTTAACCTTGGCCACCAGTGACAGCTGGCGCGACAAGCAAACAGGGCAAATGCAAGAGCGCACCGAGTGGCACCGTGTGACGTTTTTTGGAAAAATTGCCGAGATTGCTGGGCAATATCTGCGTAAAGGCTCGAAAGTTTATATTGAAGGGCGTTTGCAAACCCGTGAATGGGAAAAAGACGGTGTTAAACGTTACACCACAGAAATCATTGTTGATATGGGCGGCACCATGCAAATGTTGGATAGCCGCGGTGATAACGAAGGCGGTAGTCGCCCAGCATCTGCACCGCGTCCTGCGCAGCAGTCACAGGGCCAGCCACAGCAGCAGCGCCCAGCGCCCAGCGTGCAACATGACGCCCAGCCTGCGCCAGACTACGACAGCTTCGATGATGATATTCCTTTTTGAGGCGGTGAAGGTTTTGGAACTGTAGGCCATAAATTATAAGAAAATACTGTGGGGCTGATATGCAATTACGCTTGGTTTTGCTGGGTGGTGGTAACGCGTTAGGAAGGGCTTTAGTGCGCTTGGGTGCAGAGGACGATATTGCTTTTCTAGCACCCAAACCGGACAAAGGCGCTTGGGATGCGGCCAGCTTAACCAGCTTAATTGATGAAGTGCGGCCTGATGCGGTGATTAATCTGGCCTATTATTATGATTGGTTTCAGGCCGGCGTGGTTGATCCTGCGCATTTTGTACCACAAGAACGTGCAGTCGAGCGTTTAGCACAGCTGTGTAAACACCATGATTGCATTCTTCTACAGCCTTCCAGCTACCGTGTGTTTGATGGTGTACGTGCCACGGCTTATAACGAAACCAGTGAGTGCAAGCCGTTAAGTCCGCGTGGCCAGGCATTGATGCGGATGGAGCAGAGTGTGCGGGCTTTATGCTCAAAACATGTTCTGTTGCGCATTGGCTGGTTATTGGATGACAGCCCCGAAGGGGTGCTAGGGCGCATGTTGCGCCGTGCTCAAGACCATGAGTTGATGGAAATGGCCGATGACCGCCGTGGTAATCCAACTCCGGTTGAAGATGCTGCGCGGGTTATTCTTGCCATTTTAAAACAACTGGATTGCGCTGCCCCCCTATGGGGCACTTACCACTACGGTGGACAAGAAGCAGCGACGACCTTATCTGTTGCCCAAGCGGTTTTAGCTGAAGCGCAAGCGTGGCGGCCGCAATTAAGCCAAGAAATTGTGGCGCGTGCTCATGCGGACTTTGCTGATGCAGTGATTGAGCCGCAGCATGGTGTGCTCGACAGTCGCAAGATTACTCACACCTTTGGCATTAAACCGCGGGCATGGCGCACGGGGTTGGCGGACTTGCTCGATAGTTATTATCGCAATGTTTAACGCGGGCCTGCTTGGCTGTTTAGAGTTTAGAGTTTAAGCAAGAGAGTGGCATGCAGATGCTGAATGTGCTCGCGAGCAGAGTGATATTTTCCCAGTACCAATAAAAACAGGCGCATTGAGCGCCTGTTTTGTTTACAGATTCTAAACTTAGAACTTGTAACCAATACCAACCATGTAAACGAATGGTTTAACGTCAACATTAACTTTGGCACGGCCTAAAGTGCTATGGCTTGCATAAGCAGTGGTGTCGATGTCGATGTAACGGACTTGGCCGTTAATCATAATTTTATCAGTCATCATATAGTCAGCACCGACTTGTGCGGCCCAGCCCCATGAGTTTTTAACACTTAAACTGTCAAATCCTGCGGTTTTAGCGCTGCTGCTCACAGACTCGTCAAAGAACCATGTGTAGTTAATGCCGGCACCGACATAGGGTTGGAATGCAGAGCTAGCATCCATTGGGTAGTACACAGCACTTAAAGTCGGTGGTAAGTGCTTCAGGCTGCCGAGTTTGCCATCAACGTCACCAGTGCCAGTGCTAGCGCCAGTACCTTTAATGCCTACGTCATGGCTAAAAGGTGTGGCTGCTAATAGCTCAACACCCCAGTGGTCAGTCACCATATAAGCAAAGTTCAAACCAAGCTGGGTATTGCTATCGAGAGTGGCTTTACCTTCTAAGTTGCCTAAAGTAGCTAAAGCACCACGATCACCTTTAACACCAGAAGTATTCTCATACGTCTGAACCGTAATCGCACCCGCACGCACGATAATATCGCCGGCTTGGTGAGCTTGAACCGATGGTGCTGCAATAGCTAACGCCAATACTGATGTAGCGAATAAAGTTGTGCGCATGAAAATGCTCCGAATATAAACTTTAGGTGTGTGTCGTTTGGTAACGATGTTACCTGCTGGAATATTCTTATCCTTGATGCAGGTCAATAGTGAGCATGGCTTAGTCGTAAACATGAAAATATGATGTTTTTTGATTATTAATTGATCATATATATGTTTGCTCGCACTGCTTTGTGCTGTTTACGGAATCTAAAGTCATAGATTTTTGCTGCAGCTTTGTTCAGTTCAGGGACAACAAATGCAAAGCGTTGCAGCAATCGTCGTGACAAAGCGGTAAACTTAGCCGCATATTTTTTCTTACTCCGTTGGAGCGCTTCATGTCACGCACGAGTTTAAGTCGTTTCCTTATTGAACAAACACGTTCACATCAAACCCCAGCAGAGCTGCGCTTTTTAATCGAAGTGGTGGCACGTGCTTGCAAAATGATCAATCACCAAGTGTCGAAAGGCGCGCTGGGTGGTGTTTTAGGCAGTATGGGCACGGAAAACGTGCAAGGCGAAGTGCAGAAGAAGCTCGATGTGCTGTCCAACGAAATTCTGCTGGAAGCCAACGAGTGGGGCGGTCACTTGGCCGGTATGGCGTCTGAAGAAATGGATAATGCTTACCAGATCCCAGGTAAGTACCCGAAAGGTTCCTACTTATTAGTGTTTGATCCGCTGGATGGCTCGAGCAATATCGATGTCAACGTCTCGGTCGGTACGATTTTCTCGGTACTGCGCTGCCCTGACCGCAATGGTGAAGAGGGTGACTTAGGTGAAGAAGCATTCTTGCAGCCAGGTACTGAGCAAGTGGCTGCTGGTTATGCCATTTATGGCCCACAAACCATGCTGGTATTGACCTTAGGTAACGGCGTTAAAGGCTTTACTTTGGATGCTGAAATGGGTTCGTTTATTTTGACTCATGATGACATTCGTGTACCGGAAGAAACGGCAGAGTTCGCCATCAATATGTCCAATCAGCGCCATTGGGAAGCGCCAGTACAGCGTTATGTTGATGAGCTGTTGCAAGGACAAGAAGGGCCGTTAGAGAAAGACTACAATATGCGTTGGGTGGCGGCGATGGTGGCCGATGTACACCGCATCTTAACCCGCGGTGGTATTTTCATGTATCCGCGTGATGCGCGTGAGCCAGAAAAACCAGGCAAGCTGCGTTTGATGTACGAAGCCAACCCCATGTCATTTATTATTGAGCAGGCTGGTGGTGTATCGACCAATGGCTACCAGCGTATTATGGAAATTGAACCCAGTTCCTTACATGAGCGCGTTGCTGTGTTTCTCGGTTCCAAGCAAGAAGTTGAGCGTATCACCGGTTATCACAGCGAATAAGCTGGCTGAGTTGCGCGTTAAAAAAGCCAAGTTTAATACTTGGCTTTTTTATATTTAAAAATTAGTGCATTGATGCACGTCAATCTTTTTCCAAATAGTCATTTGTAAGCTCAAGAGCTGCAAAAGGGTGTATGCCTCATCTGCTGTGGCCTGCCTTCGTTAGCTCGCTTGCTGGCGCAGTTGTACGGGCGTTGCTGTGACTTTGGTCAAGGGAAAAAAAGATAGCAACTTGTTATGCTCGGAAAACTTTTTCAAGATCTAGGGCGTAACTATGCAAGCTTTCCATTCTTACTGGCAGCGAAGAGCGCAGCTGTGCTTGCCTTGGCTGTTGACCTTATTCGTTATCTTTTTTTATGCAGTGGGCTCAGCGCAAGCCGCGGGTTTAACTGAGCTGGAAAAAGGGCGAATCGCCTTATCTTTTCCACAGGCTGGTACTGTTACCGAGCCTGAAGGTGAGTTTCAAATACGCCAGATTTTATCAGGCGATGAGTTACTTGGTTACGCCTATCAAACCATTGATGTAGTGGATATTCCTGCTTATTCCGGCAAACCGATTAATCTGCAAGTGATACTCGATCCTCAGGGCGTGATTAAAGATGCCTATGTTTTGAAGCATGAAGAGCCAATTTTGCTGATTGGTATTCCTGAGCAGAAGCTACACGATTTCGCTGCTAAATATGCAGGTATCAGTGTTGATCAGCGCGTGGTGATTGGGCGTTCTAAAGACGAGTCCGCGGTCACTATTGATGCGGTGAGTGGCGCCACAGTAACAGTGATGGTCTTGAACGAAGCCGTTATGCGTTCGGCTCACCAAGTTGCGGTATCTTTAGGCTTGGTTAAAGAACACTCACAAACTAAAAACAAGCCAGCCACTGTACTGATGGATGAGTACCAGAAAGCCAGTTGGACCACTTTGACCGGTGATGGCTCGATCCGCCGCTTGCTACTCAATCGTGGCCAAGTGGACGATGCGTTTATTGGCAGTGAAGCGGAAGGGGTTGATGCGGCAAAGCCAGAGCAGCGCGATGATACTTTTATTGACCTGTACGTAGCTGAGCTGACCCCGCCGACCATTGGTCGTAACTTGTTAGGTGATAGTCAATATCAAGATTTAATCGATGAGCTTAAGCCTGAAGAGCGCGCTATTGTCGTGCTTGGTAATGGTGAGTACTCCTTTAAAGGCTCAGGTTATGTGCGTGGCGGTATTTTTGATCGCATTCAGTTGCGTCAGTTTGGCGACATCATTAGTTTCCGAGACCTAGACTTCTACCGTTTAAGTGATGTGTATGCCGAAGGTATGCCGCATTTTAAAGAAATGGGTATTTTTATTATTCGCCCGCAGTATGATTTTGATTCGGGTTCAGATTGGACCATAGAGTTGCTGGTGCGCCGTCAAACTGGTCCGGTCGACAGTATCTTTACCAGCTTTGAATTGCCCTATCAGATTCCTGAAGCCTACATTGAGCGGCCGCCTTTGACGGCCTCTGAGCAAGCGGCGATTGATGAAGCAAATCGTCCGTTGTGGCTCAATATTTGGTATCAGAAAACCTTCCAGATTAGCGTCTTGCTGGCTGGCTTAGCGCTGCTGTTAGGGATCTTATTCCTGCAAGATTACTTGGTACGTTACCCCAAGTTGCTGCACCGACTGCGTATGAGTTATCTGACTTTTACCGTGGTGTTTATTGGCTGGTATGCCTTAGGCCAGCTGTCTATTGTTAACGTGCTGACCTTCGCACACTCAGTAATGAACAACTTCAGTTGGGAGCTGTTTTTAAGTGACCCAATTATCTTTATTCTCTGGGGCTTTACTGCTGCGATTATCTTACTGTGGGGGCGCGGTGTGTTCTGCGGTTGGTTATGCCCTTTTGGTGCCCTACAAGAAATTATCAATGAAATTGCACGCAAAATAAAAATCCCGCAGTATGAGTTGCCCTTTGCTTTGCATGAGCGACTCTGGGCGATTAAGTACATTATTTTGCTGGTGTTATTTGGTTTGTCGCTGGAGTCTATGACAACTGCCGAGCAGTATGCAGAGATTGAGCCTTTTAAAACCGCAATCACCCTCAAATTTGATCGTCAATGGTGGTTTGTTCTATATGCCGTAGCTTTGCTAGTGATTAATATTTTCACCCGCAAAGTTTACTGTCGCTATATTTGCCCACTGGGTGCGGCATTGGCGATTCCAACCAAATTACGTTTGTTTGATTGGCTCAAGCGTCGTAAAGAATGTGGCACACCGTGCCAGTTATGTGCGGTTGAGTGCGAAATTCAAGCGATCCATCCGGATGGCACAATTAACGCTAATGAATGTCACCACTGTCTAGATTGCCAGGTGACTTACCATAACGATGATCGTTGCCCTCCATTAGTGGCGAAGAAAAAACGTCGCGAACGCACTAAAGCAGCTCCTACACAAGAGCCGCAAATCATTCCGGCCGTCCAGCTGGAAACCCCGTCTTAATTCCGTCCAAATTAAGGCAAATTACCAAGGAGATTTATCTGTCATGAGCGAAAAAAAGACTACAACTGAGAATGAAAAAACTGGCTTAAGTCGGCGCGGATTTCTTGGCGCGACAGCTGTTACTGGTGCAACCTTAGCCGGCGCAACGGCGATCGGCTCTTCCGTAATGAGCCGTGAAACTTGGGCGGCTGCTGTTAAAGAGGCAAAAAACAAAGTCCACGTTGGTCCAGGTGAGTTAGATGATTACTACTGCTTCTTAAGCGGTGGTCACCAAGGTGAAGTGCGCGTGATGGGTCTACCATCCATGCGTGAGCTGATGCGTATTCCTGTGTTTAATATGGACAGTGCGGTGGGTTGGGGTATTACCAACGAAAGTAAGGCCGTATTGGGTGAAGGTGCTAAGTTCTTAAATGGTGACTGTCACCACCCGCACATTTCAATGACCGACGGTAGTTACGACGGTAAGTATCTATTTATTAACGATAAAGCCAACACCCGTGTTGCGCGTATTCGTTTAGATATTATGAAATGCGACAAGATTACTACTATTCCAAACGTGCAAGCCATTCACGGTCTACGTCTGCAGAAAGTTCCCTACACCAAGTATGTGTTCTGCAACGCTGAATTCATTATTCCGCACCCTAACGATGGTACCAACCTCGACAACCTCGATGCAGCGGAAAAGTACACTATGTACAACGCTATCGACGCCGAAACCATGGAAGTGGCATGGCAGGTGATGGTTGACGGTAACCTTGATAACACCGATATGTGCTACACTGGTAAGTACGCAGCAGCAACTTGCTACAACTCAGAAGGCGCGACTGATATTGCCGGTATGATGCGTAACGAGCGTGACTGGGTCACCATTTTTAACATTCCACGCATTGAAGAAGAAATCAAAGCCGGCCGCTTTATCACCCTAGGTGACTCTAAGGTACCTGTGGTTGATGGCCGTAAAAAAGAAGGCAAAAACGCACGCGTTACCCGTTATGTGCCAGTACCAAAAAACCCGCATGGTTTGAATACTTCTCCAGACGGTAAATACTTTATTGCCAACGGTAAACTGTCACCGACCTGCTCAATGATTGCCATTGATATGCTTGATGATTTGTTTAACGACAAGTTTGCTGATGAGCGTGAAGTTGTTGTGGGTGAGCCAGAGTTGGGTCTTGGCCCATTGCACACCACCTTTGATGGCCGCGGTAATGCCTACACCACGCTGTTTATTGACAGCCAAGTGGTGAAGTGGAACATGGCGGAAGCGGTTCGCCACTACAATGGTGAAGACGTGAATTACATTAAGCAAAAGCTTGATGTGCACTACCAGCCTGGCCACAACCATGCGTCCCTGACTGAAACAAAAGATGCAGATGGCAAATGGTTGTTGGTGTTGAGCAAGTTCTCTAAAGACCGTTTCTTGCCAGTGGGTCCATTGCACCCTGAGAATGACCAGTTGATTGATATTTCTGGTGATGTAATGGAAATCGTGCATGATGGCCCATCCTATGCTGAGCCGCATGATGCAATTATGGCGCGTCGTGACCAGATCAAAACCAAGAAGATTTGGGACCGCGATGATCCGTACTTTGCTGCAACCGTGGCGCGCGCCAAAGAAGATGGCATCACGCTAGAGACTGATAACAAAATCATCCGTGATGGTAATAAAGTGCGTGTTTACATGACCTCTATTGCCCCATCATTTGGTATGAGTGAGTTCACTGTGAATCAGGGTGATGAAGTTACTGTGACTATCACTAACTTGGATATGATTGAAGACGTAACCCACGGTTTCTGTATGGTAAACCATGGTGTTAGTATGGAAATCAGCCCACAACAAACTTCATCAGTGACCTTTACTGCAGATAAGCCAGGTGTGTTCTGGTACTACTGCAACTGGTTCTGCCACGCACTGCACATGGAAATGGTCGGTCGTATGCTAGTTAAACCTGCATAGAAACAGGTGTAAGTTACCGGCGTTGTTTACAATAGTAGGCAGCGCCGGTTTTTTTAATATAATGGTGACTTAATATGCAGGCTCGACAACAGGATGCGGGTTAATGGGAATGCTGGGGGCGATAATTCGCAGAATAACGTACAGCGCTGCACTACTTTTAGTGTTGCCTGTCTATGCAGCAGAAGAAGTACCGGACGAATTAAAAAACGTGCAGTTGCACGAAATACAAGCCGCGCCAGACGCGGACTTAGGCTTACAATCAATCACTAGCTTACCTTTAGAGCAGGTTTCTGCAACGCATTGGCGCCTACCTGCAGGTGACTATGTAGGGCATTATGTGATTGATCAAACCATGACGATTGAGTGTGCGCCAGGTGCTAATTTGCGCGCTGACGGCACTGGTAATGCGCTGAATATTCGCGCTGCAGATGTCACCGTAACAGGTTGTGATATCCGCGATTGGGGCCATAACCTGACACAAATGGATGCTGGTATTTTTATCGAGCGTACCGCAACCAACGTTAAAGTTGAGAATAACTATATTCATGGTCAAGGCTTTGGTGTGTGGGTTGATGCCACGCACAATGTCAGTATTCTTAACAATAAAATTCAAGGCGACTTAGCCTTACGCAATCAAGACCGCGGCAATGGTATTCATTTGTTTGCCGTACGCTTTGCCAATATCAGCGATAATGAAATCTGGCATACACGTGACGGTATTTATATTGAAGCGGCCAATGACAACATCATCCATAACAACCACATGCGTGATTTGCGTTATGGCGTGCACTATATGTTTTCCAACCGTAATCAAGTGACCAATAACAGCACAGAACGTACCCGTACCGGCTATGCCTTGATGCAAAGTCGTCAGTTGACGGTGACCGGTAACAGTTCTGATCATGACCAGAACTACGGCATCTTGATGAACTACATTACTTACTCAACACTGAAAAATAACACAGTCAACGCAGTACAACCCGGTTCTGGCGATGGTGTTCACATCAGTGGTGCGGAAGGTAAAGCACTATTTATCTATAACTCGTTATTTAATACTTTAGCCGGTAATCATTTTGAATACAGCGCGCTGGGCATTCACCTGACTGCTGGTTCAGAAGACAATCGTATTTACCACAATGCTTTTATTGGCAATCAACAGCAGGTCAAGTACGTCGCCATTCGCTATCAAGAGTGGTCGCATGAAGGCAAGGGTAACTACTGGAGCGATTATCTGGGCTGGGATCGAAACAGTGACGGTGTTGGCGATGTACCCTACGAGCCTAACGATAACGTTGATCGTTTATTGTGGATGTACCCACAGGTGCGCTTATTAATGCACAGCCCTAGCATCGAATTATTACGTTTAGTTCAGCGCGCGTTTCCAGTGGTTAAATACCCTGGCGTACAAGACAGCTACCCGCTGATGCGCACGATCAGTAACAACGCCTCTATTTCATCAGGATTATCAGAATGAATGCTGTAGAACTGCACAATGTTTACCAGCAGTACGGCAAAATGGCTGTGCTGGACAATATCAGTTTGACCCTTGGCGAAGGCGAAGTGCTGGGTTTGTTTGGCCATAACGGTGCCGGCAAAACCACCACAGTGCGTCTGATTCTAGGTTTGTTACAAGCCACCAGCGGTGACGTTCGCGTCCTTGGTGGCACGCCGGGCGACAGTGATATTCGCCGGCAAATTGGTTTTTTGCCAGAAAACGTAACTTTTTATCCGCAGCTCACTGGGCGTGAAACCCTGCTGCACTTTGCCCGCCTCAAAGGTGCTGCGGTGCAGCAGGTGGATGATTTGCTGGAGCAAGTTGGCCTGACTGCCGCTGGCTCGAAGCGGGTGAAAACTTACTCTAAAGGTATGCGTCAGCGTTTGGGTCTAGCGCAAGCGATATTGGGTCGTCCGCGTTTACTGTTACTGGATGAGCCCACTGTAGGTTTGGATCCGATTGCGACTCAAGAGCTGTATCAGCTGATTGGCCGCTTGCGTGATGACGGCACCAGTATTGTGATCTGCTCGCATGTGCTGCCCGGCGTTGAGCCTTATATTGATCGCGCTGCGGTCTTGGCTTTAGGGCATTTGGTTGCAGTTGGTAGTTTGCATGAATTGCGCACCCAGGCGCAGTTACCGGTGCGCATTCGTGCCGCAGGTTTGACTTTAGAGCAGTTGAGTGCGCCAGATGTGCAGACTGTTCGGGCGTTACACGGTGCTTGGCATGAGCTGCTGGTAGCGCCGGCAGATAAGCTGGCGACTGTACAGCGCATTCTGCAATTGCAACCACAGGACATCGAGGTGCAGCCTCCTTCATTAGAGGATCTGTACTGTTATTACATGGAAAAAGCTGGTGCCTTGGGTGTTGCAGGAGTTCAACAATGAGTCAGATTTGGAATGTTGCCCGTAAAGAACTCAGTGATGGTCTACGTAACCGTTGGATGTTAGCCATCAGTTTGGTTTTTGCATTATTGGCAGTGGGTATCGCATGGTTTGGTGCTGCAGCCTCAGGACAAATTGGTTTTACCTCGATCCCAGCCACCATTGCCAGTTTGGCCAGTTTAGCGACTTTTTTAATGCCGCTGATTGCCCTGTTATTGGCCTATGATGCAATTGTGGGTGAGGACGAGGGCGGCACTTTAATGCTGCTGCTGACCTATCCGATCAGTCGCGGACAGATTTTGCTCGGCAAGTTTGTCGGGCATGGGATGATTTTGGGTTTAGCGACCTTAATTGGTTTTGGTTGTGCAGCCTTAGCCATTGCGGTACTGGTGCCAGAAGTGGAACTGGGCATGTTGGCTTGGGCCTTTACTCGCTTTATTGTCTCTTCAACTTTACTGGGTTTGGTGTTTATAGCATTGGCTTATGTACTGAGCAGTCGTGCCACTGAAAAATCCAGCGCTGCAGGTTTGGCACTGGGCCTTTGGTTCTTATTTGTCTTGGTGTTTGATTTAGCGCTGTTGGCGGTCTTGGTGATCAGTGAAGGCAGCTTCAATCCCGAAGCATTACCTTGGTTGTTATTGCTTAATCCGGCTGATATTTATCGCTTAATCAATCTGGCTGGTTTTGAATCAAGTTCAAATTCCGTCGGCGTAATGGCTTTAGCTGGGGATTTGCCGGTGAGCAGTCTGGTGCTTTGGGGTTGTTTAGTGGCTTGGGTCGGTGCTTCATTGGCGTTGGCACATTGGATGTTTGCTCGGCGTACCGCCTAGTTATTTACGGTTTAAGGGGTTTAATCAAATGAAAGTACAAGGATTTTCAATGCGCTGGTGTCTTGCTTTGTTGCTGAGTGTTTTGCTCACGGCTTGTAGTGATGACAAGGCCTCGACAGACACTGCTGAAGTGCGTGGCCCTGTGGCATTTGCAGCGGGTGATGAGTGTCATATTTGCGGGATGATTATTACCGAGTTACCTGGGGCGAAAGCGCAGGCTGTTGACAGTCGCAGCAGCAATGTACAAAAGTTCTGCTCGACGCAAGATATGCTCAGTTGGTGGTTACAGCCTGAGAATAAGACTCTTAAAGCTGAGCTGTATGTGCACGACATGGTCAAAACGCCATGGGAGCATCCGCAAGACGAGCACCTGATTGATGCGCGTAGTGCTTGGTATGTGGTGGGATCCAGTGTGCAAGGTGCGATGGGGCCATCACTGGTTTCGTTTAGTGAGCGTGAAGCTGCAGAAACATTGGCTGCAACTAAAGGCGGTCGCGTGTTGGGCTGGGAGCAGTTAGACATGGCTGTTTTGCAAGAGTTGGCCAGTGCAGGGCATGAGCATGCAGCGGCCTATGGTGAGCAATTGCAGCATGAGTATGGTGCTACTGAACAAGCCGGCGAGCACAGCCAGCACAGTGCTGCTGAGCATCAAATGCAGGAAGCGCCTGCTGCGCCAGTTGTGCATGATGCGCATGATGCGCACAGCCAGCATTAGTGAATGCAAGAGAGTCCCGCAACAGTTTTCGGCTGCCGCGGGGCTCTACTCCACTTGTTCAAAGACCGTGTATTTAGCGCTTGATATGCGAGATTTTTGTGCCTTCAATACTCACACCAGCCATCAAACCCTGCTGGCTAAAGATAAAGGCATAGGCATCACTCTTCAGTGAAGATGTTGAAATATTCTTGGCCACACCTTGGTCAACTACAACCACAGTAGGGCCGACACCCACTTCCCAGCCTTTGGTTTTTTCGATATAGCGTACGGCATCATCGGTCATCAGAAAAACAGCATAGCCGTATGTTTGTGCACCAATCTGTAAGCCCCAAGAGCCGGCAACTGAGTTGTAGTAGTCAATAACTTGCGAGCCTTTTAGCAGCACGCCCTCGCCATAGCTACCACCGAATACCAATCCGGCCTGTACTATATTAGGAAACACTAAAACCGCCTTGGCGCTTTGGGCAAGTGTTTTCGCCACGGGCTCGGCTTTATACAATGTCTGCAGGGCATTTAGCGAGTTTCTATCTAAGTCCTCAGCGGTTGCGGCGTTGGCTAAGCTCATTGCGCTCATTGAAACGCTGGCTACTGCGGTAAGTAGAAATGCTAAAAATGTACTTCGTAATCTGTTCATTTTATTATCCTTTTCTGTTGGTTTTTCGTATTTTATGCTCGATCTACGGCAATATGACTGGGTCTCAATCACTCGGCCGGTATTTGTGAGCAGTTGCACAGTGAGTTAAATAATAAAGATGTGTTGAGGGGCTCTAGGGGATGAATCGCTCCAGTGTTTAGCTGATTTTATGCACTGATGAAGTGAGGTTCATCACTAAGTAAGACCTGCAGTCGCGTGTTTAGTTGCCTATTTAAATAATGGTCTTCGCTGCAACGCATGTCGGCACTTTAAACGACTAAAAATTAGAGAGGTGAATGTGAAAGCATTATTGCAACGGGTTAGCCAAGCCAGTGTCAGCATTGAAGGTACTGAAGTGGCGCGCATTGCTGAGGGTTTATTGGTTTTGGTGGGGATTGAGCCGAATGATAATCAGCCAAGCGCGGAGAAAATGTTGCACAAGCTGCTCAATTATCGGGTGTTTGCCGATGAGCAAGAGCGGATGAATAAATCGCTGACTGATACTCAAGGTGGCTTATTGCTGGTTTCACAATTTACCTTAGCCGCTGATACCCGCAGTGGCTTGCGTCCAGGGTTTTCAACAGCTGCCCCACCAGCGCAGGCGCAAGCGTTATTTGAGCAGATGCTGAGTATGGCGCAGCAGCGTCATCCGAATGTACAGGCGGGGCGATTTGGTGCTGATATGCAAGTGCAGTTGGTGAATGATGGGCCAGTGACTTTTCTGCTTGAGGTGTAATGCGCACATAGCATTTGCATCAAAAGTCTTTGCGTAAATGATGCTGCTATACAGTGATTGCTATGTAGCCAGTGGCAGGCACGGCAGCAGGTTAAGCGCAGTGCTGCCGTGTTACGGCTTAAAAACGTTGCTTCAATAAGCGCAAACTATTGAGGATGACCAACAAGCTGGCGCCCAAATCAGCAAATACGGCCATCCACATGGTGGCTTGGCCGCTGATGGCTAAGATTAAAAACACCAGTTTAATCGCAATGGCAAAACTAATATTCTGTTTAAGAATTGTGCTGGTGCGTTGCGAGAGGCGAATAAACTGTGGGATTTTACGCAAGTCAGCATCCATCAGCGCGATATTTGCGGCTTCCACTGCAGTATCTGAACCGGCTGCCGCCATCGCGAAACTGATATTGGCTTGTGCCAGTGCTGGCGCATCATTGATCCCGTCACCAACCATACCCACCAGGTGCTGAGCGTTGCTTTGCAGTTGCTTGATGTGCTCAAGTTTGTCTTCGGGCAGCATTTCACCGGTAGCCTGCTCAATCCCCACTTGTGCAGCAATGGCATTGGCGGTGTGTTGATTATCACCGCTGAGCATTAGGGTGTGAATACCTAAGGCATGCAACTGGGTAATGGCCTCGCCGGCTTGCTCGCGCAGTGTATCAGCGACGGCAAAACAGGCTAATACCTCCTGCTCGTTGGCTAGCATTACCACGCTGTGTCCTTGTTTTTCTAACATTTGGAGCTGAGCTTCGAGATCATCTGAGCAAATATTTAGTTCTTCGATCAGGCGATGGTTGCCTAAGTAATAGCCTGTGCCATTGATCATGCCACTGCTACCGCGACCCAGTAGAGCTTGAAAATCACTCACCGCAAAGTGGCTGTCGTGTTGATCAACAAAAGCCTTGGCCAGCGCCAGAGAGACCGGGTGATCAGAGCGTGCGGCTAGGCTGGCAGCTAACTGTTGAGCATTGTTATCGGGGTCACTGAGTAACAATGTCTGTGTAAGAACAGGT
Organism: uncultured Thiopseudomonas sp.; assembly: GCA_964385265.1. GTDB lineage: Bacteria > Pseudomonadota > Gammaproteobacteria > Pseudomonadales > Pseudomonadaceae > Denitrificimonas. The sequence continues at coordinate 20,667 of CAYLOI010000021.1, forward strand.
GTGCCGTGGGTTAGGGTGCCGGTTTTATCAAAAGCGAGGGTGGTCAGGTTTTTACCCTGCTCTAAAAACACGCCACCTTTAATTAAAATACCCTGACGGGCGGCTTGAGTTAAAGCGCTGACCACGGCAACCGGTGTTGAGATTACCAAGGCGCAAGGGCAGGCAATGACTAGCAATACTAAGGCTTTATATATCCAGTCAGCCCAGAGTCCGCCAAATAATAAGGGTGGTAAGACCGCGACCAAACAAGCGATGCCCACCACAATAGGGGTGTAAATCTTGGCAAAGCGATCAATAAAGCGCTGGGTGGGTGCACGGCTGGCTTGCGCTTGCTCGACCGCATGAATAATGCGTGCCAGGGTGGAGTTGTCGCGCGTGGCAGTGCTGACGTACTCCAGAGCGCCTTGCATATTGACGCTACCAGCAAACAAAGGGCTGCCGATATTTTTTTCGACGGGCAGGCTTTCGCCGGTAATCGGCGCTTGGTTGACTGTTGAGCTGCCGCTGACCACAGAGCCGTCTAACGGCACGCGCTCGCCGGGCTTCAAGCGTACGCGAGTGCCAATAGCGATCTGCTCAGCAGGGCGCGACTGCCATTGCTCATCGAGCCATACCTGCGCGGATTCTGGCGCTAATTCTAATACGCTATGAATGGCATAACGGGCGCGGTCGAGGGACTTTACTTCAATCCACTCGGCCAGCGCGAACAGAAATGTCACCATCGCTGCTTCCGGCCAATGGCCAATAAATAGCGCGCCGGTCACCGCAATGGTCATTAAAGCGTTGATATTCAAGTTGCCGTTACGAATGGCAATCCAGCCTTTTTTTAACACCGGCAAACCCACGCTGGCGATGACCACTAAGGTGAGAGCAACGACAGGCCAGTGCGCGTCAGCGATTGTCCATTCTAAAAGCTCAGCGCTAGTGGCGGCGATACCGGCAACAATCAGCGGCCATAGAGCCTGCTTGGCGGGTGGCGCTGTATCTGCAGCGCTGTGTTGATGCTGGGGATTAAAGCCAATACTTTTTAGCGCGGCAATAACAGAATCTAATGCGGGCTGGGCATGGCTGACCGTGAGCTGGCGGCGCATAAGGTTAAACTCGACTGCGCTGATATCCGCCAAGGTGGAGAGTTTGCTGCGAATCAATTGCTCTTCGGTAGGGCAGTCCATTTCAGTGATAATAAACACACTGCTAATATGGCGCGGATCTTTAGCGCTGGAGGTTGCAGGTTCAGGCTGCGGATGAGTTATGCCACATTCGGTTCTGCACGATTTCATAAATACTCCAGTATGGCGCGGTGCATGCTCAGATTAGAAGCCTTACCATCATGGGAGAGTCAAGTGCTTTGGAAGACTAACATGCTGGTTATACCGGCCAGCAACGACAGCAGGATAGGTAAGGCGATACGCAGCAGCATGGCCTTGCCGCCAATCGATACGGCCATCGCAGCTTTCATCATATTGTTGACCGATGACGCAATAATAATACCGAGAATCGCAGTGCGGCTGTCCAGCCCTGATTGAGACATGCGCGTCAACGACAGGGTAATGGCATCCACATCAGTGATCCCGGATACGGTGGCTAGCACATAGATACCGGTATTGCCCAGCCACTGTTGTAAGACACTGGCCATCAATAAAATCACAGTCAGTACTGCACCCAGCACTAAGGCTGATTTTAGCTCGAGAGGGTTACTGTGTAGTGTTGGTTGTTGCACCATAGTGCCGTTGCGGTGGTTACGCCAGATCAGCAGTGCTGGCAAGTATAAAACCAAGGTCATCGCGAGCAGTGGTAGTATCAAACGACCTAAGAGTAATGGGCTGATCATCGCGCAATACAGCAATATGCGCAGGTACATAGTGCCACAGGCCAGTAAAATTCCGGAGGCTAAGAGTGGCGAAAGCGTCGGTGTTTGCCGTGCCATTCGAGAAAAATGCAGGGTCAGCGCGGTGGATGATGCGAGGCCAGCAAATAGGCTGGTGAATAGAATGCCTTTTTCGGTGCCGCCCACGCGCATGGCAAAATAACCGACAAATGAAATGGATGCGATCAGCACCACCATCCACCAAATTTCATAAGGATTGAGCATATTGCCCGGTCCCATCGCTTCGTTTGGCAGCAGCGGTAACATCACTACCGAAATCAATAGCAGCTTCAAGGCCGCATCCAGCTCATGTTCCTGTAAACGGTTTACAGCGCTGTGAATTTCGGCCTTATTATCCAGAATAATTGTGGTAATCACCGCAGCAGTGGCGGCAATAACAATATCCACCGCAACAGCCACTGCACCAAAGCAAAAAGTCAGTAACAGGCCAACAATGCCGGTAATGCTGTAATCGCGTATGTGTGCCATGCGCTCACGGTAAGCGATGATTGCTGCGAACCCTACTGCTAGAAGAGTTGCGGGTAGCAGCAAAGGGCTGAGCTTTAAAGACAATAGTGCTGCGATACCACCCAGTAAGCCAACCAGAGAGTAAGTGCGGATACCAGCAACCCGTTCGCCAGACTTCTGTCCGCGCGTCACCCAGCCACGCTGCAGGCCAGTCAGTGCACCGAGTGACAGAGCAACGGCAAGCTGTATAACTATTTGTTGCTCGCTGACAAACTGCTCGGCATAGTTTTCCATTGGCTACCTCAATTGTGCGGGTTATTCAGAGTGCCTTGGCGTGTTATGCACAAGCCTACAAGGCTTGATCGCGGTAATCTACTGCAGCAGCATGTGCTTGTTTTATCTATGGCAGTGTTGAGCCAGACGCGCTGTGTCGATGTTTGCTGTGCACATGCTTATTCAGTTGTGTTGAACATAACTATTGATACGGGTTGTTAGAGTTTGGGGTGCGCAGTTGCAGTGTAGGCGTTTAAAACAAGCGTGCCAACAGAGCGGGGACAGCGGTTTCGACCCGCAAAATACGTTGGCCAAGCTGCACAGGTTGCAGGCCGGCCTTGCCCAGCAGTTCGACTTCGTAGGGAATCCAGCCGCCTTCAGGACCAATCGCCAAAGTGACAGCTTCACTTAGTGCGCGTGGGCATTCAGGGTAAGCGCCTGGGTGAGCGATTAAGCCGCGCGTGTTGGCAGCTAGAGCAGGCAGCTCATCCTCGACAAAAGGCTTAAAACGCTTCGCTAAGATCACTTCAGGTAAAACCGTATCGCGCGCTTGCTCTAAACCTAAAATTAATTGCTCAGCAATCGCTTCAGGCTGTAAAAAAGGTGTTTGCCAAAAGCTTTTTTCCACGCGGTAACTGTTGATTAACACCAGTTTCGCCACACCCATGCTGGCAATGGTTTGCAGAGTGCGGCGTAGCATTTTTGGGCGGGGTAGTGCTAATAACAGAGTTAGGGGTAATTTCGCTGGTGGTTGCTCGGACAAACTTACCTGCAACTCAGCCGCAGTGTTATCAATGGACACCAGGGTAGCTTGGCCTTGCAAGCCGCCCAGTCGGCCAGCGCGTAGGGTTTGACCTGGGCTGGCTTTGTTGACTGTGTTGAGGTGCTGCAGCCTACGGTCAGTGATGCGCACAAGGTCTGCTGCAATAAAGTCAGCATCATCGAGCAGCAATAGGTTCATAGCTGGACTGGAGGTAAGGGCTCATCATCACTAGCGCTGTCGTGATCTTCTGCAGCGGCTTTTTCTTCGCGTTCTTTTTGGATAATGCTGCCAAAAATCACACCGACTTCAAACAAAATCCACATCGGAATCGCCAGCAGTGTCTGCGACAAAATATCAGGAGGAGTGAGTATCATGCCGATAATAAAGCAACCGACGACGACATAAGGGCGACTTTTACGCAGGGTAGCGACATCAACGATGCCAATCCAAACCAGTAAAAAAGTGGCAATAGGGATTTCGAAGGCTACCCCAAAGGCAAAGAACAGGGTTAAAACGAAATCTAGATATTGGCCGATATCTGTCATCATTTCGACCCCTTGCGGGGTCACGCTAGCAAAAAAGCCAAACATGATAGGGAATACAACGAAATAGGCAAAAGCCATACCGGCATAAAACAGCACGACACTGGAAACCAGCAAGGGGACGGCAATGCGTTTTTCATGTTTGTATAAACCTGGAGCAATAAAGCCCCAAATTTGATGCAAAATAACCGGCACACCCAAAAACACTGAGACCATCATGGTCAGCTTAAAGGGGGTTAGAAAGGGTGACGCCACACCGGTGGCGATCATGGTTGCGCCTTCTGGCAAATAGGTGCGCAAAGGTGCAGCCACTAGTGCATAGATATCTTGAGCAAAATAAAACAGCCCAGCAAAAATCAGCAGGACAGTCACTACACAGCGCAATAAACGTGTGCGTAATTCAGTCAAATGGGCAATCAGCGGCATGCTGTTTTCAGACTGTTTAGAGTTGCTCATGAGGATTGCTCTTTATCTGCGCTTTTGGCGCTGGTGCTGTCTTTGCTGGTGCTGTCTTTGAGGAGGTTTTCCAGCGGCTTATCGTCAAACATATGATTGGCTCGGTAGGTGGCGTCACTGAGCATCTTACGTTCTTTTTCTAAAATCCCTTCGTTGCGTAACTCGCGGCGAATTTCATCCGCACCGAGTTCGCGTTCAACATCTTCTTTGATTGTATTGAGTCCGCGTTTGATACGGCCCACCCAGCGCCCAGCGACACGTGCCGCAGTGGGTAAGCGCTTAGGGCCAATGACCAATAAAGCAACAACACCAATCAGGAGCAGTTCAGTAAAGCCAATATCAAACATGGATTAACTCATTTTTTAGAAGAAGGATCTTCAACAGGCTGTGCTGTTGCATCAAAAGTTTGCCCTGTGGTTTCTTGGGCTTCTGACTTTTGTACTGCTTCAGGTGTTTTTTCGTCATTGGTATCTACGGCTTTGCGAAAGCCTTTAATGGCATCACCTAAGTCAGCGCCCATGCCTTTAAGGCGTTTGGTGCCAAACAGAAGGATAACGATAACCAAGATAATCAGTAGTTGCCAAATGCCAATACCGCCCATGATGTGTACTCCGTAATGCGAATAATTAAAGGGTTGAACGGGCTGCTTTTTCTGCATGCCCTGATAAACCAAAGCGTCTCTCTAATTCATCGAGTACTGCTTGTGGTTCTAAGTTTAAAGCCGATAGCATCACTAAGCTATGAAACCATAGATCTGCGGTTTCATAAATGACGTCATCTGTCTCTTTTGTATGTGCTGCATCCTTTGCCGCAAGAATGGTTTCAACAGCTTCTTCACCCACCTTTTCTAAAATTTTATTTAGACCTTTATGGTGCAGGCTTGCGACATAAGAGCTGCTTGGGTCAGCGTTTTTACGTGATTCAATGACCTGCGCTACACGGCGCAGAATATCGTCAGTCATACTTATGAGCCTTGATAGATATCATGAGGATTTTTAATAACAGGTTCTACGCTCTGCCACTGCCCATCAGTTAAGATACGATAAAAACAACTGTGGCGCCCAGTGTGGCAAGCAATATCACCGACTTGCTCGACGCGCAGAATAATAACATCTGCATCACAGTCGAGGCGCACTTCATGCAGCTTCTGAATGTGTCCTGATTCCTCACCTTTGCGCCAAAGTTTTTGCCGTGAGCGTGACCAGTACACTGCCCGTTGCTCTTCAACCGTCAATTGCAATGATTCGCGGTTGAGCCACGCTACCATTAACACGCGATCGGTTTTGTAGTCTTGGGCGATAGCTGGAATCAAGCCGTCACTGTCCCATTTTATCTCGTCTAACCAGTTGCTCATGTTGATCTCAATCACCCTGTGCTTTAAACGTCTTAATTGGTTCTATATCACTAGCGGCGTATGACTAAGCATAAGCCTGCGCTCAGCATTAACCAAGCCGGCCATGCTTGTAATTCAAAGGCCAAGCCCAGCTGCATGCTAGCCACTAGTAAAGACGCACCAATCAGCGAGTTAACCCAGCCTTTAGAAGCCGCCGCTGGGGCAGGTCCATTGCTGATTTTCTCAAAGCTGGCGCGCGCCATATTGGCCAAATGAGGCAGCTGTTCAAATTGTTGCTGCAAATGACCCAGTACATGCTTAGGCATATAGCGCTCACGCATCCAGCGCTCTAAATAGGGCTGCGCGGTACTCCATAGGTCTAGGTCGGGATAGAGTTGACGACCTAAGCCTTCGATATTCAATAAGGTTTTTTGCAGCAAGACCAGCTGCGGCTGCACTTCCATATTGAAGCGGCGTGCGGTCTGGAACAAATGCAGGAGCAAGTGACCAAAGGAGATCTCTTTCAGTGGGCGCTCAAATATCGGCTCGCAGACAGTACGAATCGCTGCTTCAAACTCATTGATCCGCGTATCACTGGGTACCCAGCCTGAATCAATGTGCAATTGCGCGACTTTACGGTAATCACGTTTAAAGAACGCCAATAAGTTGCGCGCCAGATAATCTTGGTCTTCAGGGGTTAGCGAGCCGATAATTCCGCAGTCAATGGCAATGTATTGCGGATCCCAAGGGGTGTGAGTGCTAACAAAAATATTACCAGGGTGCATATCAGCATGGAAAAAACTGTCACGGAAAACCTGGGTAAAGAAAATCTCTACACCGCGCTCGGCCAGTTTTTTCAAGTCAGTACCTTGATCGACTAAAGCTGCCATATCGGTGACTGGAATGCCATAGATGCGCTCCATGACCAGCACTTTTGGACGGCTCCACTGCCAATAGATTTGTGGCACATAGAGTAGAGTGGAGTCACTAAAATTACGGCGCAGTTGACTAGCATTGGCGGCTTCACGCAGCAGATCGAGTTCGTCGTAAATAGTTTTTTCGTAATCGCTGACGATGGTTTTTGGGTGTAAGCGGCGTGCTTCCGGTGAGGCACGTTCCGCGATACTGGCCAAAGTAAAAAGCCAAGCAATGTCTTGGGCAATAATCGGCTTGAGGCCGGGGCGAATGACTTTCACCACCACATCTTCACCGGTTTTCAATTGCGCGGCGTGCACCTGTGCCACAGAGGCAGAGGCAAGCGCAGTGCTGGAGAAAGTTTTGAAAACTTCGCTAATCGGCGCGCCAAGCTGCTCTTCAATCAGTTGCATGGCTTTGTCGGATGAAAAGGGCGGCACTTGATCTTGCAGCTTGGCCATTTCATCGGCGATATCGGGCGGCAGTAAGTCACGTCGAGTTGAGAGAATTTGGCCAAATTTAATAAATACCGGACCTAAATCTTCCAGTGCTAAGCGTAAAGCTGCGCCGCGTGCCAGGGTGCTGTTTTTGCGCGGCAGCCAGCGCCATGGCATCAACCATTGCAGCATGCGCAAGTGCCAGGGTAGCGGCAAAGCAAACAGCAGGTCATCAAGGCGATAGCGTATTGTGACACGTAAAATACGCCAGAGACGGCGGATGGCAAGCAGCTTCATAGAGGCGTTTGGTTCCGTTTAAGTAAGAGCGCGATGCGTGCATCGAGGCGGTCTAAATCTAGTTTAAGCTGGTCGATTTCGCTAAAGCGCGCTTGCGCTTCAGTCTCGCCGACTAATGTACGCGATTCTTCCGCTAAGTAGTCTGCGGCATTTAGGTGCAGGCTGTGTGCAGACTGGGTAAACCAGTTACGACTGCTGCGCAGTTGGCTGCTGAACAGTGCGGTTGCTAGTGGCCCAAGCCAGCGTGAAAGTTCATATTCCCAGTCCAGTTCAAGGCTTTGCATAATCTCGGCCAGTTCCATCAGTAATCCACTGTTGCCGTCGATGCTGACCTCGGGGTGATGCAAAACAGTAGTTTTATCGGCACTGTTGACCAGTTTGAGCAGCAGCGCTGCCGGTGCACTGAGTGTACAGTCAGCTGGCGCGTGCCATTGCTGGGCCAGTTGGATACCTGTGTCCAAAGGGATCAAATACAGTGAGAACGCTGGCTTAGTGCAGGCAATGGCAATCACTTTACCGGCTAAAGGCCGCAGGCGTGCGTGTACCGTGCTGTCTAAGCTGAGCACTCGATTGATGGCTGATTCAGCGCTGGCTAAAGCAAACTGGGTCAGCATTAAGGTTTGATTCCACGGTGTAAGGCAACAATGCCGCCGGTCATGTTGTGGAAGGTTACACGCTCAAAACCTGCTTCACTCATCATCGCTTTGAGCGTGTCTTGGTCGGGGTGCATGCGAATGGATTCGGCTAAATAGCGGTAGCTGTCGGCATCATCGGTGATCAGCTTGCCGGCCAGTGGCATAAACTTAAATGAATAGGCGTCATAGAACTTAGATAGCAGCGGATTGCTGGGTTTGGAAAACTCCAGCACCAGTAAACGTCCGCCCGGTTTGAGTACGCGCAGCATTGAGCGCAAAGCGTCTTCTTTATGGGTGACATTGCGTAAACCAAAAGCAATGGTTACCACATCAAAATAATTATCGGGGAAGGGCAGTTTTTCCGCATCGGCTTGAACAAAGCGAATATTGTTGGCAACACCTTTGTCGAGTAAACGATCGCGGCCCACTTTAAGCATTGAAGCGTTAATGTCCGCCAGTACCACTTCGCCGGTATGGCCGACTAGGCTGGAAAACTTGCGCGATAAATCACCGGTGCCACCGGCAATATCCAGTACTTTATTACCAGGACGCACACCGGACAGCTCGATGGTAAAGCGCTTCCATAAACGGTGCATGCCACCTGAGAGTACGTCATTCATAATGTCGTAGCGTGCAGCAACAGAGTGAAATACTTCAGCAACTTTTTCTGCTTTTTGGCTTTCAGGTACATTTTTAAAGCCAAAGTGGGTGGTTGGCTCATTACTATTGGACTGATGTGGCTTGCTCATAAAACTTCACCTTAGACAGATTACCTAGCATTCTAATACCCACAGCGCAGTTTGTCTTGACGCTGGACAGATTCGCAGCAATATCATCAATTGGGTTTAGTTTGAAATCAGCCTAAATAGAATAATTTGAGAGAGTGATGAGCATAATTATTGTGGAACGAGAGCATCAGTTAGGTCTGGTTGCTGCACGCGCTAAGGCGCAGGCGCTGGCAGAACGACTGGCTGAAAAATATGATGTGAGCTATCAATGGCATGGCGATACCCTAACGGTGCGCCGTGCAGGAGCTGCAGGAACCATTGTTGTCGATGCCAGCCGCATCTATATCGAGCTTAAGTTAGGCGTGCTGTTTTCTGCACTGAAAGGCAGGATCAAGCAGGAAATGGAGACGGCGCTAGATCAACGCTTGGCATAAAACAGTGTGGTGGGTGTGTGCTGTGTTATCAGGTTGCTGTGCTTTACAACATTAAGCGCACAACTGACTCACTGGGGTCGCGAGATTGCCCTGCTGCTCTAAGTTGGTCTAAATAATCTTGCCAGATTTGCGTCTGCTGTGAGCCCAAGCGGTATAAATAATCCCAAGTGAATATGCCCGAATCATGACCGTCATCGAAGGTCATTTTTAAAGCGTAATTGCCTGCCGGTTGGATGTCGGTCAGTGCTACATTGATTTTTCCGTATTGCAGCACAGGATTGCCATGCCCTTGCACTTCAGCAGAAGGAGAGTGCACCCGCAAAAACTCAGCAGGTAAAGAAAACTGCTGGCCGTCGGCATAGCCCAGTTCAAGTGTTTTTGAGCTTTTATTGAGTTTGATACGCGTAGGGATCAGCATTTTGGCCTCGCTTTAGAATGATGTATGAGCGCCCTAGAGCGCCCGTACAACAGTACCGACTTATAAGATATAACGCGACAGATCTTCGTCTTTCGCCAGTTCGCCGAGGTGCTCATCAACATAGGCCGCATCAATCACTAATGGGCTGGCGCTGTATTTTTCTGCCAACTGCTCAGCATCAAAAGAGACTTCTTCAAGTAAACGCTCGAGCAGCGTATGCAGGCGGCGCGCACCGATGTTCTCAGTCTTTTCGTTGACCTGCCAAGCAATTTCAGCAATGCGCTCAATGCCGCTGGCATCGAACTCAATGTTCAAGCCTTCAGTGGCTAACAGGGCAACATACTGCTCTGTTAATGACGCATCAGGCTCACTTAGAATACGCTTGAAGTCATCAGGGGTGAGCGCTTTCAGCTCGACCCGAATCGGTAAACGACCTTGCAGTTCAGGCACTAAATCGCTGGGTTTGCTCAGGTGGAATGCGCCTGACGCAATAAACAGAATGTGATCGGTTTTGACCATGCCCAGTTTGGTGTTGACCGTACAGCCCTCAATCAACGGCAGTAAATCGCGTTGTACACCTTCGCGTGACACATCCGCGCCACCGGTGTTGCCGCGCTTGGCGATCTTATCGATTTCATCTAGGAAGACGATACCATTTTGCTCAACCGCTTCCAGGGCACGAACTTTAATGTCTTCTTCGTTCACCAAACGCGCTGCTTCTTCATCAGTAATCATTTTTAAGGCAGCATCAACACGCAACTTGCGGCTTTTGGTTTTACCTTTATTCATCCCAGAGAATAAGTTTTGCAGCTGGCTGGTCATTTCTTCCATGCCTGGTGGCGTCATGATTTCCACGCCCATTGGTGCTTCGGCAACTTCGATTTCAATTTCTTTATCGTTGAGTTGACCTTCGCGTAAACGTTTGCGAAATAATTGGCGCGTGCTGGAATCGGTACGCTCAACCGTATCGTCGCTGCCGCTGCGTGCAGCAGGCAGTAAGGCATCAAGAATACGTTCTTCCGCGGCATCTTCAGCACGGTTACGCATGCTTTTCATTTCTTGCTCACGCAGCATTTTTACCGAGGCATCGGCTAAGTCGCGAATAATCGACTCAACATCACGACCGACATAACCGACTTCGGTGAACTTAGTGGCTTCGACTTTAATAAAAGGAGCGTTGACCAGTTTGGCTAAGCGGCGGGCAATTTCTGTTTTACCGACGCCGGTTGGGCCAATCATTAAAATGTTTTTTGGGGTGACTTCATTGCGCAAATCTGCAGATAACTGCATGCGTCTCCAGCGGTTGCGCAAGGCAATGGCTACAGCACGTTTGGCATCATCTTGGCCAACGATATGGCGATTGAGCTCATGCACAATCTCGCGGGGTGTCATCGACATAAGGGACTCCGAGGCACGCTTAAATAGCGCTATCCTGCTCTTCAATGGTCAAATTTTGGTTGGTAAATACACAGATAGTACCGGCAATATGTAAGGCCTTTTCGGTGATTTCGCGCGCTGAAAGATCGCTATTCTCTAATAAAGCCATGGCTGCAGCTTGGGCAAAACCGCCACCAGAACCCATGGCAATTAGGCCGTGTTCTGGTTCAACAACATCGCCATTACCGGTAATAATTAAGGAGGCGTCTTTATTGGCTACGGCCAACATGGCTTCGAGGCGACTCAGCGAGCGGTCGGTACGCCAGTCTTTGGCTAACTCAACTGCAGCACGCACGAGATGGCCTTGGTGCTTTTCTAATTGGCCTTCAAAGCGCTCAAATAAAGTGAAGGCATCGGCAGTTGCACCGGCGAAACCGGCCAATACTTCACCGTGATAAAGGCGGCGAACTTTTTTCGCATTACCTTTCATAACGGTATTGCCAAGTGATACTTGACCGTCACCACCCATAACGACTTTACCGTTGCGACGAACTGAAACAATTGTGGTCAAGGGAATTCTCCAGGTTGATGGGCTCAAGCCCTGATTATCAATAGATGGGGATGCAGTGGGCAAGCTTCAAGGGTTACAGCTTAAAGTCGTAGGTTTTCTTATGTTTTATCGGTGAATAGTGATGTCTGCTAAGAGAGCTGTAGATGTTTAAGCGGGCTGTAGATGTTTATGTGGGGCGTGCTGCGCTATTGCTGTTTGTCCGTCGATGAACCCGTCCGGGGTTCAACTCCTCCCGAATCGAGCCGGGAAGGCTCGTTGAGGGAGGAGCTGCACTAGCGAGGTACGTTACGCCACGGATTGCTTTTATAAGGACTCAAACAAGGGAGTTAACGACCTGTGCGCTGTTGCAGCAATAGATTGTTAAAGCCATTATTGGCCAATTGCTTCTGCGCGACACCCAGCTGTTCGCGGCTGACAAAGGGGCCGACCAAAACACGGTGCCAGGTTTTATCCGACACTTGGCCCGACTCAATATGCACATCTTGGCCGCTGAGCAGCAGTTGCGCACGTACGCTTTCCGCTTTTGCGCGATCAGGGAAAGAACCGGCCTGCAGATAAAACTGAGTTTTTGCTGCGGGTTTTACCACAGGCGCAGGCGGTGTTTTACCATCAAGGATGGCTTGTGCGCGTGCGGCATCGGCTTTTTTAGCTGCTTCAACTTCTGTTTTAGTTGCAGGTGGTGGCGTTTTCTCTGGTAATGCCTCTGGCGGTACAATCACCTCGGACTCAGACAGCAGAGTGTAGAACTCAAATTTAGGCTTGCTGGCAGTAGTCTCTTTTTTTGGCTTGGCGACGGGTTTCTTTTTTTCAGCAGTTGCTTGTTCGCGCTTGATCGCATCATTGCCAGGCTCAAGCTGAAACAGTGTCATGGCAAAAACACCGACGATCAAACCCGTGATCACCCAAACTAATGGATGAATAGGTTTTTTCGCTGGTGCTTGTGCGCGGCTTGCGCCTCTTTTTGGTGCAGCTTTTTTACGGGCAGCCATGTTACATACGCCCCAACGTCTTTAAACCGAGCAGTTCAAGGCCTTGCTTGAGTGTACGGCCGGTGAGTGCGGCTAAGCGTAAACGGCTATGACGGGTCGCTTCATCGTCTGCTGATAAAATAGGGCAGTGCTCATAGAAGCTAGAGAATTGACCGGCTAACTCATACAAATAGGTGCAGAGAATGTGTGGTGTACCTTTTTCGGCAATGTTATACAGCACTTCACTAAAGCGCTGCAGGGTCGCACCAAGCACTTGCTCGGCTTCGCTGTTGAGCGTGATCTGACCCGGTATTGCACCATTCATATCCAGCTGCGCACGTCTAAACACACTGGCCACACGGGTGTAAGCGTAGAGTAAGTAGGGTGCGGTATTGCCTTCAAAACTAAGCATTTGCTCGAAGTTAAAGCAGTAGTCGCTGCTGCGGTGTTTGCTTAGATCGGCATACTTCACCGCACCAATGCCCACCGCTTGGGCAATACTGTGCAGCTCGCTCTCAGCCAGCTCTGGGTTTTTTTCTTTAACCAGTGCATAGGCGCGTTGTTCGGCTTCATTAAGCAGATCAACTAGCTTCACTGTACCGCCATCACGGGTTTTAAATGGGCGACCATCAGGACCGTTCATGGTGCCAAAGCCCATGTGCTCTAATTGCATATCTGGGCTGACAAATTCAGCGCGGCGTGCAACAGCAAAGACCATTTGAAAGTGCAGGGCTTGGCGTTGGTCAACAAAATACAGAGCACGATCGGCGTGCAGGATTTGGCTGCGATAACGCATCGCGGCTAAGTCGGTGGTGGCATACAGATAGCCACCGCCGGCTTTTTGCACAATCACCGGCAAAGGATTGTCTTCGGCGTTTTTGAATTCATCTAAGAAAACACACTGTGCGCCTTCGCTTTCGGTCAGTAGACCCTTGTCGCGCAGGCTCTCAATGATATTAGCTAAATCCGCATTGTAGGAGCTTTCACCGCGTACATCGTCCATGCCCAGCTTGACCCCGAGGCGGTCATACAATTCTTGGCAGTGGCTCAGCGAGACATGATTAAACTGCTGCCACAAACGTAAACATTCTGGATCACCGGCTTGCAGCTTCACTACAAGGGCGCGGGCACGCTCGGCAAACTCAGGTGACTGATCAAAGCGCTGTTTTGAAGCGCGGTAAAATTCTTCTAAATCTGCCAGCTGAGTTTCTTGGGCACTGGGGTTTTCTTGCAAATAGGCCAGCAGCATACCGAACTGAGTACCCCAGTCGCCGACGTGATTTTGACGAATCACCTCATGGCCGAGCAGCTCTAAAACACGGGCAACGGCATCGCCAATAATGGTCGAGCGTAAATGGCCAACGTGCATTTCTTTAGCCAGGTTGGGTGAGGATAAATCCACCACCACACGTTGCGCCGGCTGCTGCGTTGGCACGCCAATTTGTGCGTCGCTTAAGGCGCTGTCCAAGCGTTGCGCGAGCGCTGCATGGTTTTGGAAAAAGTTTAAAAAGCCCGGTCCGGCAATTGCCACTTGGCTGACTTGTGGATCATCCGGCAGCGCTTTAATCAGCAACTCGGCTAAATCGCGTGGTTTCATTTTCGCCGGTTTTGCCAGCATCATGGCGATATTACTCGCGAAATCACCGTGGCTTTTATCCCGTGTGTTTTCTACTTGAATATTAGGCGTAAGCCCTTCAGGAAGGATGCCTTCGTTGGTCAGTTGATTGACTGCGTGCTGAATCAGGGTGCGGATACTGTCTTTCATAATTTCTCTTAACGAAGGCGAATCGCGAATAAGGGCTCAATAATTGATCTATTATCGACGGCCTGCAGCTTAGCTTCAAGCGCCAAGCGTGATCGGGCGTGCTTTAAAATAAATCGATGGGGTCAACGTCCAGTGACCAGCGGCTTTGCCGTGCACTGGCAAGGTTTTCTAAGTTGCTGGCTAAAGGTGTTAGCAAACGGTGCAATTGGGCGCGGCTGTTGGCCTGGATTAACAACTGCGCACGATAGCGACCGGCGCGACGCTCCATCGGCGAGGTGATGGGGCCAAGCAGCTCCACCCCTTCAATCTTTAATTGTTCGAGCAGTTGTTCGGCAATGCTGTAGGCATCTTCTAAGAACACATCGGCCAACTCTGCTTTGAGCGCATCGGCGCGCAGTAGTGCTAAATGACTGAAGGGCGGCAAGCTGGTGGCGCGGCGCTCACTGAGTGCTTGCTCAGCAAAGGCAAAATAGCCTTGCTCACTGAGTTGTACTAATAATGGGTGATCAGCCAGCTGGCTTTGAATAATCACTCGCCCAGGATCACCGGCGCGGCCCGCCCGGCCGGCGACTTGAATGATCAGTTGTGCCATACGCTCGCTGGCGCGAAAGTCTGCAGAAAACAAACCGCCATCGGCATTTAATATAGCTACCAAGGTTACCCGTGGAAAATGATGGCCTTTGGCGAGCATCTGGGTGCCAACCATAATGCACGGCTCGCCGCTGCCAATGGTGGCGAGCAAAGCATCCAGCGAGCCTTTGCGCGTGGTGCTGTCGCGGTCAATGCGCAGCACTGGCGTATCAGGAAATAATATTTGTAGGCGCTCTTCTGCACGTTCAGTGCCAGCCCCAATCGGACGCAAATCAACTTTGCTGCAGCTGGGGCATTGATGCGGGCGCGCTTCAGTATGGCCGCAATGATGGCAACGCAGTTCGTTGTAGCGCTGGTGAAAGGTCAGACGCGCATCGCACTCAGAGCATTGGCCCATCCAGCCGCAGTCATTGCACATTAAGACTGGAGCAAAGCCGCGGCGATTAAGAAAGACTAAAACTTGCTGGCCGGCTTCTAAAGTTTTACGCATTTCTTTTTGCAGTGGCGCGCTGATGCCTGAATCCAGAGGCAGGCTGCGCACATCTAAACGGATAAATTGCGGCTGACTGGCACCACCGGCGCGCCGAGTCAGGCGCAGCAAGGCAAAGCGGCCGCTGTGGGCATTGTGCAAACTTTCTAAACAGGGTGTGGCTGAACCTAAAACAATCGGCACATTGGCCGCGCGGGCGCGCACCAAAGCCAGATCGCGGGCATGGTAGCGTAGGCCTTCTTGTTGTTTATAGGAGGCATCGTGCTCTTCATCAATGATGATCAGACCGAGTCTTTTTAGCGGAGTAAATAAGGCTGAGCGGGTGCCAATAATGATATCAGCATGCCCAGAACGCGCGGCCAACCACGCCTCTAAGCGGTCACGGTCATTGACGTTGGAGTGCAATAAAGCAATCCGGGCATTAAAACGTTTGGTAAAACGCTCGAGGGTTTGCGGACCCAAGTTGATTTCCGGAATCAGCACCAGCACTTGCTTGCCTGCAGCCAATGCCTCACGGATCAACTGCAAATACACTTCAGTTTTACCGCTGCCAGTCACCCCGGCCAGCAAGTAAGCTTTAAATGTTTGGTTATTGGCGTTGATCGCATTAAACGCGGCTTGCTGTTCATCATTGAGCGGCAGTTCGGGCTGGGCCAGGCAGGGGGCCTTATGTTCTGAGTCCTGTAATTGGCGTACCTGCTGGGTGACCAAACCTTTTTTAAGCAACGCGTTGATACTGTCTTTAGCTATAGTGAACTGCTCAAGGCGCTCGTGGGCAATGCCTTGGCTGTGCTGGGCTAAGACCTTGAGCGCTTGCAGCTGTTTGGGCGCACGGGTTAACAGTGGGTCTGCAAGATTGAGCGGCAGCTTGGCCAGCCACATCTTTTGCTGACGCGCCTCAGCCGGCTCGCCTTGACGCAATAACGCCGGCAGTGCCCAACTGAAAGTGTCGCCCAAACTGTGCTGATAATACTGCGCGGTCCACAGGCACAAACGCATGATGCTCGGCGGCAATAAAGGCTGCTGGTCCAAAAGCTCCAGCGCATCTTTAATCTTATTGTCTGGCACTGTGGTGCTGCTGGCGGTCTCAACCAGAATCCCGATCAATTCACGTCGACCAAAAGGTACGCGTACACGCATCCCCGGCTGCCATGCTGCAACCGCCACCTGCACTGGCGCACGGTAATCAAACAACCGGCGCAAGGGTGACGGCAAAGCAATACGTAAATAGAGTTCAGACACTTGGGTATCCCTAAGTTTGATGAAGTTATCTTAGCGCATTAGCACTATTGAACCTCTAGGAGTTCCACCTCAAAAATAAGCACAGAGCCGGGTTTTATTTTTCCAGCAGCAGCGTTGCCGTAGGCCAAATTCGCTGGAATGAAGAATTTAAATGTATCGCCAGCCACCATCAGTTGCAGGCCTTCGGTCCAACCTTTTATCACCCGGTTTAACGGAAAACTAATCGGCTCCTTACGCTCGACTGAGCTATCAAAGACAGTGCCGTCTAACAGGGTGCCATGGTAATGCACTTTTACTGTGGACTTGGCGCTTGGCCGAACACTGCCATCGCCTTTCTTTAAAATTTGATACTGCAAGCCGGAGGCTGTTTCTACTACGCCTTGGTTAGCTTTGTTGGCAGTTAAAAAGCTGTTTCCTGTCTCGATGTTTTGCAAAGCGGCCTTTTTACTGTTGGTGTTTTTAATAAAGTAGAAAGCGACCAGTGCAACGGCGACAGCCAAAATAACAAATTTCATTATTTGTCCTAATTAAAGTGAGGTTTCTTGCATTCTAGCACTGGCCTGTTTTCTGAGTGCAAATAGATGGATTGAGCTTGAAATCAGGTGGCTCAGCTTGTTGCAGGTGTTGCCATACTCTAGAACACAGCGTTATGGGCGGATAGCTGCATTGGTCGAGGCAGGCTCATTTAGATTGGATGGCTATTTTTTGCGATAACCTGTTAGATTGAAAATGCGTGTTAACAATGCCCTGACAGCGCAGGTAATTATTCAGCGTTTGCTTAAATTAAAAGGTGAGCCTTATGAAGATCAATATCCAGATGGAAATAACCCCAGAAGAAGCTCGCAAAGTGATGGGCTTGCCTGATGTTGAGCCCATGCAAAAAGAGTTGATGGCAAAGATGCAGGAGAAAATGAACAGCTATGTCGATGAAATGAGCGATCCTGAGGTATTAATGAAGCGCATTATGCCGATGGGTATGCAAGGTATGGAGCAGGTTCAGGCGTTTTTTACTAACTTTGCTCATATGGCCGCAGATAAAAAGCAGGACAAGGGTGAGGGTCAGCCAGATACTTAAACTGAGGTGTTTATGGCTCACCAGTCCCCATTTTTGAAACCGATGACGAACGCAGTTACTTCCTAATCCGCCTGCCAATGCATGCGGGTTTTGTTGAGGCTGAACAAGCTACCCCCGAAGTCACTCGGTAGTCCCTCATTTATAATAGGGTTCAAAAGTAGATATCAGGCCATCACACTGGAGAGTCATACCTATAGGGGCGGGTATAAAAAACCCGACAACGCGGGTTTTTTACTTGATGCGACGTACTCAAAACCTAATCAGCACCAAGGCTTTCAATTATCAAGCACTTGGCGATAACCGAGAATCGTTATTGCTGGCGCATGATAACTTGGTGTCTGCGTTGATACTCTTCATAGGAGAGACTTTTGTCGCTGGCAAGCTCATTCAGTAGTTCTTCCGTGCTCTGTTTCTGGGATGCTGGTGTCGCCACTTGTTTGACTGTATCGGCTGCAGTCACCGGTGTGGGGTGCAGACCTGCGCTCGTGCTATTGGGCAATTTGTACATAGCCCCGGTGGCAGGGTCAACAATCAACATCCCAATGAGTCCGCCAAATAAGATATTCCCCCAATACCAGCCATCAACTCCACTATCAATAACAGACTGCTGGTCGCTGTAGCCTTCTTTACTGTAAGTAACCTTATAGGTCTCACCACTAAAATAGCCTGCACCTGCATTTAGCGTAACTTGGCTTGGCGTTGCTCCTGACGAGACTACACTGCCGGATTTGTTGCGAACTTCAAAGTTAGCGCCGCGCGGTTCGGAGTTAACCGATACTGGATATTTTGAATCACTGACTATGCTGGCACAACCCGATAGCGTGAAAACAACAGTTGCCAAAAAAACTGCTTTCATGAGTCCCTTCCATATGATTTTTTAGAGCGCGAAGCATACCAAAGTATCGGAGCTTAGAATACTGTTATAAATGGGGGATTACCCTATACAAGGCCAATCATAAACGCCAGCAAGCTAACAGGGCTCGCTATGCTTGCCTGGGTTGGTAGCGTTATGCAGAACAGCAATTTAAATGACTTTCCTTACTTAAGAGGGCTGTGGGGTATCAGTACCAAGCAGGTAAGGGGCTGCAATCTCAGCAACATCCAGTTTAACGCGTAGGCGTTGAGCCAGTAGAAACAGGCCTGCCAGCTTACGATGTAACAAAAGCGCATCAATCGGCGGGGAATGCCAAAAGTTTTGCTCCAGACTGAGCTTGAAGCCTGCTTCACGTAACCTGAGTGGCAGGTTGGAGTTGGCAAAGTCATAGGGGCCGGGCTGCGTCAGCGGTTCAGCAGCCATCTCGAATAACTCCAGCAGCGTTTCTTTCTGCTCTGGGCTGATATCACTACTGAAATAACCCAGTGCTTCAGCTGTACTGCAAATGCTGTTTTTATTCTGAGTTGCCACGGCGCTAAAAAGATTACGATAGGCTTCAGCCACTCGGGACGCATAGGCGCGTACAGCGCCAAAGTCGATCAGCCCCATACGCTGGTTATCTAAGTCAATCAGGTAGTTCGCATAGTTGGGGTCAGTCTGCACACGATTAAATTCCAGCAGCTCACGAAAGAATAATTCAAAGAGTCGTTTAACCCATAGTTGGCGCTGTTCAAGGCTTGCACTTTCCAGTTGCTCCACAGGCTGCCCGGAAAGAAAGCTCATGGCCAGAATATTCGGATGACTTAAGGGTTGGTAGATTGTGGGCAGAATAAAATGATGATCGTTGGCTAGAAGATCAGCGAAGTTCTGCAGCTCTGTTGCCTCGTAATGGTAATCCGTTTCCAGTTGCAGCTGAGCTTTGGCTTCTGCAAGCAGAGCATCGATATCCAGATCCCCAGGCAATAATCGACTCCAGCGCAGCAGGGTGGCGACATTGTCTAAATCACTATCAATACTGGCGGCGACACCTGGATACTGAATTTTTATAGCTAAATGCTCACCCTGCTGAGTAGTGGCTTCGTGTACTTGGCCGATTGAAGCTGAGGCGATTGGCTGATAACTGAAACGCTGGAATTGCTGTGTCCAGTTTTGCCCCCACGCCTTGGAGAGTACCGGCTCAAGCTGCGAAAGAGGCATAGCATGCGCATCATTGCGTAATCCAGCGATGATATGAGCGAGCTCAGGTGGTAAAAGGTGCCCAGCATCCATGGATAAGAGTTGCCCCATTTTCATGGCGGCACCACGCATTTGTGACAAGCGATCACTCAAACGATTGAGATTGCCTGGTGTAAAAGCCTGTTGTTGCCAATCCCAGCTTTCACCACGACGCCAGCGGCGTAAACCTTCTGACACGAGACCACCTGCCATGCCGGCGGCTAGGCTGCCTAATTGGCTCATGCGGCTTAAACGTCCGGTTCGCACCGGTAGGCTAGGGCGTTTACTCATGATGCACTCTGCGCTGTTTTAAATGTTGGGTGGTTCATCCTCGTATCCTTAGAGCAGTAAACTATTCTGTTAGAGGGGGCTCTAAACAATATAGGTTTTCCATATCGCCGATTGGTATTTCTTAGTTCATCTGGATTTCTTGACGAATCGCTTCCTGCGAGGTGCTTTGCCTTGGCCTTGCAATTCTGCAAACCTAATACCACTGACTTGGTTAACCAGTACGTGCAAGCCATCCAACATGGGCATCATAAATTGGTTGTAGCTCATGCGTTTTTCAGCAATGGCTTCTAATTGAGATTCCCAATGCGCGGTCATATCCGGTCGTGCCATTATTTCTGGCAGTGACAAAATCAGGCTACGGCCCACTGCAGTTGCATGGATTTCTTTGCCTTGTTTGGTTAAAAAGCCACGCTTAAATAACAATTCAATAATGCCTGCGCGCGTGGCTTCTGTGCCTAAGCCATCGGTGTCCCTCAGCACTTTTTTGATTTCAGGATCGGCGACATAGCGAGCGATGCCAGTCATGGCGGCCAGTAAGCTTGCATCAGTAAAGTGTTTTGGTGGACTGGTTTGTTTTTCATCCAAGCGACCGTCGATACAGAGCAGGTTGTCGCCTTTGACTAGGTTGGGCAGTTTAAGCGCAGAGAACTCTTGCTCCTCTGCACTGCCTTTGCGTTCAGGCAACAGTGCTTTCCAGCCTTTGCTCACTACTTCTTTTTGTCGACTGATAAATAAGCCGCCGCTCACTTCGCTATCAATTTGTTTTTCTTGATAGATAAAAGGCGGATAAAACTGCATCAAGTATTGGCGTGCCACCAGTGCATAGATTTTTTGCTCATCAGCACTTAAACGACTGCCGTCGAGTTTACGGCTGGTGGGAATGATGGCGTGGTGTGCGCTGACTTTGCTGTCATCCCAGGCTTTAGATTTTAGTGTTAGATCAGCGTTTTGCACCGCTTGATTGAGTGCGGGGCAGCTGTGCGCAATGGCTTGGCTGACTGAATCTTTGTCATGGTAGTGACCTTGCGGTAAGTAGCGGCAGTCAGAGCGTGGGTATGTCAGCAGTTTGTGGGTTTCGTAAAGTTTTTGGCAAATATCTAAGGTCTTTTGCGCATTAAAGTTAAAACGCTTGGCGGCGTCGATTTGTAATGCAGACAAGTTGTAGGGCAGAGGGGCGGCTTGTTTTTTCACGCTTTCAGTGACCGCCACGACTTGCCCGGGTTGATTCAATACTTTGCTCAGTACAGTTTCTGCTAATTTTTTTAACAACACGCGGCCGTCTTCATCCATATAGGCTTCGCAGGCGGCGCTGGGCTGCCATTTGGCGCTATAGGTTTGTTGGTTGTCGGTTTGCAGTTCAATAAAGACTTCATAGAAAGGTTTGCTGACAAAGTTTTCAATCTCTAGATCACGGTGCACCACTAAACCGAGAATCGGGGTTTGTACACGCCCTACCGAGAGTACGCCTTGGTAGCCTGATGCTTGTCCTTGTAAAGTACACAGGCGAGTCATGTTAATCCCATACAGCCAGTCGGCCCGCGCGCGTGCCAGTGCGGAAGTGGCCAGCGGAATAAAGTCGCTATTAAGGCGCAAGTCATTGAGTGAACGTTTGATTGCATCAGGGTTCATGTCGCTGATTAAGCAACGCTGCGCAGCCATACGCTTGGCTTTAGACACGCCACTGTAATTGATCACTTCATCCACGAGAATTTGGCCAACACGATTACTATTACAAGTGCTTTTGTATGAAAATGTGTAAACCTTTGCGTTTAAAGGGCTAGCGATGTTTTCACACTTTTCGTGTTTTTCCATAATTCTAGCTATCCCGAACAGTTTTAGAGTACTTGTGTCTAAAGCTTGCAGTGCCTGTCTAATCGGTTTTTTACTGCTCGTCTTCAGCGGTAAGAAAATTTCAGTTATTCATTCGACATGAAAGACATTATTTTATCACAGTCATTGCATGTGATTTTTAACATCCCAGTTAATGCTTTAACAGTGACATCACTAGAATTGCATTGACTGCAATATATTTTATCAGCACCAGAGTTATTGCTTTTACTAAAGTGTTTTGGAAGGATCTCTTGCATCCAATACTTCCCAGAAGCCTTATGAAATCCTGCATCTTCATCTTGAAGAAGGAAATCATAAAGAACTTTACTGATAGATGAACGCGGAGCTCTACTATCTCTATTGTGTTTATATGTTTCCCATTTTTCATTGCTAGCCCTTTCCCCCAGCGATAGCATTTTATTAGGTATCGTATTGGCAGCATGTTTTTTGCCATTAGAAAGACCTTTTGAATAATATAGGTGGGCATTTTCAACAGATTTTTTTGCGAAGTAATAGATCTCGCTGACAGAGAAGTTTTTTAGCAGTTGAGCTGCGATTTCTCTGGTTTTTATCTCTGCATTAAACTGTACTTTTAACTCATTTGAAATCACGTAAATATATTGTAAGACTTCTTCTGTAGCGATCTTTGAGAGTAGCTCAAGTAATTCGGCTTCCCATTTCGCTTGAATCCCAGTTTTTAGATCTTGATATGTTACTTTGTAAATCTCATTAAGGCTGGAACGATTTTCTCCATTTAGGCTAACGTTAACAATCCATCTAACTCTATTTATATAAAATGAGCTAGTTTTCTCATCTTCCACAAAAGCACTTGTATCTGAATTGGGGTCAATAATTATGACATTACATTTATATAGTCTTCTCAGGCACTCAATATCCATTTTGTGAGTTGGTGATAGAGCATCAATTTTTGAAGATTCATCAAGCGATAGAATGTATGAGAACTCTTCATTTGTTTGTATTCTAAACAATGTTAGTAAAATTATTTTATCTGAGAATGTTAAGTCAATGTATTTTATTGGCTCTTTAGATTCAATACTGTATTTTTTTAAAATATTTCTTCTCAATTCTTTTTCTGCAGCAAGATTATTTTGCTCTCTAAGTATCATGCAGTGTTTGCAGTTGCATACTTTGTGTCTATATCGAAAGTCTTCTAAGAATATTTTGTGGTTGCATTCATAGCACTCAGCAGGGGGCACGCATAAGCCGCTTGAGTTCTTGCTCTGTCGTTTTCTAAACATAGCAGTATTGCAGTAAGGACATAGTTGGTTGTTGATTTTTATTGGAGGTAATATCGTAATAAGTTTGTTGGGGTGTATTTCTATTTTATAATCGTTTACTAATGTAGCGTTCTTTTCACCGGCTAAATATTTTGTATAAAGCTCTTCAATCTCATCAGGTGATAAGTGCTTAATTTCATCTGCAACTTCAATATCATTCTTTTCGTTACTCATACTTGAATCCTGATATAAATTTGAAAGCTAGTTTTCTTGTTGGCTGCTAATTTGCTGTTGCGCTAATTTCTGCACGTAAAGCGCTCTGATTTCACAGAATAGAAAACCTAGAAAGTTAATTTTAGCGGCTAAATGAGAGTTATATCCCGTGGAATTATAGGCATCCTGACGTGATAGTTCTACCTTTTAGGTAGGCTTTTATGAAAGACCAGCGGTTGGTGGATTTTGGTAATAGAGTGCGCGAAATAAGAAAGGAAAAAGGGTTATCACAAGAAGCTCTGGCTTCTTTGGCAGATATTGATAGAAGTTATATGGGGCATATAGAGCGAGGTGAGAAAAATATAACGCTGACTAAAATATATCAAATATCAGAGGCGCTTAATGTGGACTTGATTGTGCTATTTCAGTAGCGAAATCAATGGTTATGTAAAGCTTCAGTGCCCTAAGTCACTGGTTCCTTGAGGGTGAAGCAGTCACTGAATTGCCAATACTGCATGAATGGGTTGCTGCTGATTGTGTTGCTGCATCAGGCATTGGGCATATGCTCAGGCCTTACTTCCCCAAGCGTAGCTTTAGCGCTATGCTCAACCGTATTTACTCCTTTATATCGGCAGTTTTACGCTTCTTGTTCACGGTTTTGAATGAGTCGCTGAATTGAGTGCTGCCTGTCCTGTTGTTACCGCTGTACATGGAACCCCGTTAATGAGCCAGAAAGTTACCCTGCAACAACTTGAGTCCTTTTTATGGGAAGCCGCGGATATTTTGCGCGGCAACATGGATGCCTCTGAATTTAAAGATTATATCTTCGGCATGATGTTCTTAAAGCGCCTATCCGATGCCTTTGATGAAGCTAAAGAAGGTGTGGTCGCCTATTACATCGGTACCGGTAAGACTGAAGCGCAAGCGCTTGAGCTAGCGGATGATGAAGACGAATACGACACCAC
>CAYLOI010000022.1:0-43786 GCA_964385265.1 uncultured Thiopseudomonas sp.
AGCATGCAGGGCAGGTGGTTGAGCAGGTGGTGCGTCCAACCGGTTTGATTGACCCTGAGATTGAAGTGCGTCCCGCTCTTACTCAGGTCGATGATTTGCTCTCGCAGATCAGTGCGCGTATCGCCGTTGATGAACGTGTTCTGGTTACTACTTTGACTAAGCGTATGTCAGAGGATCTGACCGAATATTTAACGGACCATGATGTGCGTGCGCGTTACTTGCACTCAGATATTGATACCGTTGAGCGTGTCGAGATTATTCGCGACCTGCGTATGGGTGTGTTTGATGTGTTGGTGGGGATTAACCTGTTGCGTGAAGGTTTGGATATGCCAGAGGTTTCTTTGGTGGCCATTCTTGATGCAGATAAAGAAGGTTTCTTGCGCTCTGAGCGTTCGCTGATTCAAACCATTGGCCGTGCTGCGCGCAACCTCAATGGTAAAGCCATTTTGTATGCTGACCGCATGACCGGTTCGATGGAGCGAGCTATTAGTGAAACTAATCGCCGTCGTGAAAAGCAAATTGCCTTTAACACCAAGCACAACATCACTCCAATTGGCGTGAAAAAAAGCGTCAAAGATATTATGGAAGGTGCTGTGGTGCCTGGTGCGCGCAGTAATAAGCGCAAAGCGCAAGCACGTGCAGCAGAACAAGCGGCTGAATATGATCAGCAATTACGTACGCCTAAGGATATTGGCAAGCAGATTAAACTGCTGGAAGAGAAAATGTACCAACTGGCCCGAGACCTTGAGTTTGAAGCGGCCGCTCAGTTGCGTGATGAAGTACAGCGCTTACGTTTGCGCCTATTGGATCTGTAATCTAGTGTTGTATGTCGATTTTAGTGCTGCGCTGGTATGCGCAGCTGAGTTGAACTGGAGCCTGTTACTTAGAATTTGCTAAGCTACGCGCCTATATACCTATCTTTAAGTGTTGAGTAATTATAATGACCACTGTACGTACCCGTATTGCACCTTCACCAACTGGCGATCCGCACGTTGGCACTGCTTATATTGCGCTGTTTAATATGTGTTTCGCTCGTCAGCATGGTGGTCAGTTTATTCTGCGTATTGAAGACACCGATCAGGTGCGCTCCAGCAAAGAGTCAGAGCAGCAAATTTATGATGCACTGCGCTGGTTAGGTATTGAATGGGATGAGGGTCCGGATGTGGGCGGCCCACACGGTCCTTACCGCCAAAGTGAGCGTGCTGATATTTATAAAGAACATGCACAGCAATTGGTAGACAAAGGCCATGCTTTCCCATGTTTTTGTAGCGCTGAACGCCTTAATGAAGTCCGTGCGCAACAAATGGCAGACAAGCAAACACCGGCTTATGACGGTCTATGCTCGCACCTCGATCCTGAGCAAGCACAACAGCGTGTGGCTGCCGGTGAATCGCATGTGATCCGTATGAAAGTGCCAACGGAAGGTGTTTGCGTGGTCAATGACATGCTGCGCGGCACAGTTGAAATCGGTTGGGATCGCATGGATATGCAGGTGCTGATGAAAGCTGATGGTTTACCAACCTACTTTCTAGCCAACGTAGTCGATGACCATCTGATGGGCATTACCCATGTTTTACGTGGAGAAGAGTGGCTGCCGTCAGCACCCAAGCTGATAAAGCTGTATGAGTATTTTGGTTGGGAGCAGCCCGTTTTGTGCTATATGCCGCTGCTGCGTAACCCCGACAAAAGCAAGCTGTCTAAGCGCAAAAACCCAACCTCGATTAACTTTTACGAACGTATGGGTTATTTGCCGCAAGCGATGCTTAACTACTTGGGCCGTATGGGTTGGTCAATGCCCGATGAAAGTGAGAAGTTCTCGCTTGATGAGATGATTGCCCATTTCGATATTAATCGTGTATCTCTTGGTGGACCTATCTTTGATGTGGAAAAACTGTCGTGGCTCAACGGCCAATGGTTGCGCGAACTGAGTGTCGAACAGTTTGCTGATGCCGCGCGTCAGTGGGCCTTTAACACTGATTATATGATGCAAATTGCTCCGCATGTGCAGGGTCGTGTTGAGACACTGAGCGAAATTGCACCCTTAGCCGGCTTTTTCTTTTCTGGCGCTGTGCCGCTAACGCCAGAGTTATTTGCCCATAAAAAGCTCAGCAGTGATCAAGTGCGCCAAGTGCTGCAGTTGGTCCTGTGGGCATTGGAAGGCTTGCGTCAGTGGGATAAAGACGCCATCACCGCCAGCATCAATAGTACCGGTGAATTACTGGAGTTGAAGCTGCGCGATATTATGCCATTGATGTTTGCTGCAATTACCGGTCAAGCCAGTTCTGTCTCAGTGCTGGATGCGATGGCTATTTTAGGTCCAGACTTAACCCGTTTCCGCTTACGCCAAGCGCTAGATCTGCTGGGCGGTACTTCCAAAAAAGAAGCCAAAGCTTGGGAAAAGTTATTGGCACAATAAACCAAACAGCCATAAAAAAAGCCGCGCAAACCTAAAGGATTGCGCGGCAAACGATCTGTAGGGGAGTCAGATCGAAAAAGGTTGGCGGATGTTCAGTATTTGCGTAACACCTGACTGTGCTGCTGCGATTAAGCGTGCACGAGCAGCCCGTGGCAAAGGATTAAACCAACTAATAACGGTATGACTGCAGCCTAAACGCAAGGCTTCACAGGCTAATTCTTGGCTGCTCTGTAAACCCCTTGGACGTAAAACTAAGATACGCTCGCGGTTTAGTCCTGCATCACGAAGCCACTGTGCAGTGATGTGCTCAGGCGGTGAAACTAAAGTCAGCCAGCGATCATTTTCACCCTCGCTGAGTTCTCGCAATATAGGTGCAATCAGCTGCAAGCATTGCTGTGAGCGGCCAGATAAAGAAATTTCACTGAATACACTGTCTGCGGTTTCGCTGTTGCTCTTTGCGGAGTGTTGGCTGGCGTCAAAGACGGGGGCTAGTGCTGCGCCGTTTCGATTAAACAATGGCTCAAACAGTGATATTTGCTGATGATGATCCAATGGTATAGAACGAGACATACGACCTCTCTAGCGGCGAATAACGCCGACACTTAAACCTTCGATAACCAAGTTTTGTGTTTTTAAATCAACTTTTATTGGTTCGAAATCAGGGTTTTCCGCTAGCAGCCACACCGTACTGCCTTCGCGCTGGTAACGCTTGACCGTGACATCCTCATCAATGCGCGCCACCACAATTTGACCGTTGCGCACGTCTTGAGTCATATGTACGGCCAACAAGTCACCATCCAGTATGCCAATGTCTTTCATGCTCATACCGCGCACCTGCAACAAATAATCTGCGCGGGGCTTGAATAGTTCAGGACTGATCGGGCAGGTGCTTTCAATGTGCTCCTGGGCCAAAATTGGTTCGCCCGCGGCAACACGGCCAATAATGGGGAGCTCGTTGTCGTTGATTGGAAATTCGTTTGCGTCCAAATTATCAACAATTTTCAGACCGCGTGATGCGCCTGGAATCATTTCAATAGCGCCTTTACGTGCTAAGGCTTTTAGGTGATCTTCAGCGGCATTGGGCGACTTAAAACCCAGCTCTTTAGCAATCTCAGCTCGCGTCGGTGGGTAACCGTTGTCTTCTATCCAGACTTTAAGAAAGCTTAAAATCTCTGACTGGCGTTTCGTTAGCTTAGACATAATGGCACTCTGTTGTTTTATACAGTGACTGGTATTATATACAGTCTTTTTTTATATGCAATACTTTCTATACTGTGTCGGCAGCATGGATTAAGAGTGTTATTAGAACAATTACGCGCAGCAGATATATTTTAAAGAGAGGCCTTTATTGCTTTGCCAGTTGCAGCAAGATGTCGCTTGCATCGTAAGCACCGGCAAGACGTAAACCTTTACCTAAATTATCTGATAGTGGCTTGTGTTTTGGTAAAAGCAGAACTTCACTGGGGGCAGGGTTCTTGGTCAGGGCTAAGCGCGCATAAGGGCTGCCTGATTCGAGCAGAATGGCCATAAATTCTCGATCGTTCCATGCCTGTTCAGGCATGATGAGTGCGTGGTAGTTTTTCTGGAGGCTGTGCAACACATCAACATTTAAGGAGTAGCGACTGATATTTGTGCGCTTAGGCAGGTCCAATCCGCGGCGGCGGGCATATACCACAGCGCAAGCAAATTCATAGCTGTGTTGTTCAACGGCCCAAAATAATTGCGGCCCGAGCCAGTTGGCTTGGCGTAAATTAAGCGGCTGCTCACTGAGAAAATGAGGAATGGCGTGGGTAATGGTTTTTTCAAAATCACGGTAGCTGATGATG
Organism: uncultured Thiopseudomonas sp.; assembly: GCA_964385265.1. GTDB lineage: Bacteria > Pseudomonadota > Gammaproteobacteria > Pseudomonadales > Pseudomonadaceae > Denitrificimonas. The sequence continues at coordinate 4,243 of CAYLOI010000022.1, forward strand.
CGAATATGTCGGCACTGTTCGCTAGCAGCAAGGTTCTCCAGAGCTGGTAAAGATTCAATGCCAGTTAATGATTCAGAAATACCATAAATGTCACGCAAATCGATTGTATGTTCAGTATCAACCGTCTTGGTGACGAGTTTTGCCAGCAAGGCATGGGCATCAGCTTTATCTTCCTGAACTGGACCCGAGAGGGCGCTGCGTGGCAGGTCATATAAATGTTCGAAGTTCAGGTTGTTTTTCCAGCCGATACTTTGGTTGGGTATGGCAAGACCAGCAAATGGCAGCTGAACATGCTGCGCAATACTTTTTGGTGAAAACGCAGTTGAATTGTTTTCTGAGCGTTTGAGCAGAGTGCTGAGGCGCGATAGCAGTGAGCCTGAAGAAGTTGGTCGATTCATAATCTCAAATAGCACCCTAAGAACTTATCAGCTGCTAATAACAGCGCTATGCTGCATGGTACACTGACGCTGTTATTTTAAAATAGCGCATTTGTCAGTGAGTTTAACATGCTCAGTTTATTGTTCGATATATCTATACCGGCACATGAATACTTGCGAGTCTACCAAGGCAGCGCTAACCGTGTACTTATTCGCAGTAGAAATGGCCGCACAATCAGCCTGCCGGCGCGGCACCTGCAACCATTTTTAACCCATGATGGCATATATGGCAGTTTTATCATGGAGTTTAACGCTCAGGGGCAGTTATTAGATCTGCGTAGGCTGCCTTAACCCGTTATAATCAAATTATTCTATTTAACGCATTCGAAACTCAACTATGTATAGCTTATCTCGACGTTTACTCTTTAAATTATCGCCGGAAACAGCGCACGAATTAACCATAGATGCATTAGGTGTAGGCGGGCGTCTCGGTTTGACACGGCGCTTGGTTAAGCAACCGGCTGCTTTACCCGTTAATGTCATGGGTTTGGATTTCCCTAACCCTGTTGGCTTAGCAGCAGGGCTAGATAAGAATGGTGATGCGATTCTTGGGTTGTCCGGTTTGGGTTTTGGTTTTATTGAAATCGGTACTGTGACCCCGCGTGCGCAGCCGGGCAATCCTAAACCACGCTTATTTCGCTTACCATCTGCTGAAGGAGTGATCAATCGTATGGGGTTTAATAACCTAGGCGTGGATCATTTATTAGCCAGAGTACAGAGTGCGCATTTTCAAGGGATTCTGGGTATCAATATTGGTAAGAACTTTGATACTCCAGTTGAAAACGCAGCAGATGATTATTTGTACTGCCTTGATAAAGTTTACAACCACGCCAGTTATATTACTGTCAACGTCAGCTCGCCGAACACGCCGGGTCTACGTTCTTTGCAGTTCGGCGACTCTTTGCGCAGCCTTTTAAACAGCTTGCGCCAACGTCAAGAAGACTTAACTGTTTTGCATGGCAAACGCGTACCTTTGGCCATTAAAATTGCGCCAGATATGAGCGATGAAGAAATTATTGACGTTGCCAACATCTTAGTTGAAACCGGTATGGATGCGGTGATTGCCACCAATACCACGGTATCGCGCAAAGGTGTTGAGGGTATGCTGCACGCTGAAGAAGCGGGTGGTTTATCAGGCGCACCAGTGCGCGAGCAAAGTACCCATGTGGTACGAGTTTTAGCGCAAACGCTAGGCGGACGCCTGCCTATTATTGCAGCTGGAGGTATCACTGAAGGGCAGCATGCTGCTGAGAAAATCCAAGCAGGTGCAAGTTTAGTGCAAGTTTATTCAGGTTTTATTTATAAAGGCCCAGCATTGATCCGAGAGTCTGTGGATGCTATGGCTGCAGTATTACGCAGTCATTAAATCGAGCGTTGAGGCAAAGTCATGAGGCCTCTAGCAGCGCCTCATAACTCGAACATAGCGCCTAAGCTAGCCTACAGCATTGAGTTCATTAAGCCGGTGTAGGCCAGCGGTGCCACGGTAACCATCCCAGTTGTCGCCGCGCCCTTCACGCCAGCCGTTTAACCAAGCTTGGCGAGTAGCTACTACATTAAATGGACAGAGTTCCCGCGATTTTCCTGTGACACCATGTTGGTAGCCACGTAAAAAAGCACGTTCTAACGGATCACGCTTGAGTCTTCTCATTGGGTATAGCCCTCAGTTTTTGACTAGAATGTTGCCGCAGGCTTTTAAGTAAAGCCTTATACTGTACAGTTTCAAACCACTTGCTTTACGATCAGTCTCGAGTGCGCAAATAGAAAAGCACATACGAGTTCTAACCAATGATTGCTTCGGTTGGAATGATTGTTTGGCTATATATAGATGCTGTTTTTTGAGTAATCAGCATAAGTGACCAATTGTTTCGAAAAGAAATGCTGCAAAGCGAGTGTTATCAACGCTTTCCATTTTTACAAACGTTTTTAGATTGTCAGTCGACAGCCTTGCAGAGGATCGAATGCAGCGTGATAAAACCGATGAAAGGTCATCGAATAGGCTGTGTCATTGTCGACTCAATATTTTATTTGCACCCTTGATGCACACACTGAGAATTTTATGCCTGAGCAAAAAGAAGTTGAACTGTATTTAACCTGCCCAAAGAGCCTTGAGGGTCTGTTGCTCGATGAAGCGCAGTCGCTTGGCTTAACCGATGCCCGCGAGCAATTATCCGGCGTTTCCGGTCGTGGCACCTTAGAAGATGCTTATCGCATGTGTCTGTGGTCGCGTTTGGCTAATCGCGTGCTCTTAGTGCTCAAGCGTTTCAGTGTGAAAACCGTGGAAGATTTGTATCACGGCATCAATGATTTGGATTGGTCAGAGCATTTGCAAGCCAACGGTACTTTGTCGGTGGAGTTTACCGGGCGTGGATCGGGCATTGATAACACCCACTTTGGCGCACTAAAAGTTAAAGATGCGATTGTTGATGCGCTGCGCGACAAAGAAGGCAACCGTCCTTCGGTGGATAAAATCAGTCCTGATGTACGCATCCATTTGCACTTGAACCGTGGTGAAGCAACCTTGTCCCTGGATTTGTCCGGCACCAGCTTGCACCAACGTGGTTATCGCTTGCAGCAGGGCGCGGCGCCGCTAAAAGAAAACCTTGCTGCGGCGATTTTACTGCGCGCTGGCTGGCCAGCGCTGGCCAAGCAGGGTGCTGCACTAACGGATCCTATGTGTGGTGTCGGTACTTTCTTAATTGAAGGCGCAATGATGGCTGCCGATATCGCGCCCAACTTACGCCGTGAGCGTTGGGGTTTTAGCAACTGGCTTGGGCATCAGCCACAGCTTTGGCAGCCGTTGTATGAGGAAGCGCAGCAGCGCTCCGAGATTGGTTTAGCCAAGCCGCCGTTATGGATTCGTGGTTATGAAGGTGATCCGCGTTTGATTCAGCCAGCGCGTAACAATATTGAGCGTGCTGGTCTAGCGAATTGGATCAATATTTACCAAGGCGAGTTGGCTACTTTTGCGCCAAAGCCCGATCAAGGTCAGACAGGTTTGGTGGTGACCAACCCACCGTACGGTGAGCGTTTAGGCGATGAAGCCAGCTTGCTCTATCTCTATCAATACTTAGGTGAGCGTCTACGCAGTGCTTGCCTCGGTTGGGAAGCAGCAGTCTTTACCGGCGCGCCACAACTGGGCAAACGCATGGGTTTGCGCAGTCATAAACAGTATTCATTGTTTAACGGTGCCTTGCTGTGCCGCTTATTATTATTCCAAGTTCAGCCAGAGCGTTTTGTTTTAGCTGATCGCGTCACTACGCACACCAAACCTGGTGCAGCAGTTGATTATGATGAAGCACCACGTTTAACCGGCGAGCCTGAGCGCGAATCAGCTGCGCCGATTGAGTCGGCTCGTTTAAGTGAAGGCGGGCAGATGTTTGCTAACCGTCTACAAAAGAATTTCAAACAGTTGGGTAAGTGGGCGCGTAAAGAGCAGGTTGAATGCTACCGCCTCTATGATGCAGATATGCCTGAGTATGCTTTAGCGGTAGATATCTACGCAGACTGGGTGCACGTGCAAGAGTACGCTGCGCCAAAAACGATTGATCCAGAGAAAGCCAAAGGGCGTTTTTTGGATGCCTTGGCCGCAATTCCGACCGTCTTGGATGTGCCGCCTGAGCGCATCGTTATCAAGCGTCGCGAGCGTCAAGCTGGCACTCGTCAGTATGAGCGTCAAGCTGAGCGTGGCCAGTTTATGCATATTTCTGAAGGTGGCGTGAAGCTGCTGGTTAACTTGACTGACTATTTGGATACCGGCGTGTTCTTGGATCACCGGCCAATGCGTATGCGTATTCAACAGGAAGCCGCTGGCAAGCGCTTCTTAAATCTATTTTGCTACACCGCAGCCGCCACTGTGCATGCGGCCAAAGGCGGTGCGCGAACCACGACCAGTGTGGATTTGTCGAAAACCTATTTAGATTGGGCTAAACGCAATCTAGCGCTCAATGGTTTTTCTGATAAACACAGTTTGGTGCATGCTGATGTCATGGTGTGGCTGGAAAATGATCGTGAAAGCTATGATCTGATTTTCCTTGATCCGCCAACCTTCTCCAATTCCAAGCGTATGGAAGATGTGTTTGATATTCAGCGTGACCATGTTGTGCTGCTCGACCGTGCCATGGCACGCTTAGCACCCGGTGGCAGCCTGTATTTCTCCAATAACTTCCGCCGCTTTGTGATGGATGAAAGCATTGAAGCGCGTTATCAGGTGACCAATATCACCGATAAAACCTTCGACCCTGACTTTGCGCGCAATAAAAAGATTCACCAAGCGTGGCATTTAACCCAGCGCACTGACTGATTTATATCGTCTATTGACAACGCTGCGCGTATGATGACGCACTTGCACTATTTGTAACTTAATAACTGAAAAGCGACCCACCGGGAGGTGCTTGAAATGAACGATAAATCCAAAAAGCCTGCTGCACCAGCAAGCGAAAAAATCAAAAACGACAAAAGCAAGAAAATTGCCGTAACCCCAGCAGGCGAGAAACTGCAGAAAGTATTAGCGCGCATGGGCTTTGGCTCGCGTCGTGATATTGAGCAGTGGATCACTGATGGCCGGGTGATGGTCAATGCGCGCGTGGCGAAACTCGGTGCGCGGGTTGATGCACTGGATTCCATCACTGTTGATGGCCGTCCACTGAAACAAGATGCAGAAACCTACTTGCAGCGCCGTGTGCTGATTTACAACAAGCCAGAAGGCGAAGTGTGCACACGAAATGACCCAGAAGGTCGTCCAACCGTATTTGATCGCTTGCCACGTCCGCATACCGGTCGCTGGATCAATATTGGTCGTTTAGACATCAACACCACAGGTTTGCTGATGTTCACCACCGACGGTGAATTGGCCAACCGTTTAATGCATCCTTCCTACCAAATGGACCGTGAGTATGCGGTGCGGGTGCGTGGAGAAGTCACGGAAGAGATGATTGAGAACCTTAAGCGTGGCGTGATGCTGGAAGATGGTCCGGCTAAGTTTACTGACGTACAAGCGGCTCCAGGTGGCGAAGGCTACAACCGCTGGTTCCACTGCGTGGTGATGGAAGGGCGTAACCGTGAAGTGCGTCGTTTGTGGGAATCCCAAGACGTGGTGGTCAGCCGTCTGAAGCGTGTACGTTTTGGACCGGTATTCCTGACCTCAGAGCTGAGCATGGGGCGCTGGCGTGAAATGGGTCAAGCTGAGCTGGATATTCTCAGTAAAGAAGTCGGTCTTGAGCCTATCTTGTTGCCTGAAATGAGCGAGAAAGCCAAAGATAAACTGGACCGTCAGCAGCGTAAAACGGCTAAGCCTGTTGCTGCGGTGCGCAATGTTCGACGTGGTGCAGATAAAACCGTGTACACCACCAATAAAGAGCAACCGGCGGAGTTTGCTAAAGACTCAAGAAAGCCACGTGCAAGCGGTCCTGCAAGCAATAAGAAGCCTGGCAGCAGCCGTAATGCGCCAGTGCGTCGTTTACGCCCTGAGTAAGCATATTCAGTATATGCGTCAGCTGGCACTCGCCATCAGAGTGCCAGTTGTACTTGATTACGGCCATTCTTTTTAGCCGCATACAAAGCTACATCAGCACGCTGTAGTAATGTTTGCTGGGTGTCTTCAATACGTAAAGTGGCGCAACCAATGCTCGCTGTGATGGTGATGACGTGATCTTCGTGAGTGATTTTCAAGTTCACTAAGCTGTCACGCAGGCGTTCGGCCACTAAACTGGCGTGCTGGCTGCAGGTATTAGGCATAACTGCTAAAAACTCTTCGCCGCCGTAGCGGAACATTGCATCGGTTGTGCGCAACTGCTTTTGAATATGTTGTGCCACTTTTTCTAATACTGTATCGCCTGCACTGTGGCCGTAGGTGTCATTGACGTATTTAAAATAGTCAATATCGATCATTAATACTGACAGTGCTTGCTCATGACGTTGTGCTGTATCAATATCGCGCTGCAGAGTTTGCTGCATGGCAACACGGTTACCGATACCTGTCAGTGAGTCTTTCAGCGCGCTTTGCAACGCTGCTGTATAGAGTAGCGCATTGCGCAAAGGGAAAATTAAGCTCGCAATAATCGATTCAAAGTCACCCAATTCGTCTTCGCCAAACACGTCCTCGCGAGTAAAACTGATATCGCCTAAGTACTCACCTTGGTAGTTAAGATTATAGGTCACGCTGTGTTTCTTATTCACGCCCAGTTCTGCCGTAACGGCATGGCCTGCATGCTTGTAAAATAATGAGTCATAGCTAATAAGACGCTGAGTTGTTTTGAAAAACATCGCTAAAATATCTTTAATTTCAAGAGAGCTTTGTAGCTGCGTGGATAACAGTTGGCGCAATTCGGCATGCGATAAACTGATAAGCGGAATACTCTCGGCGGTAGCAGCGCTACGTTTGGAGATGTTCTTTTCAATATTAATGATATTAGCGGTTGGCCATGTATTCATGATTTTACTTCACTGTAAGCGGTCTTGCTTATACCTATGCTATTATCATGCCAGCTTTTAAATCTGTTTATAATCAATGACTTGCGTGATTTTTTGTAAGAGGTGTCAAAAAAATATTGCATATGGCCATCACGCCAAATGGCGATCTGATCAGATTGACAAGATTATGACGCTAAGACAGGTGAGTAGAGGTTGTAATGTTATTAAATTGACGCGCAGGTGCTATTAGCAGAAGAAGGCTCCCTAACGCCACATGGATATAACGTTAGGGAAGAGGCGGCCATTGCCAGTGATACGAGTTACTGCGCGTTTAACGCTTGACCTGTGATATCAGCACTATCAGCACCCATTAGGTACAGATACAGCGGCATGATTTCAGCTGGGGTAGGGTTGTTATCAGGGTTCTCGCCTGGATAGGCATGCGCACGCATATCGGTACGGGTGGCGCCTGGGTTGATACTGTTAGCGCGAATGCTGGTGCCTTCTGTTTCATCGGCCATTACCTGCATTAAGCCTTCAGTGGCAAACTTAGAGACAGCGTAAGCCCCCCAGTATGCGCGGCCTTTACGGCCAACACTGCTTGAAGTAAAGATCACTGAGGCATCCTTGGATAAGCGCAGTAAAGGCAGCATTGCGCTGGTCAGCATAAACATGGCATTGACGTTAATTTGCATGACCTTGGCAAAATTCTCGCCAGAGAGCTGCTCAAGTGGCGTGCGTGGACCTAAAATTGAAGCATTGTGCAGCAGGCCATCGAGGCGGCCGAACTCAGTTTCAATCATTGCTGCAAGCTCGTTGTAGGCTTCTTGAGAAGCTTTTTCCAGATCCAAAGGGATAACCACAGGCTCAGCGTGTCCGGCTGCAATAATTTCATCATAAACAGCATTTAGATGTTTTTCTGTTTTGCCCAGCAATAACAGGGTAGCGCCGTGGGCGGCGTAGGTGCGTGCTGCTTGTGCACCAATACCGCGCCCAGCACCAGTCACAAGAATGATTCGACCTTTTAATAAATCAGCAGGCGCAGTGTAGTTAAACATAACTCATCCCTTTAAAATTAATAAGGTAAGACAATTAGCTCTTGTTAAATCTATTCAGCTTCAAGTGATTACTAGCAGCTGCATTGTGCTTCTAGCAAAGTCTCGAGCTCGACTAAGTTATCAATTACGGCATCCGCTCCCCAATTGGAAGGATTATCATCGGCGGCAATATAGCCGTAGCGCACGGCCACGGTGTGCATATTGGCGGCACGCCCCGCATCAATATCGCGTTTATCATCACCAACGTAGAGCACTTGGCGCGGATCAAGTTGTAACTGTGCGCAGGCGGCTAACAGCATGTCAGGTGCAGGCTTGCTGTTTTCAACATGCTCAGGGCAGAGCAGTACAGCACTGCGTGAGGATAGCTGCAGTGCGTCCATAATGGGTTGAGCAAAACGCAGGGGCTTATTGGTGGCCACACCCCAACGAATATCTGCGCGCTCTAAGCGTTCAAGCAACTCTAAGACGCCAGGGAAAGGCGCTGTAAGCTGGGCATGCTGGACATCGTAGCGGGCGAGAAAAACATCACGCAGAGGGTTAAGCTCGGGGCTGTCTTGCTCCAAAGAAAAAGCATAGGCCACCATAGCTTGTGCGCCGCGCGAGACATGCGCACGAAAGCCTGAATCAGTCGCAAGAGGCGTTAATCCGTGCTCGGCGCGCATGCTCTGCACAATGGCAAAAAAATCTTTGGCCGTATCGAGCAAGGTGCCGTCCATATCAAACAAGACTGCTTTGATACGCATTAGGCATCCTTGGTCGTATGTAGCATGTAATTCACATCAACATTGGCTTCAAGCTTGTAGTGCTTGGTCAGCGGGTTGTAGGTCAGACCGATGATGTCTTGTACTTGCAGACCTGCAGCACGGCTCCAGGCGCTTAACTCAGATGGGCGAATGAATTTTTTGAAATCATGGGTGCCGCGCGGCAATAAACGCATAATATATTCAGCGCCAATAATCGCAAACAGATAGGCTTTAGGATTGCGGTTAATGGTTGAGAAAAACACCTGCCCGCCTGGCTTAACCAATGCATAGCAGGCGCGAATAATTGAAGCTGGATCGGGCACATGCTCAAGCATTTCTAGGCAGGTAACTACGTCAAATTGCTCGGGCATCTCTTCAGCTAAGGCTTCTGCAGTGATTTGACGGTAGGTGACATCTGCGCCTGTTTCCAATTGGTGCAAACGTGCCACAGCCAGAGGTGCTTCACCCATATCAATGCCTGTGACCTGTGCGCCGCGCTGCGCCATGGCTTCACTTAAAATGCCGCCGCCGCAGCCAACATCTAAGACGCTCTTGCCTGCTAAAGGGGCGCGCTCATTAATCCAGTTGACACGCAATGGGTTAATATCGTGCAGCGGTTTAAATTCGCTTTCACGGTCCCACCAGCGGTGTGCTAAGGCTTCAAACTTCGCAATTTCAGCATGGTCTACATTGCTCATAACCCAGTCCTATACGATATGTGCTGCGATTTAAGGTGCACATCATGCCAGTTTTTTCAGGGTTTTGCTTTAGTGTCGGCTATGAGTGTGCAGCCGTATCTTTAATTAGATTTAACTGTTTGCTTTAAGCTATTGATTTGTCTGATATTTTTCTTGCCCATTGCTGGCTTTTAGCGATAATTTTTTGTTCGTCCATACGCACCAATTGGCGCTCTTTGAGTAGCTGCTTGCCACCCACCCAAACATGCGCAACACAGTTGCGCGCAGCAGCGTAAATTAGCTGCGAGACAGGGTCGTAAACTGGCTGCACAGACAGGTCGTTAAAGTTAAAAGCTGTCATGTCGGCAAGTTTGCCCACCTCTAAGCTGCCGGTCTGCGCGTCAATGCCCAGTGCGCGTGCGCCGTTTAAGGTGGCCATGCGCAGGGCGCGATGCGCATCAATGGCGCTGGCTGATTGTGCCACAGCTTTAGCTAGCAATGCTGCGGTGCGGGTTTCGCTGAGTAAATCAAGATTGTTGTTGCTGGCCGCACCGTCGGTACCAATCGCCACATTAATACCAGCATTCCATAAGCGCTCAATTGGGCAAAAGCCGCTGGCCAGTTTCAAGTTTGACTCAGGGCAGTGGATCACGCTGCTATTGCTTTGTACCAACAGGGCAATATCCTCATCATTAACCTGGGTCATATGCACCGCTTGAAAGCGCGGGCCGAGCAAGCCAAGACGGGCCAGGCGTGCCAGTGGGCGCTCACCGTGTTTGGCTATACTTTGCTGCACTTCGGCGGCTGTCTCATGCACGTGTATTTGTATAGGTGCATCCAATTGCGCCGCTAGTATTACGACATTGTCCAAGCACTGATCGTTGACTGTGTAAGGCGAGTGCGGACCAAAGCCGATGGTCAAGCGCGGGTGCTGTTTAAAGTCATCAAACAGCTGTAAACCTTTGCGCAATGCTTCGGCACTGTTGCGTGCACCAGGAACAGGGAAATCCAACATCGGCACAGTGATTTGCGCACGAATGCCACTGCTGTGCACTTGCTGGCAGACGATATCAGGATAGAAATACATATCCGAAAAGCAGGTAATACCATTTTTCAGTTGCTCAGCAATGGCTAAGTCAGTGCCGTCACGAATAAAATCTTCATCAACCCAGCGCGCCTCAGCCGGCCAGATATGTTCATTAAGCCAGGTGTGCAAGGGTAGATCGTCAGCTAGGCCACGAAATAAACTCATCGCGGCATGACCGTGGGCGTTAATCAATCCTGGGGTTAACAGGGTGTTGGGCAGTTCGCGAATATCTGCACAAGGGACTTTCAGGGCGTGCTCACGTGGTGCGATCAAGGCAATACGATCGCCGCGAATCCCCAGCGCATAGTTTTTCAGGATTACACCGGCGGGTTCCACTGGTACCAACCATTCTGGCAATAATAGACAATCTAGCGGTGAGTGCGGCATGCACGATTCCTACTGCAAGGTGAAATGACATTGTCGATATGTGTAATCAATGGCTCGATTGACGCAGTGTGGGCTCAATAAGACACAGAAGCGTTACGGCTTTAAACTCAGATTCGGCTATAATTACTTATTTTTCAAGGGGTCATGCCAATGATACGTGAGCAGATGCTTGCTGCTGAGAAGGTAAAAGCGCTGGAGTGGCGTGACAATGCGTTGTACTTGCTGGATCAGCGCCTATTGCCACAGCATGAAACCTGGCAGCGTTATGAGACTGGCGCTGGCGTAGCGCAAGCCATTCGCGAGATGCGTGTGCGTGGTGCGCCGGCGATTGGAGTTGCTGCGGCTTTTGCTGTGGTGTTGGCGGCTCAGCAGCATATTGCCAATCAAGTCAGTGATTTGTGCGCTGCGCTTGAGGCTGATTTTAGCTTGCTAGCAGACTCGCGGCCGACCGCAGTCAATCTGTTCTGGGCGCTGCAGGCAATGCGCAGTTGCTTAGCAGCGGCAGTGCAGTCAGAGCAGCCGCTTAAAGTGTTAGAGGCGCAGGCCTTATCTATTTTAAATGATGATCGTGATGCTAATTTGCATACAGCTGAGTTGGGCTTGCAGCTGATTGGTCAAGCCAATAGCGCGCCTCAGCAGGTGATGACCCACTGCAATGCCGGTGCGTTAGCCACGGCAGGTTTTGGTACCGCGCTGGGTGTGATTCGTGCGGCCTACTTGACTGGTCTGGTTAAGTGCGTACACGTCAATGAAACCCGCCCATGGCTGCAAGGTGCGCGCTTGACCGCGTGGGAGTTGGCCGGAGAGGGCATTCCTTGCGCACTTAATGTCGATTCAGCAGCAGGGCATTTGATGCAACAAGGTGCTATCACCTGGGTTATCGTCGGCGCTGATCGCATTACCGCCAACGGTGATGTAGCGAATAAAATCGGCACCTATGCACTCGCTGTGTTAGCACGTTACCACCAGATTAAGTTTATGGTGGTAGCACCCAGTTCAACCATTGATATGCAGCTGGCGACTGGTGCAGAAATTCCGATTGAACAGCGTGCCGGTGAAGAAATACTTTTTGTCGGTGAGCAGCGTGTCGCGGCACAGGTGGATGCATTTAACCCGGTTTTTGATATGACACCTGCTGACTTAATTGATGTCATTGTCACCGAGCGCGGAGTTGTTAAACAGCCTAATGCGCAAAAAATGCGTGCTTTAATGCAGAATAATTAAGGCTGATTTATTGATAAATAGAGTCGTGAGTAGAAAGTTTACGCAAGCGTAGTGCGTGAAATGGCACAGGCCCGCAATAGCGCAAAAAAGCCTCAGCGTTGCTTGAGCGCGCTTGTGCGGCATGTGTTACTATCGCACGCTTGAATTGGGCATGATGAATTAATAAGGAACCGAGCTTCCATGGGTGATTTGGCCAAAGAAATCCTTCCGATCAGTATCGAAGATGAAATGCGACAGTCCTACCTTGATTATGCGATGAGCGTAATTGTTGGACGGGCGTTGCCAGATGCACGTGACGGTTTAAAACCCGTGCACCGACGTGTGTTGTTCGCGATGCGTGAATTGGGTAATGACTGGAATAAAGCGTATAAGAAATCGGCGCGTGTCGTCGGTGACGTGATTGGTAAATATCACCCGCACGGTGATATTGCTGTTTACGACACCATTGTACGTATGGCGCAGCCGTTCTCTTTACGCTATTTATTAGTGGATGGCCAAGGTAACTTCGGTTCTGTCGATGGTGATAACGCAGCTGCCATGCGTTATACCGAAGTACGCATGACCAAGTTAGCCCATGAGCTACTGGCTGACTTAGACAAAGAGACAGTCGACTGGGTGCCTAACTACGATGGTACCGAAATGATTCCTGCGGTGCTGCCGACCAAGGTGCCTGCCTTGTTGGTAAACGGATCCTCTGGTATTGCAGTGGGTATGGCGACTAATATTCCGCCACACAACCTAACTGAAGTGATTAATGGCTGCTTAGCCTTGATCGACAACCCAGAGATCAGCATCGATGAGTTGATGGAGTTCATTCCGGGTCCTGATTTCCCAACTGCGGGAATTATCAATGGTCGTGCCGGCATTGTTGAAGCCTACCGCACCGGCCGTGGCCGCATTTATATGCGCGCACGCACCTTTATTGAAGACATTGATAAAGTCGGTGGCCGTCAGCAGATCATTATCAGCGAATTGCCCTACCAGCTTAATAAAGCACGTCTGATTGAAAAAATTGCTGAGCTGGTTAAAGAGAAAAAGCTCGAAGGCATCAGCGAGCTGCGTGATGAGTCTGATAAAGACGGTATGCGCGTAGTCATCGAGCTGCGTCGTGGAGAGGTACCAGAAGTGGTGCTCAATAACCTCTACACGCAAACACAAATGCAAAGCGTGTTTGGCATTAACGTGGTGGCCTTGGTTGATGGTCAGCCACGCTTGCTTAACCTCAAAGACATGCTGGAAGTCTTTGTTCGCCACCGCCGTGAAGTGGTGACGCGTCGCACCGTGTTTGAATTGCGCAAAGCCCGTGAGCGTGGCCATATCCTTGAAGGCCAAGCGGTTGCATTGTCAAATATTGACCCTGTGATTGCGATGATTAAAGCCTCGCCAACGCCAGCAGAGGCCAAAGAGCGCTTAATTGCTACGGCTTGGGAATCCAGTGCTGTGTCAGCCATGGTAGAGCGCTCAGGTGCAGAGTCCAGTCGACCAGAAGACTTGGATGAGCAGTACGGTATGCATGATGGCTTCTATCATTTGTCACCAGAACAAGCACAAGCCATTCTTGATTTACGCTTGCACCGTTTAACCGGTCTTGAGCATGAAAAACTGCTGGCCGAATACCAAGAGATTCTTAACCAGATCAGCGAATTACTAAATATTCTAGGCAGCGCTGAGCGTTTACTGGAAGTGATTCGCGAAGAGTTGGAAAAGATCAAAGCTGACTTTGGTGATGAGCGCCGTACCGAAATCACTGCATCGCGTGTTGATTTGACCATTGCTGACTTGATTACCGAAGAAGAACGCGTGGTGACTATTTCACGTTCCGGTTATGCCAAAAGCCAACCATTGGATGCCTATAACGCACAACGCCGCGGTGGTCGCGGTAAAGCGGCTACTGGGGTTAAAGACGAAGACATTGTTGAGCACTTATTAGTTGCCAACAGTCACACCACGCTGCTGCTGTTCTCCAGCAAAGGTAAAGTGTACTGGAAGCGTACCTTTGAAATTCCAGAAGCATCGCGCACGTCTCGTGGCCGTCCAATCATTAACTTATTGCCGCTGGATGAAGGTGAGAACATCACCGCCATGCTACCAATCAATGAGTACACCGAGGGCTACTTTATCTTTATGGCCACGGCCAACGGTACCGTGAAGAAAACTCCGTTGGAACAGTTCAGTCGCCCTAGAACCTCAGGGCTGATTGCTTTGGCGCTGGATGAAGAGGATACCCTGATTTCAGCTGCGCTGACTGATGGCACACACGATGTGATGTTGTTTTCTGATGGTGGTAAAGTGACGCGCTTTGCCGAAACCGATGTGCGCGCCATGGGTCGTACCGCGCGCGGTGTACGTGGCATGCGTTTACCAGAAGGGCAAAAGCTGATCTCCATGCTAATCCCAGAAGAAGGCAGCCAGATCCTTACCGCGTCTGAGCGTGGTTACGGCAAGCGCACTGCGATTACTGAGTTTCCCAACTACCGTCGTGGTGGTCAGGGCGTGATCGCTATGGTGTCCAATGAGCGTAACGGTAAGTTGGTCGGTGCGATCCAAGTCTTGGATGGCGAAGAGATTATGCTGATTTCCGATCAAGGCACCTTAGTACGTACTCGGGTCGATGAGGTGTCTTCACTGTCGCGCAACACCCAAGGTGTGATGCTGATTCGTTTAGCTGCCGATGAAACGCTGGTTGGGCTTGAGCGCGTGCAAGAGCCAACCGCGGAAGATGAAGATGATGTGCTAGAAGACAACATTGATGGGACAGTTACGGCAGTCGATGCTGAAGCTGGTGCAGATACAAATGCTGTAGATGCTGATCAGGATATCGTAGGCGAAGAGCAAGACACGCTTACTGACCAGCCAAGCAATCCGGAAGAGTGAGAGAGCCGTGAGTAGAGTTTATAATTTTTGCGCAGGTCCTGCTGCGCTGCCTGAAGCAGTGTTGCAACAGGCACAAGACGAGTTATTAGACTGGCAAGGCAAAGGCCTGTCAGTGATGGAAATGAGTCACCGCAGTGACGAGTTTACCGCCATTGCGGCTGAAGCTGAGCAAGACTTGCGTGACTTATTAAGCATTCCAAACAACTATAAAGTGTTGTTTATGCAAGGCGGTGCCAGTCAGCAGTTTGCTCAAATACCGCTCAACCTGTTACCTGAAGGCGCAACGGCTGACTATATCGATACAGGGATCTGGTCACGTAAAAGCATCGAAGAAGCGCAGCGCTTTGGCACTATTAATGTCGCGGCCAGCGCCAAAGAGCATGACTACTTTGCGATTCCAGGTCAAAACGAGTGGAGTCTCAGCAAAGATGCGGCGTATGTGCATTACGCCAGTAACGAAACCATTGGTGGCTTGCAGTTTGATTGGACACCACGCACCGGCGATACGCCGCTAGTGGTGGATATGTCTTCAGATATTCTGTCTAAGCCTTTGCAAGTCTGCCGCTACGGTATGATTTACGCCGGCGCACAGAAAAATATCGGCCCAAGTGGCTTGGTCGTGGCAATTATTCGTGAAGACTTACTTGGACATGCGCGGGCCAGTTGCCCAACCATGCTCAATTATAAAGTCGCTGCCGATAACGGCTCGATGTACAACACGCCGCCGACTTTTTCTTGGTACTTGTCAGGTTTAGTCTTTAAATGGCTAAAGCAGCAGGGTGGCCTCGAGGCGATGGCTGAGATTAATCATGCCAAACAGGCGTTACTCTATAAAACCATTGATGACAGTGATTTTTACAGCAACCCTATTGCAGTCAATGCACGCTCTTGGATGAATGTGCCGTTTCGTTTAGCGGATGAAAAGCTTGATAAGGCGTTTTTACAAGGGGCTGATGAGCGCGGTTTACTCAATTTAAAAGGTCACCGCTCAGTCGGCGGCATGCGTGCCTCTATTTATAATGCTGTATCGATTGAAGCGGTTAAAGCTTTGGTTGCTTATATGCATGCCTTTGAGAAGGAGCACGCATAGATGAGCGAACAAGAGTTGCAGGCTTTACGTGTGCGAATTGACAGTCTAGACGAGAAAATTCTCGAACTGATTAGTCAACGTGCACGCTGCGCCCAAGATGTTGGCCGGATTAAAATGCAAAGCCTAGCGGAAGGCGAAGAGGCGATTTTTTATCGCCCTGAGCGTGAAGCGCAAGTACTCAAACGCATTATGGAGCTTAATAAAGGCCCGCTCGGCAACGAAGAGATGGCGCGTTTGTTCCGCGAGGTAATGTCGACTTGTCTGGCGCTTGAGCAGCCGCTTAAAGTGGCTTACTTGGGCCCTGAAGGCACATTCTCACAAGCTGCAGCTCTAAAACACTTTGGTCAAGCGGTGATCAGCAAGCCCATGGCGGCGATTGATGAAATTTTTCGCGAAGTGGCGGCTGGGGCTGTTAGTTTTGGCGTGGTGCCGGTAGAAAACTCAACTGAAGGTGCGATTAATCACACTTTAGACAGTTTTCTGGAGCATGACTTAGTCATCTGCGGTGAGGTTGAGCTGCGTATTCACCATCATTTATTAGTGGCTGAAAACACCCAAACTGAACGCATTACCCGTATTTATTCGCACGCACAGTCTTTAGCCCAGTGCCGCAAATGGCTGGACGCACACTATCCCAATGTCGAGCGTGTGGCTGTTTCAAGCAATGCCGAAGCAGCCAAGCGGGTGAAGAGTGAGTGGAACAGTGCAGCGATTGCCGGTGATATGGCGGCGCAACTGTATGGCTTGACTATTTTGGCCGATAAAATTGAAGATCGCCCTGATAACTCAACGCGCTTTTTGATTATTGGTAATCAAAGCGTGCCCGCCACCGGTGATGATAAAACCTCGGTAATTATCTCAATGAGCAACAAGCCGGGTGCCTTGCATGAGTTATTAGTGCCTTTTCATGCCAGCGGTATAGACCTCACGCGTATCGAAACGCGGCCGTCACGCAGCGGCAAGTGGACTTATGTGTTCTTTATTGACTTCTTAGGCCATAAAGATGATCCGTTGGTTAAAAGTGCGCTGGAGAACATCGCCCAAGAAGCGGTTGGTTTAAAGGTTTTAGGTTCATACCCCAACGCTGTTCTTTAGTCGCGTAGCGAGTTGCCGCACGACAAGCGGTGACTCATTGTTTGAGGAAAGACAATGAGTTGTGATTTTTTAGCAACGGCATTACCCAGCGTGCAAGAGCTTTTGCCTTACGTGCCGGGTAAGCCGGTCGAAGAGTTGGCACGCGAATTCGGTTTAAATCCTGCTGATATTGTAAAACTAGCCAGCAATGAGAACCCGCTCGGACCTAGCCCTAAAGTGTGTGCGGCCATTACTCAGGCGCTGCCTGAGTTGACACGTTACCCCGATGGTAGCGGTTTTGCTCTAAAGGAAAAGCTAGCAGAGCGCTACTTAGTTGATCCTGCGCAAATCACCTTGGGTAATGGCTCCAATGATATTCTTGAACTGGTTGCTCGTGCCTGGTTAGCCCCTGGCCGGAATGCGGTATTCAGTCAGCATGCTTTTGCTGTTTACCCCATCGCGACACTGGCGTCAGGTGCTGAATGCCGACAAGTGCCGGCTAAAGACTACGGGCATGATCTGGATGCAATGGCCGCCGCCATTGATAGCAACACCCGTGTGGTGTTTATCGCTAACCCAAACAACCCGACCGGCACTTGGTTCAACCAAGCGGCGCTTAATGCTTTTTTAAGCAAAGTGCCCAGTGATGTTTTGGTGGTGCTGGATGAAGCCTATATTGAATATGCCAACGATAGCGATTTGCCCGATGGCATGGCGTACCTGAGTCGTTATCCTAATCTGCTGGTATCACGCACCTTTTCTAAAGCCTATGGCTTAGCTGCATTGCGGGTTGGTTATGCGGTGTCATCCAAAGAAATTGCCGCTGTGCTTAATCGCGTTCGCCAGCCTTTTAATGTTAATAGCCTGGCTCTAGTTGCAGCCTGTGCTGCATTAGATGATCAAGACTATTTAACCCGTAGCCGTGCAGCCAATACACAAGGCATGCAGCAATTGGAAGCAGGCTTTAAGCAGTTGGGTTTATCTTGGTTGCCATCGCGGGCTAACTTTATTGCCGTGGATTTTAAACGCGATGCTGCTGCGATCGACCAAGCTTTACTGGCTCGAGGTGTGATTGTACGGCCTATTGCTGGCTATGCTATGCCGACCTTCTTAAGAGTCTCAATTGGTACCGAAGCTGAAAACCTACATTTTTTGGATGCCTTAACTGCTGTGTTAAAGCAGGCCTAATATGCATAAAACGACTCCGCCAGCAGCGCTTATTAATCGTTTGGTTGTGATTGGCTTAGGCTTAATCGGTGCATCTTTTGCTAAGGGTGTTCGCGAGGCTGGCTTGGCGCGTGAGGTGGTTGGGGTCGACCTCAATGCTCGAGCGGGTCAGCGCGCAGTTGAATTAGGCATTGTTGATAGTAGCACTACTGTATTAGCGCAGGCCTGTGAGCAGGCTGATGTGGTGATGCTGGCAGTGCCGGTCTTGGCTCTGCAAGGTTTACTGGCGCAGTTGGCAGCACTCAATCTTGATAAAACCATTATTACTGATGCTGGTAGCGTGAAAGGTTATGTGCTGGATGCAGCACAGCAGGCATACGGCTATTTACCCCCGTTTTTAGTGCTTGGTCATCCCATTGCCGGCTCTGAACGCAGCGGTGTTGAAGCCGCTAATGCAGATTTATTTCGACTGCATAAAGTTATCCTCACTCCGCACGCTGACACTGATCCGCAGGCTTTAGTCTGTGTGCAGCAGCTATGGCAGGGCCTGGGCGCTGATGTTGAAAGCATGAGCGTTGAGCAGCATGACCGCGTTTTGGCCGCGACCAGTCATTTGCCGCATTTATTGGCTTTTGGTTTGGTTGATTCATTGGCTAAACGCAGCGAAAACTTAGAAATATTTCGCTATGCTGCCGGCGGTTTTCGTGATTTTACCCGGATTGCTGGCAGTGACCCTTTGATGTGGCATGATATTTTTCTGGCCAATCGTCAAGCTGTTTTACAACAGTTGGATCAATACCGTGAAGACCTGGATGCGTTACGCAACGCTATCGCCGAAGAAGATGGGCGTCACTTGCTCGGTGTATTTACCCGCGCACGTGTCGCTCGCGAACATTTCAGTACAATTTTAGCCCAAAGGGCCTATGTGAAAACCATGCTTGATAATGATCTGATTTTTTTAGCCAGCCCAGGTGGGCAGGTCAATGGCTCAATTCGAGTGCCCGGTGATAAATCCATATCGCACCGTGCAATTATGCTCGGCTCTTTAGCGCAAGGCGTGACTGAGGTTGAAGGCTTTCTTGAAGGTGAAGATGCACTGGCAACCATTCAAGCTTTTCGTGATATGGGTGTTGTTATTGAAGGCCCGGAAAACGGTCGAGTGGTGGTGCACGGTGTTGGCTTACATGGCCTGCAAGCACCGCCAGGTCCGATATATGTCGGTAATTCAGGCACTACCATGCGTTTACTGTCTGGGATTTTAGCTGCACAAGCATTCGACAGCACCTTAACCGGCGATGCTTCTTTGTCGAAGCGTCCGATGAACCGCATTGCCAAGCCGCTGCGTGAAATGGGCGCCGTGATTGAAACCGCAGCAGAAGGGCGGCCACCGCTGGTCTTGCGTGGCGGGCAGCGTCTCACCGGTATGCATTATGAAATGCCGATGGCCAGTGCGCAGGTTAAGTCCTGTTTGTTATTGGCCGGTATGTACGCTGCAGGTGAAACCTCAGTAACAGAGCCCGCGCCAACTCGTGACCACACTGAACGCATGCTACGCGGCTTTGGTTACCCGGTGGAAGTGCGTGGTGCAACAGCTAAAGTTGAAAGTAATCATGAGCTGCTCAGCACCCATATTGAAGTCCCTGCAGATATTTCATCTGCAGCATTTTTTATGGTGGCAGCCAGTATCGCGCCTAACTCCGAGCTGCTTTTAGAGCATGTGGGTATCAACCCAACACGTACAGGCATTATTGATATTTTAAAGTTGATGGGCGCAGATTTAAGCCTAGAAAATGTGCGTGAAGTCGGCGGTGAGCTGGTGGCTGATATTCGCGTGCGCAGTGCCAAATTAAAAGGCATCGATATTCCATTAGAATTGGTGCCGTTAGCCATTGATGAATTTCCCGTGTTATTTATTGCTGCTGCCTGCGCCGAAGGTCGTACTCAGTTGCGCGGTGCTGAAGAGCTGCGGGTTAAAGAGTCAGATCGTATTCAAGTGATGGTCGATGGTTTAACTACTTTAGGTATCAGTGCGCAAGGCACACCAGACGGTATTATTATTGATGGTGGGCAAATGGGTGGTGGTGAAGTCTGGGCGCATGGCGACCATCGCATTGCTATGTCATTTAGTGTGGCAGCTTTGCGGGCCAATGCACCGATTCGCATTCATGATAGCGTGCATGTGGCGACATCTTTCCCCAATTTTCTTGCCTTGTGCAAGCAGGTTGGTATGCATGTAGCTGAAGAGGGGAAGGCATGAGTTGTCCTGTAGTTATTACCGTCGACGGACCCAGTGGCTCAGGTAAAGGCACTGTTGCAGGCTTGCTAGCAACACAGTTGCAATGGCATTTGCTGGACTCGGGCTCGCTCTATCGTGTGCTCGCTTTAGCCGCAGAAAAACATAAGGTAGCGCTGGATGATGAGTCAGCGTTAGAAAAACTAGCCATTGATCTCAATGTACAGTTTGTTGTTGATGCTGATAATAGTCAGCGTGTTATTTTAGAAAATATTGATGTCAGTGATGCGATTCGTAATGAAACCGTTGGTGCGCATGCATCCATCGTGGCTGCTTTACCTGCAGTGCGTTCTGGTTTATTACGCCGCCAGCAGGATTTTCGCCAAGCCCCAGGCTTAATCGCGGATGGTCGTGATATGGGCACAGTGGTTTTCGCGGATGCGCCGTTAAAAGTTTTTTTGACGGCCAGTGCAGAAGAACGTGCACGCCGACGCTATTTGCAGTTGAAGGATAGGGGTGAAACTGTTAACCTTACGTGTCTGCTCGAAGACATTCGTGCACGTGATGAGCGTGATACCAATCGCGCGATTGCTCCTTTGAAGCCAGCCGATGATGCAATCATCTTGGATTCAACGACAATGACCATCGAGCAGGTGCTAGAAAGAATTCTCAGCGAAGTTGCAGTACGCAGTTTAGCTGGATAAAAAGTATGAAGCGCACATGAGTGTGCTCCAGCTTTAATTTGAATCATGTGCAGCTCCCAGATAATAGCTGTCATGTTTTCTACTTATTAATAAGACCACATTATTCTGGAATGTGGATTTGGGCAGATTTTTGCCCTCGATCAGCAGGATTAAACATGAGCGAAAGCTTTGCAGACCTTTTTGAAGAAAGCCTAAAAACTCTAGACATGCAGCCCGGTGCAATCATCACTGGTTTAATTGTTGATATCGACGGTGATTGGGTAACAGTACACGCTGGTTTGAAATCAGAAGGCGTTATCCCCGTTGAGCAGTTCTACAATGAGCAAGGCGAACTGACAATTAAAGTGGGTGACGAAGTTCACGTTGCACTTGACGCAGTTGAAGATGGCTTTGGTGAAACCAAGCTGTCCCGCGAGAAGGCGAAACGTGCTGAGTCTTGGCTGGTTCTTGAAGCGTCATTCAACGCTGAAGAAGTGGTCAACGGTGTTATTAACGGTAAAGTTAAAGGTGGCTTTACAGTTGATGTGAACGGTATCCGCGCGTTCCTACCAGGATCTTTGGTAGACGTTCGTCCAGTTCGCGACACGGCGCACTTAGAAGGTAAAGAGCTTGAATTCAAAGTTATCAAGCTTGATCAGAAACGTAACAACGTTGTTGTTTCACGTCGTGCTGTTCTGGAAGCAGAAAATAGCGCAGAGCGCGAAGCATTACTTGAGAACCTGCAAGAAGGTCAGCAAGTTAAAGGTATCGTTAAGAACCTTACAGACTACGGTGCATTCGTTGATCTGGGTGGCGTTGATGGTCTGTTGCACATCACTGATATGGCTTGGAAGCGCATTAAGCACCCAGGCGAAATCGTTAATGTTGGCGACGAGATTGACGTAAAAGTACTGAAATTCGACCGCGAGCGTAACCGTGTATCTTTAGGCCTGAAGCAGTTGGGTGAAGATCCTTGGGTAGCAATCAAAGCCCGTTACCCAGAAGGTACCCGTGTTATGGCACGCGTAACCAACTTGACGGATTACGGTTGCTTTGCAGAGCTGGAAGAAGGTGTTGAAGGTTTGGTTCACGTTTCAGAAATGGACTGGACAAACAAAAACATCCACCCATCCAAAGTTGTACAGGTTGGTGACGAAGTTGAAGTTCAGGTTCTGGACATTGACGAAGAGCGCCGCCGTATTTCTCTGGGTATCAAACAGTGTAAATCTAACCCATGGGAAGATTTCTCAAGTCAGTTCAATAAAAACGATAAAATTTCCGGTACCATCAAATCAATCACTGATTTCGGTATCTTTATCGGCCTAGATGGCGGCATTGACGGTTTAGTGCACTTGTCAGACATCAGCTGGCATGAAGCAGGCGAAGAAGCTGTTCGTCGTTATAAGAAAGGCGATGAGCTGGAAACTGTCATTCTTTCTGTTGATCCAGAGCGCGAGCGTATCTCCCTGGGTATCAAACAGTTAGAAGATGATCCGTTCTCAAGCTACGCTTCAGAACACGAGAAGGGCACAATTGTGCGCGGTACCGTGAAAGAAGTTGACGCTAAAGGTGCTGTTATCCTTTTAGCTGACGACATTGAAGCAGTATTGAAAGCATCTGAAATCAGCCGTGACCGTGTAGAAGATGCACGTAACGTTCTGAAAGAAGGCGACGAAGTTGAAGCGAAAATCATCAACATCGACCGCAAATCTCGCGTTATTAACTTGTCTATCAAGTCTAAAGACGTAGAAGAAGAGAAAGATGCAATTAAAGAATTGCGCAAGCAAGAACCAGAAGTTGCAGCTGGTCCGACCACTTTAGGTGATCTGATTCGTGCCGCACAAGAGAACAAGAACTAAGTTCTTTGTGATCTGAAAAAGGGTGACTTCGGTCGCCCTTTTTTTATGCCTATTAATTTTATTGCGTAATAGATTAGATGCGCTTTAGGATCAGCATGTTGCACGCCACAACCCTACATCTGTAGTCTTATTCTCGCTTGTACATTAGCAGGCGTCCTCGGTAACTTTCTTGCTTAGGGTCGATCTCAGCCAGTATATTATCTGAGCTTAAGGCAAACCCTAGAGTCTGCATCTTGCGATTAAACGCTGGTCGATAGCCGCGATTAGGGTCAACAATCCAAACCTCTGCTTGTTCTTCAGCATGTAAATTTACAAAGCGCGCCAAGGCTTGTGGCATATCTGGCTCATAGAGCAGATCGCTGCCAACAATTAAATTATATTTTTTATACAATATTGTAGCGCCGGTATCGACAAGTGATGGAGTAGGGTGTTCGCCCCATTGGCCGTGGCGAAAAGGTAATTTGCTGAGGTTGTTCAGGCGTAAATTTTCTTGTAGAAATAGTTTTGCTTTCGGATGACGGTCGGATGCAGTAATGTTTGCACCGCGCCGGTGCGCGACTAAACTGGCTAATGCAAGTCCGCAGCCAATCTCTAAGATTTTCTCATCGGCATTTACCGGACGCAAAGCCAAGGCGCTGGCCAGGCGAATACTTGAAGGCCAAAGCATGCCAAATAAAGACCATGATGCAGAGCAGATGCCCAGTCTTTGTGCTGCACCTTTGGGGTCATAAAACTGCTGGCGATCCAGCAAAGAACGAATAATAAGGTCGTCGACACCATTGATCACAATGGATTCTGTCTTGGTTGAATAATGTGGACTGTTCATGAAATAAACATATAAAAAAGCCTCTAATACTGAGATTATATGAGTATCGCACAGACGCTAAAAATAATCTTATAAACTGTCTTTACCGCTGTTTGGCTGATTTTAGCTACACGTTTAATCACAATAGCAGCATGCATTATTTAAGGTGGAATGCATATGTCAGCACATTGCGAGCTGTTTGGTACCCTGGGATGTCATCTGTGTGAAGAAGCAGAGGCTGTGCTACAGCCTTTTGTGGCGCAAGGACTGGTGGTGGAGTTGTTGGATATTGTTGACTCAGCAACCTGGCTGGAACGCTATGCGCTGACAATTCCAGTTTTGCGCAGAGTTGATAATGGTGAAGAACTGCACTGGCCGTTTGATGAGCAGGATGTGCTGCGATTGTTCACATAATGATTTTATCGCGTAAGCGCTCGGCAGCCTCTTTCAGTGCAGTAATAATCCGCTCTTTATCGTAGTTTTCAATATTATTGGTATCTAGGTACATAGAAAAGCCCGGTAACTCGTGCTCAACATAGCTTCTGCTTGCACCAAGGTCATAACGAAAATCAACCACTTGGAAAATCTGGATCGGTCTGGAAAAACCTTTAACATTGATTTGACCTTTGTCGCGCGCCATCACCACGTCCTTAGTTAAAGAATGTGTTTCATTTGACATTAAGATCTCACCACATTCAGCCGCACTTTCTAAGCGGCTAGCCAGATTTACTTCGCGGCCAATAATGGTGTAATCCATGCGCATATCAGCACCAAAATTACCCACTGTGCAATATCCTGTATTGATCCCCATGCGTATTTCTAGAGGTTTATCAATGCCTTGTGCGCGCCAGTTTTGACGTAATAACTTCATATGCTTACGCATAGCAATTGCCATGGAGACCGCAGCTACGGCATCTTTTTTCGCACCTTGAGTGGTGTTATCGCCAAAAAACACCATGATGCTGTCACCAATAAACTTATCAATGGTACCGCCATATTTTAAAGCGATTTTCGACATCTCATTGAGGTAGGTATTCAAAACATCGGTTAAGGCTTCAGCTTCTAATTCTTCTGAGAGTTCAGTGAAACCTTTGATATCAGAAAAGAATACAGTGAGTTTTTTGCGCTGAGTTTCTAGTTTTACCGTGCGCTTGCCACTAAATATCGACTGCCATACCTGTGGAGACAAATATTTAGCTAGATTTTGTGCCAAGCGCATGGTTTTCTCTTGCTCACGTTTAACCTCTGACTGCACTTGGGCTAAATACTGGCCTTGTAAGTGCACAAAGTATGCGCTAATACAAACATACAAACTGGCAAACACAACACTAGCAACGCAGACTATAAAGGGTGCTTCCAGCGTCATAGTTGGTAATAAAACTAACCATGCCACGCCTGCCATTGCAAAAGTTGCAGCCAGCATTGCTAGCATTAAACGCAGGCCGCCAACAATAAGGGTGCTAAAGGCAATAATCAGCACACCCATCAGAGTTGGAATAATTGCAAAACCAATCAGAGTAAACACAACCCCTGCGTGCAATGCATCGAGTGTGAGCAGGCAAGTTGAGGTTAGTCGTGGATGGTGATGTTTAAACCTGTCGGTAATGAAGCTGGATACATGCGGATACAATAGCGAGTATGGAATCAACCACAAAAGATTGTATGAAATAAAACCTGTGTAGCAACCAGTAGCAATAAGGATTGCAACAAACATATAAGCGAGGACGCGCAAATAAAAGCCCTGAAGCGATATATTGGCAGTCATGGTTATAGCTGTTTTTGCAGTTTTAGTCTTCATTGACTGAACTTACCCCTAGCGCTATGTATCATTGATGTGGTTTGCAAATTTTGTCTGCAGCAATAATACGAGCCTGTGATCAGGTGATAAAGTGACCTATTGTCACTGTGCCTCTAATTATTATATGAAGCTATAGTCGAAAAATATGCCTACGATGGTACCCTGTTTTTTTAGGTCGCGTTAAACTATTGCGGCACCGGTCTTGGCCGGTTTCTTACGGTTAATATCTACCATGTCAGACTATAATCCATGCTTAAACTGTGGCGCTTGTTGCGCTCATTTCCGGGTGTCTTTTTTTTGGGGGGAATGCCAGTCAGCGGGCGGGACAGTGCCAGATGACTCTGTTGTTGCGATTAATTCAACATTTGTTGCCATGATTGGTACTGATCGAAAACCTGCTCGGTGCACGGCGTTAATGGGCAGTGTCGGTGAGGACGTGCGCTGCACTATGTATGAGAATCGCTCTTCAAGCTGCCAGAACTTTCATGCTTCTTGGGCGTTTGGTGAGCCTAACCCGCATTGCGATGCTGCACGTGCAGCGCACGGACTGGTACCACTCGAGCCATTTTTAGAGCCGGGTATCAGTCCGGATCGAGTGGCTTAAACACTTAGATGTGGCGCTTTATGGTAATTGGGCTGATGCAGATAATAACCTAGTAAAAGAGTTGGTTATTACGTGTAGATTGTTTATCATGCATCAGAGCACATTAAGAATCATTACGCTGTTTATCTCAGCTACAACAATCAAGGAGAAATACCATGGATGCTATCGAGCTGTTATTAAAGCGTGTCTCTGTGCCACGCTTGCAAGATCCAGCGCCCACTGCAGAGCAACTCGAACTGATGCTGCGTGCAGCTCTGCGCGCACCAGACCATGGGCAATTGCGACCTTGGCGTTTTTTAACCATTGCAGGTGATAAACGTAAGCAGTTGGGCGAGTTATTCGTACAGGGTTTGCTCAGCACCGAACCCAACGCTAGCGCAGAGCAGATAGAGAAAACTCGCAGTTTACCTATGCGAGCACCTTTGTTGCTGGTGGTTATTGCTTCAGTCAGTGCGGACCCTAAAGTACCTGCTCAGGAACAGTTGCTAGCAGCAGGTTGTGCTGCCCATGGAGTTTTGTTGGCCGCACACGCGCTGGGCGTCGGGGCCGTCTGGCGTACCGGTGCGATGGCACAGCTAACGACAATTAATGAAGGTTTAGGTCTACAGGATAATGAGCAGATTTTAGCGTACATTTACCTGGGTACGCCTATTAATAGCCTGCGTAAGGCTCCTGAACTGGATCCTGCAGCTTATGTACGCAGTTGGCCCGAAGAGCCGATAGGAAGTTAATGCGAGACAGGCAGTTCAACCGTGGCAATAAAACCACCGTCAGGATGATTGCCGAATTTTAACAACCCACCATGTTGCTCTATGGCTCGTTTTGCAATCGCTAAGCCTAAGCCATAGCCTTGTTGGGCCTGACCTGGCGCACGGAAAAAACTATCACCGAGTTGGCTCAACCACTGCTCACCAATGCCTGGGCCATGATCACGGATGCTGATCGATATAAAATCTTGCCACTGACTCACGGTGATCTCTATCGGCGCTGGTGCTGGATTAAAACGTAATGCATTGCGCAACAAGTTATCTAAGGCGCGCTGCAAGACATCGGGCCAGCCGTTGTAGAGCAAAGATTGATTGGCACTGATCTCTATCTGCTGTTGTGGGGCTAACAGGGCTGCGTCTTCTCGCAGCTTACTAAGCAATTCGCAGATGACGATACTTTGTTTGGGCGTCTGTACTTGGTCCAAGCGTGCCAAGGTGAGTATTTCATTGATCAGGGTATCGAGTCGTTCACACTCCAGTTGTAGGCGTGGCCATAACCGCTGACGTTCTTCTTCACTGCCGCGTTCAGCTAAAGCTAAAGCCACTTGCAGACGAGCCAGTGGCGAGCGCAATTCATGTGAAACATCGCGCAATAACTGACGTTGGCTTTTAATTAGCCCTTGCAGTCGCTGGCCCATATGGTTGAAATCAGCGGCTAGAACGCCTAACTCATCACGTCGTGTAGCAAGCTGGCTTAAATGCTCTTTTTGATAGGTATTCTGTCCTAAGTCATGTACAGCATCGCGTAGCCGACTTAATGGGCGTGTAATGGATAAAGTCAGTAGCAAACTTATTAGAGTTAATACCACCAGTGCAATAGCCAGTGCAATCATCGGTGGGCGCAAGCCACTAGTGCGCTGCCAGCTGTCCAATTCGCTGTGCGCAATGCGAAACACAAATAAATAACTCTTGCCCTTGCTATCGCTCGCTTCCTGAGTAATACGCCGCCACGGCAAATGCTGCATGCCGCGCTTGGCTTCCCATTCTAAAGAGCGTAAAGACAGCTCGCGACCTAAGGACACGCCATTTTCATCAAGAATTTGTGTTTCGATGCGGTAACGGCGCTTTTGTTGCTGTAAATAATAGAGGGCCGACTCAGTCGCGCCCGATTCATACAAACTGATCCATGTCGCAGAAAAGTTCTTTAAAGCCGGGTGGTGGTTTAAAATCCAGGCATCCTGATTAAACATGCGTACAAGTAGGTAGGTTAGGGCACCCATGAGGACTAGCGATAACCAAAAAGCGCCAAGTATCCTCCAAAATAATGAACGCATTGCAGTTACCTTTATAAAAAAGCGGCCCAAACAGAGTTTGAGCCGTGATCTAGTGGAAAAGAATTATTGCGCGGTATTTGACCGCTGTTCACGTTTTTTCTCGCCTGAACGCAGTGATTTATCATTTTTTAGCATAGAATTGAGCATTCTTTTTTGCATCTTTTCTGTATCTTGATCAAAGATGATGCGCTGCTCATCAGTTAATAATCCACGCAATTTATCATGGTGAACTGTGCGCGCTTTTTTCTGCTGCTGAAAATGTTGTTGCATTTCTTTTTGAAATGCTTCGCGTTGTTCAGCGTTTAACTCTAAGCGATCAAACCAAGCAGCTTGGCGTTGCTGCATCATGGCTTGGCGTGACTGGCTTTGACTGTGTTGCTGGCCAGTCTGCTGTGCTTTCTGGCCTTGCTGACCTTTTTGACTTTGGCTCTGCTGGCCTTGGCCTTGTTGTCCTTTTCCTTGGCCCTCACCGGGCATCGCCCAGACACTTAAAGGTAAGAGCGCGCTGAGTGCAAGTGCAGTTATTTTCATTCGCATGATTGTTCTCCTTAAAGATGAACCGCCAGTTGCGGTATGACTCTAGTGTGCCTAACTCAATGTCAATTGCAGTCAAGCAGGTGTAAAGGAAAGGTAAACCTCACAGGCTATAAAAATAACCACGCCCACGCAGGGCAACAATGCGTGGTTTGGCGTTGGCATGCGAACCCAGCTTACGGCGCAGATTGCTGACATGCATATCTAGACTACGGTCATACAAGGTTAATTTGCGATCCAGCGCTAGCTGTGCCAGTTGTTGTTTATCAATAGGTTCGCCCGGTGCAGCAAGTAAGGCTTCTAAAATACGCCCCTCAGACACAGTTAGATCAATATCTTCTTGATCAGCAATATTCGCAACGCCGCGTGCTGGACTGTACTGCAAGTCACCAACGACAATGGTGCTGGATGCGGCTGGAGCATTTACGCTGCGGCGTAACACCGCGCGCAGACGCGCAGTCAGCTCTCTAGGATCGCAAGGTTTAGCTAAATAATCATCGGCGCCCAGTTCCAAGCCAATAATGCGATCTGTGGGTTCACCGCGCGCAGATAGCATCAGCACCGGCAATTGTGTGTGTTCTGCACGAATTTTGCGCAATAGTTGCAGGCCATTACCATCGGGTAGCATCACATCAAGAATCACAGCATCAGGCTCTGGGTTAGTGTCTAAATATTCACGTGCACTGTGTGTATCAAAGCATGCGTGCACAGAAAAACCTTCTTGGCTGAGCCAGTGGATTAATAGCTCACATAACTCTTGATCATCATCCACTAACAAAATAGTGCTCATTGCAGTTTTAAACTCCAGCCAATTTACATCACTAAACTATTTAGGAAGCACTTGCTTAAACGGCTTAACCTGCACGTCAGCGTAGACGCCTGCAACACAATAAGGGTCAGCCGCAGCCCAATCTTGCGCCGCTTGCAATGAAGCAAACTCGGCAACTACTAAACTGCCGCTAAAACCGGCACTGCCTGGGTCAATGCTATCCACAGCTGGATGTGGCCCAGCGAGTACCAAACGTCCAGCGTCTTGCAATGCTTCTAAGCGGGCTAAGTGGTCCGGGCGCGCTGCTAAACGAGCGGCTAAACTGTTGGCTGAATCGGTAGCTATAATGGCGTAGAGCATGAGATTAGTCCTTATTGGGAGTGGTCGGAGTATCTTGCATATGGCGGGCTAAAAAGACACCTTGGCCGATTAAAAATAGAACTGTCATGGTTAAGCTGCCGAATACTTTAAAGTCCACCCAGATCTCGTGAAAAGTGAAGGCAACAAATAAATTAGCGCCGCCGGCAACGATAAAGAAAATCACCCAAGCAATATTAAGCTTGGTCCAGATAGGATCGGGTAGGCTGACCGCATGACCCATCACGCGTTTGATTAGAGGTTGCTGGCCGATAAAATGACTGCCTGCAAAGCCTAGGGCAAATAACCAGTTAACCACCGGTGCTTTCCATTTCAAAAAAGTTTCGCTATGGAAGGCGAGGGTCAAACCACCAAAGAACAAGCAGCCGAACAATGTTAGCCATTGGCTCTTTTCTAAGCGGCGATGCATAACAAATAAAGTGCCATAAACCAGCATTGAACTGATGATCAGCATCGCTGTAGCGCTGAAGATTCCGCCAACAGAAAAGACCTGTCCCGCTAGCTCAACATCACGCGGTTCAAGCTTAAAGACAATAAAGAACAAGATAAGAGGGATAAAATCGATGAATTGTTTCACAGTGCGCGCCATAACAGAAAGGAAACGGCATAATAGCAAACACAGCCGCAAGCGTAAGCATTGAACATGGATATAGATCTACATTGTCACAGTACTGCCTCAGATGGCGTATTAACACCCCATGAGTTGGTCGCCCGTGCGCATGAGTATGGAGTGAAAATACTCGCTCTGACTGATCACGACACCACCGAGGGTTTGCCTGCAGCACAGCAGGCCGCTAACGCGTTGGGTTTGCAGTTGATCAATGGCATTGAGCTGTCCTGTGTGTGGGGTGGCGCGACCATACATATTTTGGGCTATGATTTTGCTTTAGATGATCCGGCTATTTTGGAAGTAACTGATACCTTGTATAGAGGCCGCTGGCTACGTGCTGAAGAGATCGCTAAGCGCTTAGCCGCCAAAGGCATTAGCGGTGCTTTAGAGGGTGCGCAAGCAGTGCAAGCGACTCTTGGCGACAGCTCTAATGCTCCAGCCCGTCCGCACTTTGCGCAGTTTTTAGTTCAAGCAGGTCATGTGCGTGATTATGCCGAGGCTTTTCACAAGTGGCTGGGCGCAGGCAAGATTGGTGATGTTAAACAGCACTGGCCGACGTTTGACGAAACCATGGCGACACTCCTACGCGCGCAAGCCTCGATCAGCCTGGCACACCTGTATCATTACAAGTTTACCCGAAGCAAACGGCGACGCTTAGTCCAAGATTTTGTCAATGCGGGCGGTCATGCGCTAGAGGTGGTCAATGGCATGCAACCGGCTGAACAGGTGGGCACCTTATCAATTCTAGCCCGTGAATTTAATTTAAAAGTCACCGCTGGCAGTGATTTTCATTTGCCCCAGCCCTGGTCTGAAATTGGACGATACCGTCCTATTCCAGATGACTTAACCCCCTTATTTATGCAATCACAGGCATCGATGTAACTTTAACCATGAGGACATGGCTATGAAATTCTTCCAAATTCATGCGGAAAACCCGCAAGAGCGTTTAATTAAGCAAGCGGTGGAGGTGATTCGCAAAGGTGGTGTGATTATTTACCCAACCGACTCATCCTACGCGCTGGGTTGCCGTCTCGGCGATAAAAGTGCGCTTGATCGTATTCGCCGCATTCGTCTTTTAGATGACAAACATAATTTCACCTTAATGTGTCGCGACCTTTCTGAATTGGGTGTGTTCGCTAAGGTAAATACTGGCGCATTTCGACTATTAAAAGCCTATACGCCAGGCCCTTATACTTACATTCTCAACGCCACTCGAGAAGTGCCACGCATGCTAATGCACCCCAAACGTCGCACCATTGGTTTACGCGTGCCGGCACATCCTATTACTCAAGCGCTACTGGCAGAACTGGGTGAGCCTTTGATGAGTGTCACTTTGATTATGCCGGATGCTGCTGAGCCACTCAGCGACCCCTATGAGATCAGAGAGTTACTTGAGCATCAGGTCGATTTAATCATTGATGGTGGTTATGGCGGCATTGAAGCCTCTACCGTGGTCAGCTTTGTGGATGAGGAGCCTGTGATTGTGCGTGAAGGTTGTGGTGATCCTGAACCGTTCCGCACGCTTTAACGCTCGGCATAGCATGAACCATCCATCTATACCAATAACGACGCCAGAGCAGGGCGCAGAGCAGTTGCCGCTCGCCTTAGTATATGGTGAAGCACTCAGCGCACTGCCTGTAGATTTATACATTCCACCGGATGCGCTTGAAGTGATTTTGGAGGCCTTCGAAGGGCCTCTAGATTTATTGTTGTACCTGATTCGTAAAGAAAATATCGATATCCTTGATATTCAAGTGGCGCAAATCACTCATCAATACATGGCTTATGTTGAGCTAATGAAAGCCGTGCGTTTGGAGTTGGCCGCTGAGTATTTGGTGATGGCAGCAATGTTGGCAGAAATTAAGTCACGCATGCTGCTGCCACGTTCTTCACAGAGTAGCGCTGATGATGAGGATGACCCGCGTGCGGAACTGATTCGTCGCCTGCAAGAATATGAACGCTTCAAGGCAGCGGCAGAAGACCTTGATCAGTTACCACGAATGGGCCGTGATCTGTTTGCCGCCCAAGTTGTTGCACCTGAAGCACGCGCACGCCGCTTAATGCCCCAGGTGGCATTAGAAGAAGTGTTGCTGGCCATGTCGGCGGTATTGCGCCGTGCAGATATGTTTGAAAGCCATCAAATTAGCCGCGAAACTCTGTCCACCCGTGAACGCATGAGCATGGTGCTGGAAGCTTTACGCAGCGGCGCATTTGTGCCTTTTACGCGCTTATTCACCTTAGAAGAAGGGCGTTTGGGTGTAGTTGTCACTTTTATGGCTATTTTAGAGCTGATTAAAGAATCGCTGATTGAGCTGGTACAAAACGAGGCCTACAGCGAGATCCATGTTCGAGCGAGAATGCATGAATACACTTGATTTTACTGATGCCGAGCAGTTTTCCAAGGTACTGGAAGCGCTGTTATTGGCAGCAGGGAAGCCATTGAGCCTTGAGCGTATTGCCGAGTTATTTGATGACGATGCACGCCCCAATCCACAGCAGATAAAAGATGCCTTGGCCTGTTTATCCAGTTCTGTGCAGGCGCGTGCCTATCAATTACATGAAGTGGCATCGGGTTTTCGCTTGCAAGTACGTCCCGAGTATTCGCCTTGGGTCGGACGCTTATGGGAAGAACGGCCACAGCGTTACTCGCGCGCCATGCTAGAAACCTTAGCTTTGATTGCATATCGTCAACCGATTACCCGTGGCGAAATTGAAGATGTGCGTGGTGTTGCAGTCAGTTCGCACATTATCAAAAGCATGTTAGAGCGCGAATGGGTGCGTGTCGTTGGTTATAAAGATGTACCGGGCAAACCAGCAATGCTAGCTACTACCAAAACGTTTTTAGATTACTTCAACCTAAGCGGTTTAGATCAGCTACCAAATCTCAGCGAGCTAAAAGAGTTACAACCATTGGCTGATGAACTGACAGCGCCCGCACAGCCACATGCAGCGCAGGTCCAAATTGAATCAACGCCTTTAGACGCTGAAAAAAGTGATGAACATGTAAGCTTCAGTTCATTGCTGGCTGAGCTCGATAGTATGGAGCAAGACCTCACTACAGATTTTATTGATCCTGCACTGGATGAGCAGCTGTAAGCAGACTCTAAGTGTTTGGATTGCTTCCAAACCCAATACCGTCTAGCAGATCAGTCTGTTTGTTGTATGTCCGTTGCATGTGGGCGCGAAAGTGCAACCGCCGGCGGGCACTCGCGGCAAACATCCCATAAGTGCCATAATGCGATTGTCGTTATGTTGAATTTGCAGAGTAAAATAACTGCACACGAAGCAAATTTAATATAACGGCGATTATGGCTAATCTTTTTATTCCTCCTGATCTAATTAAATCAGCTTGTCTTTACACTGGTAGAGAGCCTCTAGAGGCTGTTTGTCATGTTCTCAATGATTACCCTCGGCTTGTCTCTGATCTACGCTCTGCAAGGCGTAGGCTTGCTGACTTTGATCTAGAATCATCGGTCTTTGATGATCGCCTTGCTGCATTACATGCGGCCTGCCTGCACTTGCTAGAGCTTTAGGTGGCCGCAATGAGAAAAGCCCCTTTCGGGGCTTGTTGTTACTCTTCCCAAGGTGGTGTTGGGTGTCTTGCAAAAATCAATGTGGCCATAAATTGATTTGCAAGACATTCTTTTGCAAACCTTATTTCTTCGTAATCCTCACTATTCTCTATAGTTTTGATATGTTCTTTTAAGTATTTGTTTAATTCTATTGATATAAATTCGCGTTTTTTAATGTCCATTTTAGCCTCCTGAGGCAATCATTTAACTGACGCCAGAGGCTGTTAAGCCCGTCATTTTTCTTAAGTCAAGGTTTTGACTTGTCAAACTTTGCATGACCTTGACTTTAGAAAAATAGGGCTAAACTGCCGAGTCAGTTAGATGATGCTGGTGTTTCAGAAGGAATATTTTTCTTGCGGTAGGTAGTCCATTCCTACTGCCTCCCGCTGCAAGCGGGTCGGGTTTGGGCGGAAGCCCATGCTGTTGACTTTGATTTTTGGCTTTGCAGGTTTTGCGGTCAATCGGTGGGGGTGGTGTGACACCCCCACTTAGGTGCAGACTTCCGCACTTTTAATCTTTCCCTAATACCTCTTCTCGGTATTTTTCCACGTCCTTGGCTGTGACAGTATCTAAGTATTTCCATATCAAAACACCCAATAAATCGCTTTCCTTGATCTCGTCTTTTGTTTCCAAAAATGATTCAACTCCGGCACTTTCAATAGCAGCAGCGCAAACGGAAGCGCAGCCCGTGCGCGCTGATGCCCCTTATTCTTGGTCTAAATCTCCTCAAACAGTCCCTGTTGCTGGCTGCATTGCTAATAGAAGTCGTAACCGTTGCATGTGTTTCAGTGCTGACGGTGTAACTCTTGAACTTGAAAACGCACAATGTTTGAGTATTATTGATTCACCGTTGCCGCGTCAATTCAGTGCCAGCAAGTCGTCTAGTAGTATTTGATAATTAAGGATTAGTTATGGGTATCGAGGATCGTGATTGGCGTCGTGAGGAAGTTCGCCAGCAGCGTCAGTCTAGAAATAAGATTGATGTACCTCCCAGAAATACTATGTCTGTTGACCAATTTCTTTCTAATAATCGTAAACGTTCTGCATTTAAACCTAAAACACGAAAAAAGCCTTTGATTTTTATTTTGCTTTTTCTGTTTATCTTTACAGCCAGTGCAGCGTTCTTGCTGTACCAGTGGTTTCTATAGAAATGCCATAATCAATATTATGTTAAATTTACTGTATTGAATAATGACTACGGGCTGATAAGTGCTGCTGCGCAATGTCGCATCCCCTTGTGTTGCGCTGCGTGCTAAATTAACGAATCTAGACATATATCAATAATATTAGAAAGGATCCTTTGCTATGCGATTTGCCGCCCTTACTGCCAGTTTTTTTGCACTATCCATGACTGCGGCATTGCCTGCTTATGCTGCAAGCGAACACCAACCTGTTGCCCAGAGTGCTGAAGCACAACATGCAAGTATTAAGGTGACTGCGGCTTGGTCGCGTGAATTGCCACCGACGGCTCCAGTTGGCGCTGTGTTTTTGACGATCGACAATCACAGCGATCAAGCAGATCGATTAGTCAGTGCTCAGAGTTCGATTGCGCAAGTAACTGAGTTGCACGCGCATATCCATCAAGGTGATGTGATGCGCATGGTTAAAGTCGATGCTATTGATATCCCTGCGCATGGCCAACTCACTCTTGAGCCTGGTGGCTATCACGTGATGCTAATTAACTTAACTAAACCTCTGGTTGCTGGTGACAGGCTACCGCTAACCCTGCAGTTTGAACACGCAGGACAGATGGATATCACAGTGAAGATTAAAAGCAGCGATGCAGGTACATCGGCTGAAGAGCCTGAAATGGATCACAGCGCCCACTAACTAATTGTTGTTTGTGAGTTCCAGATTAAATAACCACAGAGCAAAACGGCGCAGAGTATGCGCCGTTTTTATTTCAGTGACTTAAGAGTGCCGGCTTACGCACTGGGCGTGCGCATGGTGACAAACTCTTCCGCAGCTGTTGGGTGAATACCAATGGTGTCATCAAACACTTGCTTGGTCGCGCCGGCTTTCAACGCCACGGCAATCCCCTGCATCAACTCGCCTGCGTCAGGTCCAACCATATGACAGCCCAATACACGATCAGTGGCTTCATCAACAATCAGCTTCATAAAGATGCGTTCTTGTTGATCAGATAAGCTCAGTTTCATCGGCTTAAAGCTACTTTTAAAGACCTGCACAGCAAAGCCATCTGCCCTTGCCTGCTCTTCGCTTAAACCAACAGTGGCAATGTTAGGCAGACTGAATACTGCAGTTGGGATTAAGTTGTAATCCACTGGGCGATACTCTTCTTTACGGAATAAGCGCCGTGCTACCGCCATGCCTTCGGCTAAAGCGACTGGCGTTAACTGCATGCCGCCGGTCACGTCACCGATGGCTAAAATACTGCTTTCTGAGGTTTGATACAATTCATCAACGGCAATATTACCTTGCTTATCCAGCTTAACATTGACGTTTTCTAGGCCGAGATTATCCAGCATTGGGCGGCGACCGGTTGCATAGAAAATACAATCAACTTCAGTCGTTTGGCCGTCCTTGAAGGTGATCAGCAAGCTCTCATCTTCATTCTTATCAATACGTTGCACATCGCAGTTAAAGCGCAGTGTCATATCTGTTTTCAACAGTTCTTGATGTAAATGCTCACGCACATCTTGGTCAAAACCGCGTAAAAATAAATCGCCGCGATACGCCAGCTGTGTCTCTGAGCCTAAACCCGCAAATACTGAGGCAAACTCAACGGCAATGTAGCCACCACCAATCACCAATACGCGCTTGGGTTGTTCTTTTAAGAAAAACACTTGGTTAGAGTCGGTCGCATGCTCACGGCCCGGCACATCCGGCACCAGCGGCCAGCCACCGACAGCAATAAGAATATGCTTGGCTGTGTACTGCGTACCTTCTACGTCCACGGTGTGCGCATCAATCAGCTTGGCATGACCATTGAGCAAGTTGACGCCGCTGTTGAGCAGTAACTTTTCATAGATAGCGTTGAGGCGCTCAATTTCAGTATTTTTATTGCTAATTAAAGTAGTCCAGTCAAAACTTTTGGCTTCAACATCCCAACCAAAACTGCGACTGAGATCAAACTCATTTTGATAAGCTGCAGCATACACCATCAGTTTTTTAGGCACACAGCCCACGTTGACACAGGTGCCGCCTAAATAACGGCTTTCGGCAACAGCAACTTTTGCACCATAGGACGCGGCAAAACGGGCGGCGCGTACACCACCTGAACCTGCACCAATGACAAACAAATCAAAATCATAGGACATACACTATTCTCCAGTTCAGGTGGTTATCACATAGAGTCAAAAATTATTGACCCTTGTTGTATAAATTCTCGTAACAGAAGTTGGTGGCGTCAATGTAGCCTTCAACACTGCCGCAATCAAAACGCTGGCCTTTAAATTTATAAGCAAGCACGCAGCCGTCTTGTGCTTGTTTCATCAAAGCATCAGTGATTTGGATCTCGCCACCTTTGCCCGGTTCAGTTTGCGCGATCAAATCAAAAATATCTGGGGTTAAAATATAACGACCAATAATTGCAAGGTTAGACGGCGCATCCTCTGGCCTTGGTTTTTCTACCATCGAGTGCACACGGTAGATATCCTCACGAATCATTTCGCCAGCAATGACACCGTATTTAGCGGTATCTTCCATGGGTACTTCTTGGATCGCGACAATCGAGC
Organism: uncultured Thiopseudomonas sp.; assembly: GCA_964385265.1. GTDB lineage: Bacteria > Pseudomonadota > Gammaproteobacteria > Pseudomonadales > Pseudomonadaceae > Denitrificimonas. The sequence continues at coordinate 42,053 of CAYLOI010000022.1, forward strand.
AACGAAACTGCTTGTACAGCTTAATCATCTGCTGCAGGACACCGTCGCCTTCAGTATTGATACACAGGTCATCGGCCAGCACCACAGCAAAGGCCTCATCACCGATCAGCGTGCGCCCTGTCAGGATGGCATGCCCTAGCCCTTTCATCTGAATTTGTCGAGTGTAAGAAAAGGTGCAGCCATCAATCAGGTTGCGCACGCCTTTCAGGTATTCTTCTTTATCAGTACCGAGAATCTGCTGCTCCATTTCATAGCTGATATCAAAATGGTCCTCGATAGCACGCTTATTGCGCCCAGTAACAATTGCAATTTCTTTAAGGCCTGCTTCCAGTGCTTCTTCTACACCATACTGAATTAATGGCTTATTAACGATGGGCAGCATTTCTTTCGGCATGGCTTTTGTGGCAGGTAAAAAGCGTGTGCCGTAACCGGCTGCTGGAAATAAGCATTTTTTAATCATGACCAATCCTTGTGTAATCGCTGTGCGTGCTCAGCATGTTGTTTTAAGTTGTCATCAACAGATAAAAGCACGATTGAAACTATAAAAAAGGCTCTATTATAAACCAATAGAGCCTTTGCCTAAACATGAAGCTATAGACAACTAGTCGTTGCTAGCAACACCTAGGATGTGCAGTAAGCTTAAGAACAAGTTGTAGATCGATACATACAGGCTAATGGTTGCCATGATGTAGTTGCGCTCGCCACCGTTAATGATAGCGCTGGTTTGAAACAGAATCACAGCAGAAGAAAACAGCACAAAACCTGCACTAATTGCCAACTGTATGCCTGAGATATCAAAGATAAAGCTAGCAATTATCGCCGCCAGCAATACGAAAAAGCCAACAGTAATAAAGCCACTTAAGAAGCTCATGTCTTTACGCGTGATCAGCACATAGGCTGATAAACCGGTAAATACGAAGGCTGTCATCGCAAACGCTGAGCTGATAACACTGGCACCATTGGGCATGCTCATGTACATATTTAAAATTGGGCCCAGGGTGTAGCCCATAAAGCCTGTCAGTGCGAAGGTGGTAAGTAAGCCCCAGCCCGAGTTACGCAGTTTCATGGTTAGAAAAAACAGGCCGTAAAAACCGACTAAGGTCAGCATCATACCAGGGTGCGGCATATTCATTTGTTGAGACATATAAGCAACAAAACCACTGAATCCCAGTGTCAGTGCAAGCAGTCCATAGGTATTGCGCAAAATAGCACTGCTTTCTGATCCTGCGGCAGTAGATTGCTCGTACGAGTAATTCTGTGGTTCACGCATGGTTAAACTCCTAATAAAAGTATGCTGCGCGCCATCATAACAATAATTTCCAGACATTTGCTTAAAATCGTTTGACAGGAAAAAATATTCCGCTATTATGAGCCGCGTTGAAAGGGAGGAGTGGCCGAGTGGTTGAAGGCAACGGTCTTGAAAACCGTCGATGGGCGACTATCCGTGAGTTCGAATCTCACCTCCTCCGCCAAATTCAAAAAGAACCTCTGAGAAATCAGGGGTTTTTTTTCGCCTAGAGTTTCTATTAGGCCCGCCATCAGGGCATATTAGCCCCGAGTGCTTGTGGCTTTGTGCAATTCTAGGCGTGGTATAGCTAGCACTTCTGTTAAAAGTCATTGCTTTGGGCCGCACTAGCGCTTTTAAACCATCAGGTGACACGCCATGAAACAAGTTATTTTGTAATCCCCCCATTTCCCACAGTGCTCATTTGTAGAATTTAAGCTGCCTGTAAT
>CAYLOI010000023.1:0-33232 GCA_964385265.1 uncultured Thiopseudomonas sp.
TTTACCCTGGTATAAAGAGTTTTGGCCTTGGTTTATCATTGGCATGCTCAGTTTTTCTGTGGTACTCGGGCTGTCCTTACTGACAATATCTATCCGTAATGCCGACAGCCTAGTAGTGGATAACTACTATGATGCCGGCAAAGGGATTAACACCTCACTGGAGCGTGAAAAGCTTGCTGAGCGCTTAGCAATGGGCGGCACTTTACGTCTGGACACTGATCTTGGTCAGGTTGAGTTCGCTTTAACAGGCGCAAGCAGACCCCAGCATTTGGTCTTAAACCTGATCTCTCCGACACAGCCTGAGCGTGATCGACGCATTGTTCTGCAACCGATCAGTAGCGATATTTATCGCGGTTTACTGCCTGACGATACCCAAGGCCGACGTTTTGTCGAGGTGCTCGGCTTAGAAGATGGTGCTGAGTGGCGTTTATTTGAAGAGCACACTGTGGCAAGCGGTCAACCCATCACTTTAGGTTATTGAGCCTTAGCCCACTCGCCTAATGTCACAGAACACAGCTAAACCTGTTTCACTTATAGATAACTGACTATTATGGCTGCGCCTTTACCCTGCTTTCATTGCGGTTTACCTGTACATACAGGTGATGCCTTTACTGCTATTGTCCTCGAGCAAAGCCGTGTTTTTTGCTGCCCAGGCTGCCAAGCTGTCGCACAAACCATTGTTGCTGGCGGTTTAGAAAGCTACTACCTACACCGCAGTGAGTCTTCGGCTAACCCTGAAGCCTTGCCCGGTGTATTACCTGACGAGCTGCTTCTGCTCGACCGCGCAGATATTCAAAAACCTTTTGTCAGTACATCCGGCACTATCAGCGAAACACGCTTACTGATTGAAGGTATCACCTGTGCAGCCTGTGGCTGGCTGATCGAAAAGCATCTCAAACAGTTGCCCGGGGTCCTGGAAACTGCACTCAATCTAAGCAACCACCGCCTGTTTATTCGCTGGGATGCTGAGCAGGTTATGCTGTCTGATTTGCTTAAGACCATCCGCCACATCGGTTATGCGGCACACCCTTGGCAAGCCGATAAAATCAGCGAGCAGATGCATGCCGATAACCGTCGCGCCTTACGCAAGCTAGGCGTTGCTGGACTGTTATGGATGCAGGTGATGATGGCCTCGATGGCAACCTGGCCAGAATTTAATATTGACCTCTCGCAAGGTATGGATGGTCTACTGCGCTGGGTCAGCTTAATTTTGACCACGCCCATTGTGTTTTATTGCAGCAGTGAGTTCTTCACTGGCGCGCTGCGTGATTTGCGCACACGCCATTTAACCATGGATGTGTCGGTCTCGTTAGCCATTGCTGGAGCCTATGCCGCAGGTATTTGGTCAACTGTTACCGGGCAAGGTGATCTGTATTTTGATGCCGCGGGCATGTTTGCGTTATTTCTCTTGTCTGGGCGCTACCTTGAACGCCGCGCACGTGAGCGCACATCAGCGGCGACCACTCAGCTGGTCAACTTATTGCCCGCCTCCTGTTTGCGCCTCAATCCTGATGGTAATAGCGAGCGCATTTTACTCAGTGAATTGCGCCAAGGTGATCAGCTCTTGGTGCCGCCGGGGCACTTAATTCCAGCCGATGGCCGCATTATCACAGGCTCTTCGAGCGTTGATGAGTCACTGTTAACCGGTGAGTATTTGCCCTTAGCCAAACAACCAGGCGATAGCGTTGCGGCCGGCACCCTAAACATTGAAGGCCCCTTAAGCATCGATGTTTTAGCCCTTGGCGAAGAAACCCAACTGTCGGCGATTGTGCGCTTATTAGAGCGTGCGCAATCACTTAAACCGCGCTTGGCTGAGCTGGCCGACACTGTTGCGCAATGGTTCTTAATTAGCGTGCTGCTGATTGCCGCTGTGGTCGGCGTTATCTGGTGGCAGATTGACCCCTCACGTGCCTTTTGGATTGTTTTATCCCTACTGGTGGCCACCTGCCCTTGCGCATTATCATTGGCCACGCCCACTGCACTTACTGCTGCAACCGGCTCATTGCACAAGCTTGGTCTGCTGATTACCAAAGGGCATGTGCTGGAAAGCTTTCAGAAAGTTGATACCGTTATTTTTGATAAAACCGGCACCTTAACTGAAGGCAAATTAACCCTAAAAAGTATCTGCCCACTTGGTACTCTCAACCAAGCCCAGTGCCTTGAGCTCGCGGCTGCACTAGAAAGCCATTCCGAACATCCAATTGCGCGTGCTTTTGGCCGCACCACAACCACTGTTAACAATGTCAATAGCGCCCCTGGTCTCGGCCTCGAAGGCACAGTGAACGGCACACAACTGCGTATTGGCCGCCCTGACTATGTCAGCGCTTTGGGTAACTACTCAGCACCGGCAATGCCCAGCCAGCACGGCCAATGGCTGCTACTCGGCAATACACAAGAAGCACTTGCTTGGTTTGCCTTAGACGACAAACTGCGCGCCGATGCGCCTGCTTTGCTGGAGACGTGTCGTGCGCGCGGCTGGGATGTGCTGTTGCTGTCTGGCGACAGCTCGCCGATGGTGCAGCACATTGCGCAACAACTGCAAATTGATGATGCGCGCGGCGGTCTCACGCCCGATGATAAGCTGCAGGTCCTCAAGCAGCTACACCGCCAAGGCCGTCATGTGTTAATGCTCGGTGATGGCGTTAATGATGTGCCGGTGTTAGCGGCGGCCGATATCAGCATTGCGATGGGCAGTGCCACCGATTTAGCCAAAACTACAGCTGACGCTATTTTGTTGTCCAACAGTCTGAGTAGCTTAATCAGCGCATTAGCCATCGCGAAAAAAACACGGCGCGTGATTATTGAAAACCTAAGCTGGGCGACCCTGTACAATGGCTTGGTAATTCCCTTTGCCGCAATAGGCTGGGTCACCCCGGGCTGGGCTGCGCTAGGCATGTCGCTCAGCTCATTATTGGTAGTGCTCAACGCGCTACGCCTGACCCGCTTTAGTCAGTGAGTTAAACCCTATTTTTAGCGAGGCATCGTATGGCTGCGTTATATGTGATGATCCCAGCAGCAATGATTCTAGTTGCACTGGCCATCTGGATGTTTTTTTGGGCAGTTGATAATGACCAGTACGAAGACTTAGACAGCCCGGCGCACAGTATTTTATTTGACGATGAAGATCCGATGCATAAAGCGGGCATGAAAAACAACTCCGTGCAGAAAGATAACCTTGCCGAGCACCAAGATGACTGAATTACTTCCACTCTTAGCATCGGCATTTATTCTTGGTTTGCTCGGTGCTGGACACTGTCTTGGCATGTGCGGCGGCCTGATGGGTGCCTTAACCTTAGGTATTCCTGCGGAGCAACAGCACCGGCGCTTGCGCATGCTGATCGCCTACAACCTAGGGCGCGTCAGCAGCTATGCCGTAGCTGGGTTTATATTTGGTTTGCTTGGCTGGGCTGTTGAGCAAACCCCCGCTGCCGCGGCTCTGCGTGTTATTGCAGCACTGCTACTGATCAGTTTAGGTCTATATTTAGCCGGTTGGTGGCACGGCTTAACCCGCCTTGAAAACCTTGGCCGTCACCTATGGAAATACATTCAACCCTTTGCTGGCCGCTTACTGCCAGTGAAAAGCATCCCCCATGCTCTATTGTTGGGTGCACTGTGGGGCTGGTTACCTTGCGGCTTGGTCTACAGCACCTTGTTTTGGACCGCCAGCCAAGGCGATGCCAGCACCAGTGCGCTACTGATGTTCACCTTCGGCTTAGGTACTTGGCCAGTGTTGATAGCCTCTGGCTTAGCTGCAGAGCAAGTCACACTGTTCTTACGTAAGCAAAACGTGCGCTATGCAGCAGGGACCCTGGTTATCCTCTACGGTCTTTGGACTCTACCTGGGCCGCACCAACATTGGTTAATGGGACACTAATCAGTACCTACAGTCAGAAATACGCTTGATACAGATCAAGAGGACATCCCTAACTGCCCCCTATACTCGCTAAAAATACAGTGATAAAAGTGGGGGGCAGTAGATATGACTAACAGTACAGGGCTGAGCGCCACGCTATTTAATAAATACCACCGCTTGGATAAGCCATACTGGTCATACCCTGCTCCAGAGCAATTCCAGCACTCGATCAGTGCTTTTGCACGTTTTAATGCGCTTCGCACCAGCCGCACAGCATTAAAACCATTGGCTTTAAACATTAACATCCCCTTTTGTGCTAATGCCTGTTATTACTGCACAGCAAAAAACATCGTCACTAAAGACCGTAGTCGCAGTGCGGCCTACCTGCACAGCCTTGAACAAGAAATCCGTCTTATCGCCAAGCATGTCAGTCCAGAGCAACAGGTTGAACAACTGCATTTTGGTGGTGGCACGCCCACATTTTTAAACCCTGGCGAATTACGGCAATTGATGACCTGCCTGAAAGACAACTTCAACATCGATTGCAATAATTTTACTCACTACAGTATCGACATTGACCCGCGTGAAACTGACTGGTCAACCATGGGCGTATTGCGCCATATCGGCTTCAATCGCGTTAACATTGAAGTGCAAGGCCTTGATCCTGCAGTACAGCGTGCGATCAATCGCTTACAAAGCATCGAACAAACACAAAACATTGTTGAGGCGGCGCGCACACTGCAGTTTCGTACAGTCAGCATCAGCCTAATCTATGGTTTGCCCAAGCAAACACTGCACTCATTTACCCAAGCGCTGACCGATATAATACAGTTGACGCCAGACCATATCAGCCTGCAAGGTTTTCAGCACCAACCCAATAAACATCCGATCCAATCCCGTATTCATGCGCAAGACCTGCCCTCGCCTACAGCTTTGGCACAGATGCTCGGCAGTGCTCAGCAGCTTTTGCGCAATGCAGGCTACATCTATATTGGTATGGGTCTTTTTGCTTTAGCAGATGATGATTTAGCCTCTGCACAAGAAGATAAAACATTGCAGCACGGCGTCCAGGGTTATATCAGTGGCACACACTGCGACACCATAGGTTTTGGTGTTTCAGCCATCAGCCAGCTTGGTGAACTGTACTACCATACTTGCCATGAGCTAAATGCCTATCAAACGGCCTTGAACAATCAACAACTGGCGCCAGCACAAGGCCTGCAGTGCAATAACGACGACCAAATCAGACGCAGTATTATTCAAGCCTTAACCTGCCAGTTTAGTGTCGACTTAGCCAATATCGAACAATGCTTCAAGATCAACGTAAAAGAGTATTTTGCTACGCAATGGCCCATTCTAGAGCAGATGCGTGATGACGGTTTACTCAGCTTGACCGCGCAAAACCTAAGTATGACTGAGCAAGGACGCTTATTTACTTTAGCAGTGTGTCAGCTGTTCGATCATTACTTTGCTCAGCAAAATCCAGACAAGGCAGCCATAACACAGGCTATTTAGACCTAAAACAACAATTACACTCTGATCTTCTACTGCCCATCAAGAGCATCGCTGCAGACTCCCAGCAAACAAAGTGGCAGCTTCTTGTCGGCTCAGGTAATCTTATGCCATGACATTGAATAGTTTGATCAGGAATCCATGGTATGGCAGAAATAATTAGCGTGCGCAACCCTCATCAAACGCATTGCAAAGACTGCAGCTTAGCCACACTTTGCTTACCCCTTTCTTTAGATTTACAAGATCTGGATGCTCTTGACAATATTGTTAAGCGCAGCCGCCCATTAAAGAAAGGCGATTTTCTTTTTCGCCAAGGCGATAGCTTTGCTTCTGTGTATGCAGTGCGCTCCGGCAGTTTAAAAACCTTTAGTGTCACCGATTGCGGTGAGGAACAAATCACTGGCTTTCACTTACCCAGTGAGTTTGTTGGACTATCGGGCATGGATACGGAAATCTATCCGGTCTCTGCAATTGCCTTAGAAACCACTTCAATTTGCGAAATACCCTTCGATCGATTAGATGAACTCAGCGCTATTTTGCCGCAATTACGCCGTCAGCTAATGCGCATCATGAGCCGGGAAATTCGTGATGATCAGCAAATGATGATGTTATTGTCGAAAAAAACGGCTGATGAGCGCATTGCGACTTTTTTAGTCAACTTATCTGCACGTTTTCGTGCCCGCGGCTACTCCCCACAACAGTTTCGTTTAGCCATGTCGCGCAACGAAATTGGTAACTACTTAGGTCTAGCTGTAGAAACCGTTTCGCGGGTGTTTACTCGCTTTCAACAAAGTGAACTGCTTATCGCAGAAGGGAAAGAAATCAATCTGATTAACTTGATTGAAATCTGCGCCCTAGCAGGCGGTAACTTAGATAACTGAACCATTCAATTGAGGCTCAATATATGATTTTTGATGAATTCGCAATTAAGTCTTTAATCCGCCCTATTCCAGACTTTCCGAAAAAAGGCACAATTTTTCGCGATATTACACCTCTTTTCCAATCGCCTCGTGCACTACGTATGGTGATTGATGGTTTAGTCCAGCGCTATGTCGAAAGTGACTTCACTCACGTTGGTGCCATTGAGTCACGTGGTTTTTTATTAGGCTCAACCATTGCCTATGAACTGAATAAGCCTTTAGTTTTATTTCGCAAGCAAGGCAAACTGCCAGCTGATGTACTCAGTGAACCGTATGACACTGAATACGAGCAATCAACTTTAGAAGTACACGCAGACAGCCTGTGTGAAGGCGATAAAGTACTGCTGATCGATGACATCATAGCCAGTGGCGGCACCTTTGTTGCTGCAGCGCGCTTAATCCGCAGAATGGGCGCCAGCGTCTATGAAGTCGCGGCAATTATTGATCTTCCAGAGCTGGAAGGTTCACAGTTGATGCAAGACATTGGTGTACCTACTTTTACTCTGACTGCATTTGGCCTCAAAGAGCACTAAACCTCTCCTGTACAACCCGCTCAATAATGCTTGCGAGCGGGTTTGATCAACAGTTTTAGCTGGCACACTCATCCCCATCTCGATACTTCCCCCATAAAACTCTAGGTTCGCCACGCTTAAGCGCTAAGTGCGACAACTGGTCGCCGCTATCTTCTTGTCATTAATCAAGAAAACAATGACATAATACAAATGTTATATGTGTTTAAAGACTGTCTGGCATGCCTCAGCTTCTTTAACATTTATGTACTGTTTAGCCTGTCATAGGTTAATCCTAAGACTCATCTGTTCAGTACAAAACCAGTAGCAATAACTCCCGGGGAGTATGCATCATGATCTCGGAAACACTCATCGAACTGTCACGCTTCCAGTTTGCGATGACAGCCATGTACCACTTTATTTTTGTGCCTCTGACCATTGGCTTAGCATTTTTGCTGGCGATTATGGAGTCGGTTTACGTGTTAACCGGTAAAGAGGTTTACAAAGACATGGTGCTGTTTTGGGGCAAACTCTTTGGCATTAACTTTGCCATTGGTGTCGCCACCGGCTTAACCATGGAATTTCAATTTGGTACCAACTGGTCGTACTACAGCCACTATGTGGGTGATGTATTCGGCGCACCCTTAGCTATTGAAGGCCTGATGGCGTTCTTTTTAGAGTCGACTTTTATTGGTCTATTCTTTTTTGGCTGGGATCGCCTAAGTAAACGCCAACACTTGGCCGTGACTTGGCTCGTAGCTATCGGCTCCAACCTATCCGCACTATGGATTCTAGTGGCTAACGGCTGGATGCAAAACCCAGTCGGCGCAGAATTCAACTATGAAACCATGCGCATGGAAGTCGTTGACTTTGCTGCCTTGATTTTTAACCCAGTGGCCCAGGTTAAGTTTGTCCACACCGTAGCAGCAGGCTATGTCACCGGCTCAATCTTTGTTTTGGCCATTTCCAGTTGGTACTTGCTGAAAAAGCGTGATTTGGGCTTTGCCCGTCGCTCGTTCGCCATTGCCTCTGCGTTTGGTTTGGCTTCAATTCTGTCTGTAATCATCCTCGGTGATGAATCAGGCTACGAGATTGGTGATGTGCAAAAAACCAAGCTGGCGGCGATTGAAGCTGAATGGCACACCGAAGAAGCGCCCGCTGCATTTACCCTGATCGGTCTGCCTAATATGGAAACACAAAGTACCGATTACGCGATTAAAATCCCCTATGCTATGGGTATTATCGCCACCCGCTCACTGGACACTGAAGTAGCGGGAATCAAAGACTTAACCGCGCAGCATGAAGTGCGTATTCGTAACGGCATGATTGCCTATGAACGCTTACAGACTCTACGCAATGGTGAGCGTTCTGAGGAAAATATTGCATTATTTGACGCAGTCAAAGATGACCTTGGTTACGGCTTATTGCTAAAAAAATATACAGAAAACATTGCTGACGCCACTGAAGAGCAGATCAAAATGGCAGCCGCCGATACGATCCCGCATGTTCCCAGCCTATTCTGGGCATTCCGGCTGATGGTCGGTGCTGGTTTCTTAATGCTGGTGCTGTTTGTCTTAGCCTTTTGGGCTTCTACCAAGCACAAGCAAGAGCACAAACCTTGGTTGCTTAAGTTTGCTTTAATCTGCTTACCCTTGCCTTGGGTCGGCGTGCAAACAGGTTGGTACGTTGCCGAAGTGGGCCGCCAGCCGTGGTCGATTGCTGAGGTATTACCCACCTTCCTCTCTGCCTCATCACTGTCGGTCGGCGATGTACTGGGTTCAATTATTGCAATTGCCGCGATCTACACTGTGTTAATTATTATTGAAATGTTCTTAATGATTCGTTTTGTGCGCAAAGGCCCCAGTTGCTTGCACACCGGTCGTTACCATTTCGAACAACACACCACTAAAACCGCATAAGGAGTGACGACATGTTTGATTACGAAACTCTAAAACTCATTTGGTGGGTACTGGTTGGTGTCTTGCTGATCGGCTTTGCCTTAACCGATGGTTTTGACTTGGGCGCAGTTATTTTAATGCCATTCGTTGGCAAAACTGATAGCGAGCGCCGTGTCGTACTGAACACTATTGGACCGCACTGGGAAGGTAACCAAGTTTGGTTAGTCACCGCTGCTGGTGCTTTATTTGCTGCTTGGCCCATTGTCTATGCAGCATCCTTCTCCGGCTTTTACTGGGCGATGATGCTGGTGTTGTTCGCTTTGTTTGCCCGCCCGCTGGGTTTTGACTACCGCAGCAAGCTGGACAATCCGACTTGGCGTTCGCGCTGGGACTGGGCGCTATGCCTGGGCAGTTTTGTACCTTCGTTAGTGTTTGGCGTGGCTTTCGGTAACTTGTTCTTGGGTGTGCCCTTTATGCTGGATGAAACCATGCGCATCAGCTATGACGGTGGCATCTGGGGACTGCTCAATCCGTTTGGCCTCCTCGCCGGTTTAGTCAGCGTCGCCATGCTTAATACCCATGGTGCAGCTTGGCTGATGATGCGTACTGACCAGCAAGTTTCTCAGCGCGCACGCACGGCGACACAACTCTTTGCTATCACCTACTTGCTCACCTTTATTGGTGCAGGCCTGTGGTTGTGGCTTGGCATTCAAGGCTATAGCGTTACTTCAGTTATTGATTTCAATGGTGCGATTGATCCACTGAGTAAAATTGTTGAACAGAACAATCCCGGTTGGCTGGGCAACTACACTCAATACCCGATCATGCGTGTAGCTCCGATTCTTGGTATTGGCGGCGCTGTATTGGCACTTTTAGCGGCAACGCTCAAGCGCCCAACATTGGCTTTTTTAGGTTCATCGCTGGTCATTACCGGCACGCTCTGTACCGCTGGCTTTGCCCTGTTCCCATTCTTAATGCCATCTAGCATTGATCCGGCATCCAGTTTAACCATGTGGGATGCAGTATCCAGCCATAAAACTTTGGGCATTATGTTTATTGCTGCGGCTATCTTTGTCCCCATTATCTTGGCCTACACGCTATGGAGCTATATCAAAATGTGGGGCGTGGTTAATGTTGCTGATATTGATGGTGACCCGCACGGTCTGTACTAAGAGCGCTTGAAAAAAGTGCGGCTGGCACACCACTCATTGCCTGTGCCAGCCGCGCCCACAAACCAATCAACGTAACAGTTTGATTAAAGTGCTTAGCACAGCTGCATTATTAGATTTAAGGGGTTTTATTATGTGGTATTTCACTTGGATTTTAGGCGTGTTGCTGGCTTGCAGTATTGCCATCATTAATGCGCTATGGCTAGAAAGCTCATATGATTTTGATGCCGATCCTGAGGGTCAAGTAAAGTAACAACTCCTATACAAGCCGCTCCACAAAAGTAGCGGCTTGTGTATTCTCAGAGTCCTAACGCTGAGCTGCCTGCAACGCTGTTGCCAGCGGCGCATCGTAGCCGTAACTGTCACTGCGAAAACGCAAGCGATTGTCCATATCCACCTCAACCGTCCAATAGGCCAACAAGACTGGAACCAGCTGCGGCAAATTAACTTGACGCGTTTTACCACTGGCCCGAATCGCCTCAATGCGCTCATGCTCTTGTTGTGACGCACCCTGCAATAAATGTTCAACCAACTTTTGCGCATCTTCCACGCGTACACAGCCCGAGCTTACGGCTCGCGTGGCACGGCCAAATAGATATTGGCTGGGCGTATCATGCAAGTACACGCTAAACGGGTTGGCAAAACGAATAGCCACTAAACCCAATGCATTACTGGCACCTGGGCCTTGGCGCAGCATAATGCCAGACGGCGCATTCCAGTTAATGCTGGATGGATCCAGTACATTGCCTTGATAATCCAGCACACTCATATTGTTACGCGCCAAATAACCTTGATCACGGCGGATGGCGGGTAGCTTATCTTCACGCAAGATGGTCGGCGGCACAGTCCAAGTCGGATTGATTGTCAGGTGAGTAATGCGTGATTTCAGTAAGGGCGTTTGCCGCTGCACAGTGCCCACTTGCGTGCGCGTGCGCCAGACGATATTGCCATCACGCAACAGCAATAACCGTGCACCAGCAATGTCGACCACCAGCATCGTTGGTTCAAAGTGTTTATCCAGCCAGCGCAAGCGTTCAAGGTTGATCCGTACTTGCTGCAAGCGTTGCTCAGGACTGATATTCAACTCTCGCAGCGTCGCCGGCCCAACCACACCATCACTTTCTAAATAGTGGTCTTGCTGAAAGGCTTTTACAGCATCGGCTAAGGTCTGTGTATAGAGCAGCGGATCAACAGCTTGCACCAAGTCCGGACTGTTCGGGTTGGCTAGGGCTGTGCTATCGGCGAGCTGTTGTGGCTCTACGACGCTATAACCGGCTAACTGCAAACGTTCTTGCAAACGTGGCACACGCGCATCCACGTTACCCACCCGTAATGAGCGCCCTTGCGTGGGGACTGTGCCCCAATCCGCCTGTAGCAGCAGGTCACTATTTTGTAATACGCTGCGCAGCGCCTGATAGCTACTGTGCTGTGGACGTGCTTGGGCAAAGGCCTGAGGTAAATCTTGCAAGCCTGCCACAGCTGTTTCGACAATGGCTGACTGTGCTGGCTGTTGCACTGCAGTTTCATACCAATATGGCTCGATTGTGTCGGGATCGAGCACACCATCACTTAGGTGCTGCAGCGCTTGTAAATAACCATGACTGACCAATAATTCAGCACAAATATGCTGCTCATAGGCGGCTGGCTGTGCCAAAGCAGCAATATGCTGCAACTGATACTGCGCAGGCTCTAAGCCATCGAAACGTAAATCCTGCAATAAGCCTGCTAATTGTTGGCGTTGAGCGGCATCCTGCCACACCGGCATATAATTAACCGTCTGGTAGAATGTTTGTAGACGTTGAATGGACTGTTCCGATAAGCGGTTGCTATTGGCTAGAGCACAAGCCTGTGGCAGCGCATCCAGCGTCTGCGCCAATGCATTCGGGCTGTTGCTTGGTTGCGCCATACTGAATGCGCTCGGTGTAGCGGCAAGCAAAGCGATTGCTAACCATGTCTGTTTTTTAAGCAAGGGTTTGGATCCATTCAATGAGCTGTTAGAGTATGCGACTGTCGCGCATAACACCAATAAGTGTACGCTGACACGGCTTGTTTTAGCACAATTATAAAAGTAGTGCAGACTGCCACGCTGCCAATTTTTAAGTCATAGTTTTTTTGAGCGCTATTTAAAGTGCTGCAACGAGGATTTATACATGCTTCGTCCTTTTCTTCTGCATTCTTTACTTGCCACTTTAGCCGGTATTTATAGCCTTTCAGCCACAGCCTCTACTCTACCTAAACAGCTGTCCAGCTCGCTAATCAAAGCAGCACCTTCGCTTAACAACACAGTATTATCAACAGCATTAAGTGCAATGCAGTGCGCATTAAGTAATGGTGCTGACCCTGCACAACGCTTAGCGGTGATTGATTTTTCACTGCCGTCCAGTGAAAAGCGCTTGTGGATTTTTGACTTAGACAGCAAACAGTTGGTGTTGCATGACTTTGTCGCCCACGGTAACCGTTCTGGGGATAATTTCGCCACAAAATTTTCTAATACCAACGGTAGCCATCAATCCAGTATCGGCCTGTTTCGCACTGCCGAAAGCTATCAAGGCAAACATGGTTATTCACTGCGTATGGACGGTTTAGAGCCGGGCATTAATGACCGTGCCCGTGAGCGCGCAATCGTTATTCACCCTGCTGACTACGTCAACCCAGCATGGATCCCACGCCAAGGCCGCATTGGCCGCAGTCAAGGCTGCCCTGCGGTTCGCCCTGAAATTGCGCGTACTGTGGTTGATAAACTCAAAGGTGGCCAATTTATGTTCTCTTGGTATCCCGATCAAAAATGGCTGCAAAGCTCCATTTACTTAAACTGCCGCACCAAGCAAGTGGCCAGCAATACCAGTATCAACGCTGACGGCAGTTAAGCAGCGGCACTGCCATTTAAGTTGCGCTGATACTTAGAAAAGCCAGCAGCTCATTTTTTTTGCTCATGGCATCTTGATAACCCAACTCAATCAACTCATTGCAATAGCTGCGCTCAAATAACAAATAGCTCAACACTCCTCCACCACTGGCGCGCGTTGCGCCTGGGCCGCGGAGAAAAAAGCGCAAGGAGGCTGGTAGTTGATGGCGATGGCGTGCAGCTATTTCATCTATTTTTTTACTCGGCGATATCACCAGCACATCCACCGGCGATAGCCCTAAGTGTTTCTTGCGCTGCGCTTCAGGCAACATCTCGCCGAGCATATTGAGCCGCCCAAGCAACTCAAGATCAGACTCTAAATTATCAATAAAAGTACTGTTTAATAAGTGTCCACTTATTTGTGCAAGGCTTGGCGGACGCGCAGTTATAGGTATTGTTTCTTCCTCTTGGGTTTGACTGCGCACACCAATCACCAAGACTCGATCTGCGCCCAAGTGCAGCGCTGGACTAATTGGTGCAGCTTGGCGCACCGCACCGTCACCAAAATACTCTTTATTGAGACGCACCGGTGGAAACAGCAAAGGAATCGCCGAACTGGCCATTAAATGCTCAATACGTAAACGTGTTGGCGAGCCATTGCGGCGATGACGAACCCACGGCTCGATATTACCGCGCCCCTGATAAAATGTGACCGCTTGGCCCGACTGGTAGGCAAATGCTGTAATCGCCACAGCACGCAATTTACGCCGCGCAACTGCCAACGTGATGCCAGAGAAATCCAACTCTTTAAGCAGCAAATCACGTAAAGGCGCATTATCCAACAATGCCACTGGCTCGGAACCGCGACCAATACCTAACAGATGTTGGGCAATAAAACGCCCTGCTTGACGTGTCACTCCAAGCCAATCGGTGCGATAGACTAAATCAGTACGAAACCCCTGCCAGATACTGGTCAGCTTGCGCACCGATTGCTGAAAGTCCAAAGCACCACAAGCCAAGCTAACAGCATTAATGGCCCCAGCAGAGGTACCAATAATAACTGGAAAAGGATTTTCGGCAGATTCTGGCAGCAGGTCAGCAATGGCTGATAGCACACCCACTTGATAGGCTGCACGCGCACCACCACCAGATAAAATTAAACCGGTGATTGCCTTTTTTTTAGCATCAGGCTCTAACTGAAGTGCAGCTGTGTGTTCCTGTGTTTTCAATACAACTTTGCCTCACCTTCAGGTCGCGTTTTAAAGCGGCGGTGCGCCCACAAGTACTGCTCTGGCTGCTGGGCTATAGCCTGCTCAATCCACTGATTAATGCGCAAACAGTCTTGCTCATCTGATTCACCAGGAAAATCCTGTAATGGCGGCTCAATTTGAATCAAGTAGCCTTGACCATTAGGCAAGCGTGTCTGGCGCATCGGCATCACTTGCGCACGGCCAAGCTTAGCGAACTTACTGGTGGCCGTTACTGTAGCAGCAGGCACACCAAACAGTGGCACAAAAAGGCTCTGTTTTGGACCATAGTCTTGGTCGGGCGCATACCAAATTGCCCGCCCTTGACGCAAGACTTTAAGCATGCCGCGCACGTCCTCACGCTCGATGGCATGGGCATCCGCATTGTGCCGTTCACGTCCTCGACGTTGCACATAATCAAACAGCGGGTTTTTATGGGCACGGTACATGCCATCAATGGTGTGTTGCTGCCCCAGCAAAGCAGCGCCAATTTCTAAAGTGGTAAAGTGGATGGCCATTAAAATAACGCCCTGCCCTTGCGCTTGGGCTTGCTGCAAATGTTCCAAACCTTGCACGCACACTAAACGGCTCAAGCGTTTTTTCGGCCACCACCAACTCATCGCCATTTCAAAAAAAGCGATACCCATGGAGGCAAAATTCTCACGCAGCAACTGTTGCTGCTGTGCTTGACTAAGTTTTGGAAAGCACAATTCAATATTGCGGGTCACAATATGCCGACGGCTAGCAGCCACCCGCAACATTACAGCCCCAAGTGCACGACCCAGCAGCAACAGAACGCGATAAGGTAATTGTGTTATCAGCCACAAAAGAGCCAAGCCGCACCACAGCAACCAATAGCGCGGGTGCAAAAAAGCGATATCAAAGCGCAAATGCTTCATACTCACCACACCAAACAGGGTAAAATAACCATTCTACATGGCTTAATCATTTGCAGCCTGCCATGCTGAACGATATAAACCACTTTTTAATTGTATATTCCGTAGAGCTATCCATGAATCCAGTCGATATTCTTGAGAAAGCGCCTGTCTTTCAGCTTAAGGGCAGCATGCTCGCTTTAACCATTTTAGAGCTATCTGCCAATGACCTTGACGGTCTAAATGAGCAACTGGCTGAAAAAGTTGAACAGGCCCCTCAATTTTTTAAAGATGCACCTATTATTTTAGCGCTCGATAAATGTACGCTTAATGCAGACAGCTTAGATCTAACCCGTTTACTCAGCATCTGCCGTTCTCATGGTTTGCATCCACTGGCATTACGCACTGAAAACCCACAACATCTGTCCGCTGCTGCACAACTTGATCTTGCTGTAATGCCGCCCAGTGGCGCGCGCGAACGACCGCTAGCGATTGAAACACCTACTGAGCCTAGTATCATTCCGGCTAAAATCATCACGCAACCAGTACGCAGCGGCCAACAAATTTATGCTAAGAATAGCGATTTAATTATTATGGCTGCGGTCAGTGCTGGCGCGGAACTATTGGCTGACGGCAACATCCATGTGTATGGGCCATTACGCGGCCGTGCGCTGGCTGGCATCAACGGCAACCTCGAGGCTCGAATATTTTGCCAACAAATGGGCGCTGAAATGCTTTCTATTGCCGGCCAATATAAAGTAGCGGAAGACTTACGCCGTGACCCTTTATGGGGAAAAGCCACACAAACGTATCTAAATGAGCAGCAGTTGCACATCTCTGCGCTCTGATCTATACCTTTGTCATGGTGAACACTTTATAATCAGCTCATCAACCACCCTTTACTCAATTCATAAGGTGACCCGTTTGTCTAAGATTATCGTTGTAACTTCAGGTAAAGGCGGTGTTGGTAAAACCACCACCAGCGCTGCGATCGGCACTGGCCTCGCTTTACGTGGACACAGAACAGTCATTGTCGATTTTGACGTAGGTCTGCGTAACCTTGACTTAATCATGGGCTGTGAGCGCCGTGTTGTTTACGACTTTGTTAACGTGATTAATGGCGATGCCACTCTTAATCAGGCATTGATTAAAGATAAACGTTTAGAAAACCTATATATCTTAGCTGCCAGCCAAACCCGGGATAAAGACGCCCTCACCCAAGAAGGGGTTGAGAAAGTCCTTACCGAGCTTGCAGAACAATTTGAATATGTGATTTGCGACTCACCTGCAGGTATCGAGAAAGGCGCGCATTTAGCCATGTACTTGGCTGATGCAGCCATTGTAGTAACCAACCCAGAAGTCTCTTCTGTACGTGACTCGGATCGTATGCTGGGCCTGCTTTCAAGCAAATCTAAACGCGCTGAAGATGGCCGCGAACCCATCACTGAGCACTTGCTGCTAACGCGTTACAGCCCAGAGCGCGTTGCACGCGGCGAAATGCTCAGTGTAGAAGATGTCGAAGAAATTCTTTCAATTCAAATGATCGGTGTTATTCCTGAGTCACAAGCAGTGCTGAAAGCCTCAAACCAAGGTGTACCGGTAATTCTTGATGATCAAAGCGATGCCGGTCAAGCATACAGTGACGCTGTTGATCGCCTGCTAGGCAAAGAGGTTGCACACCGCTTTCTAGAAGTACAGAAAAAAGGTTTCCTCCAGCGCATGTTCGGAGGTAAAGAGTGAGCATTTTAGATTTTTTTAGAGCCCGCAAAAAAGCCCCTACGGCATCCATCGCTAAAGAGCGCTTGCAAATTATTGTGGCCCACGAACGCGGCCAACGCGATGAGCCTGACTATTTACCAGCCCTGCAAAAAGAGTTGGTTGAGGTAATTCGTAAATACGTCAATATTGATCACGACCAAGTGCAAGTGGCCTTAGAAAACCAAGGCAGCTGCTCTATTCTTGAGTTAAATATTACCCTGCCTGACCGTTAAGCCAAATCTTACACAGTAAGTCAGCAGTTATTATTTGGCGGCCCAGCGGCCGCCAAATGCATTTATAGAGAATGTTATGCCGCTATCCAGTATTGATATTATCTACGCAGACCAATACATCTTAGTGGTCAACAAACCCACCTTATTGTTATCCGTGCCTGGGCGTGCTGAAGACAACAAAGATTGCTTAGTCACCCGCCTGCAAGAAAATGGCTATGCCGATGCGCGTATCGTGCACCGTCTTGACTGGGAAACCTCAGGTCTGATCATTCTGGCTCGCGATGCTGACAGCCACCGCGAATTATCACGTCAATTTCATGACCGTGAAGTAGATAAGCGCTACACCGCTTTATGCTGGGGGCAATTGGAACAAGCAGAAGGCAAGATTGATCTTCCGCTGCGCTACGATCCGCCAACTAAACCGCGCCACGTGGTTGATCATGATCAGGGTAAGCATGCGCTGACATTTTGGACATTGTTGCAACGCAATACCGACCATTGTCGTGTCGAGCTCACCCCTTACACCGGGCGCTCACACCAACTTAGGGTGCATATGCTCTCTATCGGTCATCCTTTATTAGGTGACGGACTCTATGCCCATGAGCAAGCACTGCAGGCGGCGCCACGTTTATGCCTGCATGCCAGTGAGTTAAGGTTTACTCACCCACAGTCCAAGCAACCTTTGGCGTTTAACTGCCCTGCGCCTTTTTAAAAAAGTAACAGCGACAGACACTGCTGTGCTGCATATCCATGCAGGCGGCAGATGCATTACACTGCAGCTAAGATTCGTGTATTAGAAAGGCACCTTATGTCACCTCATGCAGCCTTACTTGCTTTACGCCATTACTTAACCAGCCAAATTCTCGGCCAAGAACGGCTGATTGATCGCTTATTGATTGCCTTATTAGCCGACGGTCACTTATTGGTAGAGGGCGCTCCAGGTTTGGCCAAAACCAAAGCCATTAAGTATCTTGCAGACGGTTTAGAAGCGAACTTTCAACGTATTCAGTTCACTCCAGATCTGCTTCCCTCAGATATCACCGGCACCGACATTTACCGTCCAGAAAATGCTGTATTTGAGTTTCAAAAGGGTCCCGTTTTTCATAACTTAATTTTAGCTGATGAAATCAATCGCGCGCCAGCCAAAGTCCAGTCGGCCCTGCTTGAGGCTATGGCCGAACACCAAGTCAGTATCGGCAATAGCACCTATGCCTTGCCCGATTTGTTTTTAGTCATGGCCACACAAAACCCCATTGAACAAGAAGGCACCTACCCACTGCCTGAAGCGCAGTTAGACCGTTTTCTAATGCATGTAAAAATTGGCTTTCCTGATGCACAGGTTGAACGAAAAATCCTGCAGCAAGCCCGCTCGATTGCCTTGCAAGGTGAGCAGAAACCTGATTTTCTGCTTAACCAAGAGACTATTTTCGCAGCGCGCAAAGAGGTCTTAAATATCTATATGGCGGACGCCATGGAGGAGTACTTGGTGCAGCTGGTAATTGCCACGCGCACCCCGGCCAAGTTCGATCCCGAGCTGGCCAAATGGATTCGCTTCGGCGCCAGCCCGCGCGGCTCTATCGCCATTGACCGCTGCGCGCGCGCGCATGCTTGGTTGGCTGGACGCGACTTTGTCAGCCCAGAAGACATTCAAGCAGTATTGTTTGATACCTTGCGCCATCGCATTATTTTGTCTTTCGAAGCTCAAGCTGCAGGTATTAACCAAGACCAGGTTCTGCAGCACTTACTCGATGTTGTTGCGGTCGCCTGATGGACATGCAAGGCCGTACGCACATTGAGCTGCAAGAGCTGGTGGGGCTACGCCATTATGTGCAGCATATTGAGCTGTTCAGCACCCCCTTACAGCGCAGCTCATTACTGGGTTTACACCGTTCACGCCTGCGTGGTCGCGGGATGAATTTTGACCAAGTTCGCGCCTATCAAACCGGCGATGATTCACGCAGTATTGATTGGCGAGTAACCGCACGCACCGGTGAGGTGCACACTAAAGTGTTCCATGAAGAGCGCGAACGCCCCACATTTATTATTGCCGAGCAAAGCCTGCACCTGTTTTTTGCCAGCACGGGCTGCTTTAAGTCTGTGCTAGCGGCACAAGTGGCCAGTATCTTTGCCTGGGCCAGCTTGCAGCACAATGATCGAGTCGGTGGCCTCGTATTTGACGACAACAGCGTTACTCATACTCCAGCGCACCGCAATCAACACAGCGTACTGCACTTTATTCAAGCGCTGGCCAATGCCAATCAACGCTTGCAGCTACCCATAACACAAGAGCTCAGCAACCCGCTGCTCGAAGCGTTACAGCAAGCTCATCGCCTGACACGCACCGGTAGTCTGATCATTTTAATTTGCAATGAACGCCATTTAAATGATGAGAGCAGCCCATTATTGCGCCGCTTAGCCACACAAGCCGAACTGATCTTACTGCCGATATCTGATCCCCTAGAACATGCTTTACCCTCTATCGGTCCGGCTCAGTTTGCCTTGGCTCAAAGCAGTATCAGCATTGATACGCACAACCCTATTTTACGCCAGCAATGGCAGGATAAAGGAGCAGCCTATCAAGCCGCCTGGCAAAGTCTGGCGCAGCAACTGGGCGCACCTCTACTACCCCTGAGTACGCAACAGGGGGCTCTGCAGCAATTACAAGCGATCAACTTACAACAGGTGCTTAGCACCCAGGCCGGACTATGATTAATGCTGAGCAATTACAGCCGCTGATTTTACCCGAGCCGATCAGTTGGTGGCCGCCAGCCATAGGCTGGTGGTTACTGGCCGTGCTGCTGATTGTTCTGCTTAGCACAGGGCTTTACCTAAGCCGTAGGCGTAGAGCAACAGCGCAAATCGTCAGCAGTGACCCGCTACGTGACAGCGCTTTACAGCAATTGCAGGCTCTGACAAAACCTTATGATGGTGTACAAGCCGGCCCGTGGCTGCAGCAAATCAATCAGCTACTTAAGCGTATCTGTGCCACACGCTACCCCGATAGCGCCAGCCATACCTTGAGCGGACGTGAATGGCTCGCTTTTTTAGACAGCCGCTGCCCTGCAGCTGGGCTTTCACGCTGGATGATTCTGGTACAAGGCGCCTATCAACCGGACTGTCGCCTCGATGATAAGTCCATTGCCCAGTTGCAACAGGCCATCGAGACTTGGATTCGTAAGCATGTTTGAATTTGCCTGGCCATGGTTGTTTGTCTTGCTACCCTTACCTTGGTTGGTTCGAGTACTGCTACCGCCGGTGCGCCAGCACAATGCAGCACTCAATATTCCTTTTTACCCTGAACTCGCAGCGCTACAACGTGCGCAAAATAAAGCTGTGCCCTATTGGCGTCGGCAAACGGCAATTTATCTTCTACTTTGGCTATTGCTGCTATGTGCCGCTGCGCGCCCACAACTGCAAGGTCACTTACAAGAACGGCCTAATAGCGGCCGCGATTTACTGATTGCGCTGGATGTCTCAAGCTCAATGCTCTATAGCGATATGACCCTGCAAGGTCATAGCCTACCGCGCATCGATTTTGTCAAACACTGGCTGGATAGCTTTCTTGCTGCACGCCATGGTGATCGCTTAGGCCTAATCTTATTTGGCAGCCAAGCGTATCTACAAGCACCGCTAACCTATGATCACCACAGCGTAAGAACCTGGGTGCAAGAAGCCCAGCCCGGTATTGCTGGCACCACCACATCGATTGGCGATGCCATCGGCTTGGCGATAAAACGTTTGCGCATGCGCCCAGCCGAGCAGCGCGTGCTTATTTTAATCACGGACGGTGCCAACAACAGCGGCGTGATGTCGCCACTGGCCGCAGCACAGTTGGCCGCCCGCTACCAAATTAAAATTTATACCCTGGGCATTGGCAGTCGCACAGCAGAGTCCTTACTTGAGACAATGGAACCCGCTAGCCTTGAGTTGGATGAGCGCAGCTTAAAAAGCATTGCCAAAACCACCGCAGGTGAATACTTTCACCTGACCAACAGCAACGATCTAGAGCGGATGCATAACAGCCTCAGTCAACTTGAACCCAGTTCAGGCTACCAAGCACCTCAGCGTACAAGCCAAGAGCTTTACAGCTGGCCTTTAGCCGCGGCACTGTTGTTGAGCATGCTGTTAATGCTTGCGCGCCTGTACCCTGCTTTACGCAGCACAGCTCATATTCAGGAGCCCCGTTGATGAGTTATTTAATCAATAGCTGGCCCGAGTGGACGCGTTTGTATTGGCTCGCCGCTGTACCTGTTGTGCTGCTATTGCTCTGGGAACTGTACCGAGCGAATAAGCGCCAGCATGATTGGCATACCTGGTTACCCGAGGCTTTTCATGCTGTTTTATTGAGCCACAATGGCAAACGAAAGAGCCATGGCGGTTACCTTTTATTAGCCACGGCGTGGTTCTGTGCGCTCTTGGCCTTACTGGGCCCCAGCTGGGAGAAAACCCTGCAGCAGCCCAGCAGTCAGCAATCTGCTTCAGCACTGGTGATCGCTATCCAGCTTACACCGGAGATGCTGGCCAATGATTTGGCGCCCAATCGCTTAGCGCAAGTTCAAGCACAAGTACTCAGCCTGCTTAAGCAGCGGGGTGCAGCCTTTAGCGCCTTAGTCGTGTATGCCGGTAGCGCACATACCTTGGTCCCCTTGAGTAATGATCTACTCACTAGCGAAAACCTGTTAAAAGCCCTGCAACCTGACTTGATGCCCGTTGCAGGGCAACGTGCGGATTTGGCAATTGAGCGTGCCGTGCAGTTATTAGAACAAGGCGCGCAAGGCGAAGGTCAGGTTTTACTGATGACGACAGGCGTGTCGGTAGCCGAGCAAACAGCCATCAAGGCGTTGCTTAAACAACATCCCCTACAGTTAAAAATTATCGGCGTGGGTACCACAACAGGCGCACCCATTATGGATCCGAGCAGCGGTCATTTTATTACTGACGCCACAGGTGCGATTATCATCAGTCGCCTCAATACGGTCTCGTTACAACTGCTGAGCAAGCAAACCAACAGCCCTTACACAGTATTAAACAATGATAATAAGCACTTCGAGATGCTTGGCCTATTGACTCATACCCAGAGCAATTTAAGCTCTGAGATTGCGGGACGCTCAATTGTTCGACAGGATCAGGGCTATTGGTTTGTTTTGCCTGTGCTGCTACTTTTTGCTTACTTTGCACGGCGCGGCGGACTACTGATATTGCTACTGGTGTGCCTGCTGCCCATGCCTTCTTTTGCATTTGAGTTTGATCATCTGTGGTTACGCCCTGATCAACAAGGGCAAAAGCTTCTCCAACAGCAACAGCCTCAACTGGCAGCACAACAGTTTACTGATCCGCTGTGGCGTGCCACTGCTCTCTATTTAGCAGAAGACTATGGGGCTGCCGCGCAGCTGTTTGCACAAATTGACAGCCCTGCAGCACACTATAATCGCGGCAATGCCTTGGCCTTAGCCGGCTTACTCGAAGAAGCTGTCCAAGCTTATCAGCAGGCGTTGAGCCAAGCGCCAGATATGCTTGCCGCACAGTTTAATCTGGATGTGGTTGAGGGCGTTCTAAACAACCAACTTCCTGACGCTATTCATCAGCCGACTGCCAGTGCGCCAGAGCCAACCGCCGGCGTCCCCAGCGAGCCAATCAGCGCTAACACCTCCGCAGCAACAATTACAGAGCCGGCAAGTACTCAGGGCGCTCAGACAGAAGAGCCGACAAGCCAAACAGCAGATGCTTCAGTATCTAGTGGCGAACAGGATTTTGCTCTGCAGGAACAGGCTACGCTACAACTGCCCATGCTTGATCCCTCACGTGTCGAATCACCGATTCATTTAGAAAGCTGGCTGGAACAAATCCCTGACAACCCCAGCGAGTTATTAAAGCGAAAGTTTTGGTATGAGTACAATATGCAGGAGGCAGCACCTTGAACATGCGTCATCTTGTTAATCTGTTGGCCACGCTAATCCTGCTGTGCTTCAGCCAAGCACAGGCTGCTACCTTTACTGCGACTGTAGATAGATCGCAGATCAATGCGGGGGAAAGTATCGAGTTGACGCTGGAATCAAATGACAGCGCGCAGTTTTTAGCTCCGGACTTAAGCCCACTCAAACCGTTTTTTGAACTCATCAGTAGCAAACAAATCAATCGCTTCAGTACAGCGCAGGGTTTTGAGGAGCCGATTACCCAATGGGTTTTAACCTTATTGCCCAAACAAACAGGTTTTTTAATTATCCCACCGCTGAGCTTAGGCGAACGGCAAAGTGCGCCCATTAATCTTTATATCAAAGAGTCAGCCAATAGCAATATCACGCCACTTGAACCTGTGTATATCGACATCCAACTGGACCAAGACTGGGTCTATGTGCAAGCGCAAACACTGCTCACACTGCGTATTTATCACGCCATTCCATTGTTCTCTGACAGCAACCTAACCCCGCTCTTGTTGGACAATGCACGGGTTGAAGTGCTGGGTAAACCACGCACATTTGAGCAACATATTAATGGCGTACGCCATGGTGTGATTGAAGTTCGTTATGCCATTTTTGCTCAGCAAAGCGGAATGATTGAAATCCCAGAGCAGATTTTTTCAGCGACCTTAGCCGGACATGACCCGCACTCTCTCACGCCTTTTAGCGCACAGCCCGGGCAACGGATTGAAGTCAAATCAGCACCTATTCCGCTGCAAGTTAAAGACATCCCCAAAGACTACCCTGAGCATGCCGTTTGGCTTCCTGCTCAGCAAGTGAGCTTAGAACAGAGCTGGACTCCCAACCTGAATACGCCAATTACAAAAGGTGCAGCCATTACGCGTTTGCTCAAAGTTCATGCTCAAGGCTTACCGGGTTCTCAATTACCTGCGCTGACACCAACCCCTAGCAGTGCTTACACAGTCTATCTTGATCAACCTGCATTCGGCCTGCAATATACTGAGCAAGGCCTAGTCAGTCATCGCGACGAACGCCAAGCCTTTGTCTTTCAAAGTACTGGCCAACACACGCTTGCAGCTATCAAACTGCCGTGGTGGAATACCCGCACCGACCAACTTGAATACGCCGAGTTACCCGCGCAAAAACTACAGGTGAGCGCAGCAGCACTGACGCCCAGCCCTGTCGACTTAACAACATTAACCACTGATCCTGCACCGCATCGACTGGACAGCCAGCAACTGTGGATCTGGCAAGCGCTCAGCGCTCTTTTTCTGAGCACCAGCCTGCTTGGCTTTGCTTTGTGGTGGCGCGCACGGCATCAACCGGCAGTGATCCCTCCGATCAGCAACGGTCCAAGCTCACGCAACTTACATGACGACTTAAAGCGCGCGTGTTTATCCAACGACCCACAAAGCACACGCCAAGCCTTGGATGCATGGGCACGTCAACATTCAGAGTCTTTGGCTGATATAGCCATGCGCGATGACAACCTCAGTCAAGCATTGGATGCTTTGAACAGTGCCCTGTACAGTGAGAACTACAGCAACTGGCAAGGTCAGGCATTATGGCAGGCGATTAGCCAGTTGACCTTTACTGAAGCTTCTACAGTCAGTAACGAGGATCAACTGCCACCGCTGTATCCACCCTAAGCGCCAATTGAGAACAAGGTTGGCGTATACTATGCACAATAGTGGACTTTCGTTACTGCAAGTAAAGCGGTATGGTTGGTGGCTTTTATGATCATTTTTATGGTGCTGGGCAGGATCGCTCAGTCTTTTTTATAATCTGCGAGTGAGATAACAACGACGATGGCTGATTTACCAATCGATGACTTAAATATTGCTTCTAACGTGACACTCATCACTCCAGAGCAGCTTAAAAGCAAAATGCCGCTGAGTGAAAAAGCACAACACACGGTATCGCATGGTCGCCAAGTTGTGCGTGACATTCTAGACGGTAAAGACCACCGTTTATTTATTGTTATTGGCCCCTGCTCTATCCATGATTTGAAAGCAGCACATGAGTATGCTGACCGTCTCAAGGCCCTAGCTGATGAAGTGTCTGACACCCTATTTTTAATCATGCGCGTATACTTTGAGAAGCCGCGCACGACTGTGGGCTGGAAAGGTTTAATCAACGACCCCTACCTAGATGACTCCTTTAAAATTGAAGACGGCCTGCACATTGGTCGTAAACTATTACTGGATCTGGCTGAAAAAGGCTTACCCACCGCCACTGAGGCATTGGATCCAATTTCGCCACAGTACTTGCAAGATCTAATCAGCTGGTCAGCCATTGGCGCGCGCACTACAGAATCACAAACACACCGTGAAATGGCGTCTGGTTTATCCTCAGCGGTTGGTTTTAAAAACGGTACTGATGGTGGTTTAACGGTCGCGATTAATGCGCTGCAATCAGTCTCCAACCCACACCGCTTTTTAGGGATCAATCAGCAAGGTGGTGTCTCTATCGTCACCACTAAAGGCAACCCTTATGGTCATGTGGTGTTACGTGGCGGTAACGGCAAACCCAACTATGATTCAGTTAGCGTAGCTTTGTGCGAGCAGGAACTTAAAAAAGCTAAAATCTCTACCAACATTATGATTGACTGCAGCCATGCCAACTCCAATAAAGACCCTGCGCTGCAGCCGCTGGTATTGGACAACATCACCAATCAAATTGTTGATGGCAACCAATCCATTAGCAGCTTAATGATTGAAAGCCACTTAGGCTGGGGCAACCAATCCATCGGTGATGACTTGAGCCAACTTAAATACGGTGTGTCTATTACCGATGCCTGTATTGACTGGGATACCACAGAAAAAAGTATCCGCAGCATGCATGAAAAACTCAAAGATGTACTGCCTACACGCAAGCGTAACTAATCTAATATTTAGCGCTTAAACAACAACGCCCAGCATCTGCTGGGCGTTGTTGTTTAAAGCCTCTCAATTTATTGCGGGTGGCGCTGCAGATAGACTTCGATATATGAACAAGAAGGAATCACTTTAAAGCCTTGCTGCTTAGCAAAAGCCAAGCCGGCTTTAGCCAACAGCGCAGCAACCCCTCGACCCCGTAGTGCATCAGGTACGTAGGTGTGATGAAAATCCAGCGTCTGCGCATCCACTGTGCGGTATTCTAAAATAGATTGATGGCCATCCACTACGGCTGAAAAGCATTGCTTTTGTGGATTGTGTTCAACCTCAATATGTTCGCTCATCTGTGTCTCCAGATCGTTAACCATTCAGTGGTTTTAGCATACACCGTTTTCATTACGCCGACATTTAGCAATCCGCAAGATTATCAATACAGCAGCACCAGCTAAGCAGGCACGCTCTTAGTAATGGGATATATAAAAAGTAGAGAAAAGCTTGAGCAGCCAATAGATTTTAGACAAAAAAAGACGGTCAAATGACCGTCCAAAGAAACATCCCGGGGGAGGAATGTTTTTACGCATGAATATGTCAGCTCGCAGGAAGTAGACGATTTGCATATTAGCCTAAAAAAAACGACCCACAATTAAACAAAAGTCTATGGGGTCGCTATGTGACTGACCATTACCGCTTTTCTAAACTCTGCATTTTTTCGAGAAAAGCCGCTTCATCTAAAACGGGTACAGCCAGCTCTTGTGCTCGCGTCAACTTAGACCCCGCGCTACTGCCTGCCACCACACAACTGGTTTTAGCTGAGACTGAGCCTGCGACCTTAGCGCCAAGCAGTTCCAATCGCACCTTGGCTTGTTCACGGGTCAGCTGTTCTAAGGTTCCGGTTAGCACCCAAGTCTGCCCAGCCAAAGGCGCGGCCTGCACCTGCGTGCGCTGACAGCTCCAATGCATACCAAACTCAAGCAATTGCTGCTCCAACTGCAGTGCGCGCTCGCGTTGTCCTGCTTGACTGATAAAGTCCTGCAGCGCTTGTGCAGTATTTTTTGACAAACGCTCAATACTGCACAGATCAAGCCAATCTGCAGCAAATAAGGCCTCAAGACTTTTAAAGTGCTCAGCGAGGCGCAGCGCATTGGTGCGTGCCACGCCGGCAATATTAAACTGTTCAATAAAACCGGCTAAGGTTGTACAGCCTTGAAATTCAACATCAGTCTCACCTTCATCAATCGCCTGCACCTGCAGTTCGGCCAACTGCGCAATCACACTTTGATTGTGGCTGTCGGCAAAAAAACTGGCAATCTCGTGCGCAACTTCTGCGCCAATTTCGGGTAACCACAATAAGGTTTGCGGGTAAGCCTGCTGTAAACGCTGCAAAGAACCTAGCGCTCGCGCCAACACTTTAGCAGTTTCTTCGCCAACATCAGGGATGCCTAAGGCAAAAATCAAGCGCGCTAGACGCGGCTGCTTACTGCCGGTAATTGCACTGATTAAATTACGCGCAGAGAGATCAGCAAAGCCGTCCAGTTCAAGCACTTGCTCATAAGTCAGTCGATATAAATCAGCAGGTGATGCCACCAGTTTTCGCGTAACGAGCTGCTCAATAATTTTCTCACCCAACCCATCAATGTCCATTGCACGGCGTGAGACAAAATGGATAAGGGCTTGCTGCAGCTGCGCTTGGCAACTTAAACGCCCCATACAGCGCCACACCGCACCCTCACTGAGCACCTGTTTATTTTTGCTGCGGCGAACCAATTGTGTGCGCTCAACTTTCGAGCCACAGACGGGGCATTGGCTTGGCGCATCGATAGCGCGTGCATCACTGGGTCGACGCTCTAGCACCACTTGGGTGATTTGCGGAATCACATCACCCGCGCGACGCACAATCACACTGTCACCGATCATCACACCTAAGCGCGCCACTTCATCCATATTATGTAAAGTGGCATTCGAAACCATCACCCCGCCAACATGCACGGGTTTTAAGCGTGCCACAGGGGTAACCGCACCGGTGCGTCCCACTTGGAACTCAACGTCCAGCAATTCTGTGATTTCTTCTTGCGCGGCGTACTTATAGGCCAGCGCCCAGCGCGGTTCGCGCGCACGAAAGCCTAAACTGCGCTGCTGCTCAAGGGCATTGATCTTAAACACCACACCATCAATGTCATAGGGCAGTTGCGCACGGCGCTGACCAATATCGGCATAGTAGGCTAAACAGTCGTCAATGCTGTTAACCACTTGCAACTCAGGGCTGATGCTAATGCCCCACTCGCGCAGACGCTGCAAGGTACTGGCATGTGTCTGTGCCAGTCCTTCGGTACTGCTGCCATAGCAACAAAACTCCAGCGGGCGACTGGCGGTGATTTTTGCGTCAAGTTGACGCAAACTACCGGCGGCGGCATTGCGCGGATTAGCAAAGGGCTTGTGACCGGCGGCGAGAACACGCTGATTAAGCGCTTCAAAGCCAGCCTTGGGCATATACACCTCACCGCGCACTTCTAACAACTCAGGCCAGCCTTCACCTTGCAGTTTTAACGGCACATTACGAATGGTGCGCACATTTGTGGTGATGTCTTCACCGGTCTGCCCATCGCCGCGAGTCGCTGCACGGAGCAAGACGCCTCGCGCATAACTGATACTCACCGCTAGACCATCAAGCTTAGGCTCGCAGCAATACTCCACAGTCACTGCCGACGAAAACAAGTCATTATGTGGTTGATTTGCAGCCAACGCTTGTTCAGCACGCTGAGCAAACTCCAGCACCTGCTCCTCAGCAAAGGCATTACCCAAGCTCAGCATCGGCACCTGATGTTGCACTTGAGTAAAAGCGGTTGATGCTTGACCCGATACGCGCTGAGTTGGCGAATAATTAGTAACTAACTCTGGATGCTGCAACTCCAGTTCGCGCAACTCTGTAAATAAGCGGTCATATTCACTGTCTGGCACAGTCGGCGCATCTAAGACGTAATAGCTGTAATCATGCGCTTCAATTGCTTGGCGCAGTTGAGCGATACGGGTAGAAATAGTCTGCTTGGAAGTCATAGCCTAATACTCAAACAAAAAGAGCAGCCTCAGCTGCCCTTTTTTATAATGTCAAAATAACAACCGTTATAGTTTTTGCGTCAGCCGCTGACGTTCGAAGTCAGCAATACGTTGACGGTAATGTTCAATGGTCTGCGCAGTCAATACACTGCGGTGATCATCTTTAAGGTCACCGTCTAACTCTTTAGCTAACTTACGTGCAGCCGCAATCATTAAATCAAATGCCTGCCGACTGTTGCGCGGACCAGGTAGTCCCATAAAGAAACATACGGCACGGGTACTAAACAAGTCCATATCATCTAAATCAAAAGTGCCGGGGTTGAGCGCATTGGCCATTGAGAACAATTTATCGCCATTGCCGGTCATGCTTTCATGGCGATGAAAAATATCCATCGCACCAAAACGCAAACCACTCTCTAAAATACTTTGTAGCAAGGCTGGACCTTTAAACCCCTGCTCATTGCGCGCGACTACGTGAATAATAAGAATCTCATCATATTCAGTCCCTTCATTATCGGCGGAACTCTCAGGCTGTGGCTCATCCAGATCATCAAAGGGATTAAGCAGAGTCGGCACATGCTGCTCATCCAACGGCAGAGTATCTGCCTGCGTGCCGACTGAGTGTTGCTTGCGAGCAGTGCTGTCAGCACGCAAACCAAAATCTGTGTCATCAGCAACAGCGTCATTCAATGAAGGTTCTTGCTTAGTCACTACCCGTGCAGGGCCGACAATCTCAGGGTTATCTTCATCAGGCAGATCAGCCAAGTTACGGTCTAAACGAAATTTTAACGTACTTCGGTTACCACTCATACGGCGCCACGCATCAAACAAAATAGCAGCAATAACGATAATGCCGATAACAATTATCCACTCACGCAAACCAATATCCATGAGATCCGTTAACTCCTATTGCCAATAAATAAAAAAGGGCTTCACAACCCTACACACGTGATGCTGGGATAAAAATACGGGGAACACATCACGCCAAAAAAATTAAACTTAATCCAACATATTGAGCAGACAGCCTACGATATCAACATTTAGAGCTATAAATTCTGCTGGTGTTCCATGACTTGCGTCTATATTAACAAAGTTCATAGTAAAACTAATCTTATTAGCGACTATTAAGCCTAATAAGCTTACAAAGCACACATTTACCACTCTGCAGCGTCAAAAAAACATATTCGTCTCGAGCATAATGCTAAAGCGGCTGATGATTAGAGCAACTGACACTGCTTAAACCATTACCAACTGAAAGTATCGGCATCTAAATAAGCTGGAAAGCGTTGTTTAAACTGAGCCAGCGGCGCGGCTGCCAGAGTGGCATAGAAAACACCCGCTTGCTCACCCGCTTGCATCAATGTTTCACCCATAAAATCAAGAACTTGACTATCGCCACTGTGCGCATGGCCTTGGTGATCAGCGCCAGTACGGTTCACCGCAGCAACATAACATAGATTTTCAATCGCCCGTGCTGGCAGTAGCCGATTCCAAGCGTTGCGGCGCGCCGCAGGCCAACTCGCCACATAGAGTAATAAGTCGGTATGTTGTGCATCACGACTCCACACCGGAAAACGTAAGTCATAGCAAATCAGCGGACGAATGCGCCAACCTTTTAGCTCAACCTGTAATTGCTGCTCACCTGCAGTAAAGTGCTGATGCTCACCAGCCATACGAAACAAATGGCGCTTATCATAGTGCGCCAAGCTGCCATCGGGACGCGCCCAAATCAAACGATTACGATAGTCACCCTCTGCCACTCGAGTAATTAAACTACCGCACAGCACCGCATTTAAGCGCTTAGCTTGTTGTAATAGCCACTGTGTGGTGGGTCCCATCTCAGTTTCAGCTTGCGCGGCAGAATCCATACTAAAGCCGGTGTTAAACATTTCCGGCAATAACACTAAATCAACGGGATCAGCTTGCGTCTGCACCTGATTGAGCGCCTGCTCGAAATAGGTCAAATTAGCGCAAACATCGTGGCGCACCAATGGACCCTGCACTAAAGCAAGGCGTAAATCAGACAGTGCCTCTAGATCGCGCATAATTTTTCTCCAGCCAAGGTTAAAGTCTCTTCTCGCTTAGCAAAGCAAACACGCAACAGATACTGATCAGCGGGTGCTTGCTGATAAAAAACTGACAGCGGAATACTGGCCACGCCATGCTCTTTAGTCAGCCAATGCGCCATCTGCACATCGTTTAAGTCATCGCGAATAGCACGATAATCTAGCAACTGAAAATAGGTGCTGGCGCTTGGCACAAAGGTAAAGCTTGAGTTTTCTAAAGCCAAACACAACTGATCACGCTTGCGCTGATAAAAAGCCGGTAACTGATCAACATGCTCAGGCTGCGCCTGGATAAAATCAGCCAAGGCATGTTGCATCGGTGTCACCGCACAAAAGCTCACATACTGGTGTACTTTGCGCAACTCAGCGCTGAGCTTTGGCGGCGCGACCATATAGCCGGTTTTCCAACCGGTGACATGGTAGGTTTTACCAAAGGAGCTGACCACGCAAGCACGCTGATACAGCTCTTTATGCGCCAGAACACTGCAATGCGATTGACCATCAAAAACTAAATGCTCATAAACCTCGTCGCTGAGCAGATAAATATCACGCTCACGAATCAGCTCAGCCAATTGGTTTAAATCCGCGTGATTGAGTAAAGCGCCACTTGGATTATGCGGGCTATTGATAATAACTAAACGCGTGCGCTCAGTTATGGCATCAGCAAATTGCTGCCAGTCAACCGAGAAATCGGCACTATTGAGCGCAACATGCACACAACGGCCACCGGCTAAGGTGACTGCAGGCGCATAGCTGTCATAGCACGGATCAAAAACGATCACCTCGTCACCGCCGCGCACTAAAGTTTGAATGGCGCAAAAGAGTGCTTGGGTCGCACCGGGCGTAATAGTCACCTCGTCTTCAGCGCAGACAGGGTTGCGGTATAAGCGCGCAATTTTGTTGGCCACCTGCTCACGTAGCGCAGGCACACCGGTCATTGCGCCATACTGATTATGCCCTGCTTGCACATGGCGCTGCAGCGCTTGTTTCAAGGCCTCAGGCGCATCAAAGTCAGGAAAACCCTGTGATAAATTTAACGCATGATGGGTATTGGCCAACTGAGACATCTGACTAAAGATGGTCAATCCGACCTGCGGCAATTTACTCTGCAGTTGCATTTTACACCCTCTAGAATGAGGTCAGCGCAAGCCAGGTGTTGCTGAAAACACCTGGCGATACCCTTACTTTTTCTTCTTGCGCAAATCCCGCTCTTTTTTATTGGCCATTAAGCGACGTTTTTTATTCACCTGTCGGTCACTGAGCTTATTCTTCTTACCTTCAAAGGGATTGGAGCCACCTTTGAACTCAATACGAATCGGCGTACCGACCAGCTTCAAGACACGGCGGTAAGTGTTTTCTAAATAACGCACATAGCTTTTAGGTACCGCTTCAACCTGATTACCATGGATGATAATCAGCGGCGGGTTAGCGCCACCTAAGTGCGCATAACGCAACTTAATTCGATGTCCAGCAACGATTGGTGGCTGGTGCTCACGCACTGCATCTTCCAGGATCTGGGTTAAGCGGTTGGTTGGCCAACGGGTAATGGCTGAGGTAAAGGCCGCCTGTACCGATTTATACAGATGGCCAACACCGGTGCCATGCAAGGCTGAGATAAAGTGAATATCGGCAAAATCGACGAAATAAAGTCGGCGCTCTAATTCCTTTTTCGCATACTCACGCTCACTGGGCTGCATGCCATCCCACTTATTCAGCGCGATAACAATGGCGCGACCGGACTCTAAGGCAAAACCTAATAAGTTCAGGTCGTGATCCACCACGCCTTCACGGGCATCCATGACAAAGATCACCACGTTGGCATCTTTAATCGCTTGCAGGGTTTTCACCACCGAGAACTTTTCGACTTCTTCAGAGATCTTACCGCGACGGCGCACACCGGCTGTATCAATCAGAGTGTACTTTTCATCATCGCGCTCAAACGGAATATAAATGCTGTCGCGCGTGGTACCCGGCTGGTCATATACCACCACGCGCTGCTCACCGAGCATGCGATTGACCAGCGTCGATTTACCCACGTTAGGGCGACCAATAATAGCAATCTTAATCCCATCTTTAGCATCAGGACCAGGAATACGCTTGAGGTCTACACCTTCAACAATACTGTCCAGATCAACTTCATCAATGACAGCATCTTTAGCAAAACTGCCCAGACTTAATTCCAGCATCTGGGTGATACCACGGCCATGTGCCGCAGCGATCGCAACAGAGTTGCCTAAGCCCAAGGGGCTAAACTCAGCCAGCGCAATATTCTCATCCAGATGATCAACTTTATTGACCACCACCAATGTGGCTTTATTGCGCTTGCGCAAATGCTCAGCAATCATTTGATCGGAGGGGCACATGCCATCACGCGCATCAACTAAAAACAGCACCACATCGGCTTCTTCGATCGCCAGCAGCGACTGTTCGGCCATTTTCGCATCGATGCCATCTTCATCACCGCTAATACCACCGGTGTCGATCAAAATATAACTGCGATCC
>CAYLOI010000023.1:33298-35366 GCA_964385265.1 uncultured Thiopseudomonas sp.
TAATTCAAAAAACACAAAAGCCGCTGTCGATCTAACGACAGCGGCCAAACTCTTGGCTAAACAGGTCGATCCTATCTAACAGTTTACTTAATGGTTAAAGCAACTAACTTGCCGCCATTACCGTAAACATACAGCCAGCCACCCACCACTAGGGGTTGTACACGCAACCCTTTGCCGTCAATTTTAGTGCGAGCGATAAAGCGCCCATCAACTTGGCTCAATACATGCAGATAACCTTCAAGGTCACCTACTGCAATATAACTTGAAAATACTGCAGGAGCAGACAACTGACGACGTAGCAGAGCATTGTTGCTCCACATCGCAGTCGCTGAACGCTCATCCACACTTTCAATGGTGCCATCCGCTAAACTGACATAGGCATTACCAAAGCCTTCAGCCACAGCGACATAACTGGACGCCTCGCGCTGCCAAAGAACCTGACCACTTTGTGCATCCAATCCAGCGACACGGCCTTGATAGCTGGTCACGTACAAGGTATTGCCTGACAGCAACAAGCCACCATCAATATCAACCATACGCTCAAGCTCAGTACGCCCCGTTGGCACAGCAATACGCTGCTCCCAAATGGGTAAACCACGCTGCGTATCAATCGCAATCACTTTACCTGTGGACAAACCAGCATAGGCCACATAGTCGGTGACCAAAGGCGCACCTGTGCCCCGCAGGGTTAATACTGCTGGCGTGCTTTCATAAATCCAGCGCTGCTCACCGGTCGTTGCTTCTAAGGCAATCAAGCGGTCGTCTTGGGTTTGCACCACCACCACATCACCGTTGGTACCTGGTGCAGCTAAAACCTCACTGGTTACTTTACTGCGCCATAAGTCTTCACCAGTACTGGCATTTAATGCAATCACATCTCCGTTAAGAGTACCCAGCAGCACCATGCCCGAACCGGCACCCACGCCACCGGAAATATTTGACTTGAGCTTACGTGTCCAGATTGCTTTACCGGTAAACCGGTCCAATGCTGACACTCGACCATTGACATCAGTAGCATAAATGTAATCGCCATCAACCACCGGACGCAACGTGTTCCACAGCTTACCTTGGCCAGCGCCCACTGAAGTACTCCACTCTTTTTTGAGTTGTATTTCAGTGGTAATTTTCTCTAGTGCTTGCGGCTTTAGCTCTTTTTTGCTGCTACTGCTGCAACCCACGGCCAGCAGTGCCACAGCAAGTACAGCGATATACTTGTATCGTTTCAAGTTAGGCATCCTTATCGCTTAGGTCGTCAAGTTTCATCAATAAGCTACCTGCCGCGGCATCCGACGACAAGGCTTTCTGAGCGTTTAAATAAGCTATTTTAGCTTCAGCAGGTCGCTCTAAAACAACCAAAGCGTCACCGCGTAATTCTTCGCGTGTGGCAACAAAAGCAGGCTGAACTTTAGCATCCAGTAGCTGCAATGCTTGCTCTGCCTGTTCCTGAGCAAGCAGCACACGTGCTAATCGCTGACGCGCCAGTTCTTGCAAAGTATCATTGGCCGGCTTGGCGAGAATGGCATTGAGCTCAAGCGCGGCATCATCCAACTGATTGCTATCAACCGCAACTTTAACCGCCAACAAGCCCGCATATTGAGCGTAAGCATTATTGGCTTGCACTTTTTTAATCTCTGCTAATAATTTAGCAACCTGCTGCGCATCCACTTCTTCGCTTGGCACTAAAGCTGCTTCCAACAATTGCTGGTACAAAACAGATGAAGAGTGGGCTTGATTGGCTTGGTGCTTTTGCCACGCTTGCCAACCGAATACAATCACCAGAGCTAAAGCACCGCCCATCAATAATGGCTTACCGTTGCGCTGCCACCACTCTTTAATCAGCGCAATTTGTTCTTCTTCAGTATTATCGCTCACGCTGATACTCCTAATTAATTAATGATGAATCGTTCTGGAAAGAACACTTTAAATGCTCAGCTAAAGCACTCCACACCACAGATTGTTGCTCAGCATCGCTACGCAGCGGCTTAATCGCAACAGTATTAGCCTGCAGTTCATTCTCGCCCAGTATTAAGGCATACAATGCACCACTTTTGTCAGCTTTTTTAAACTG
>CAYLOI010000024.1:0-30467 GCA_964385265.1 uncultured Thiopseudomonas sp.
TTGATATTTCAGATATGAAGATTTTTAACAGACCGCTGAGTAAGTGGCAGCGCAAGAGAAATTTTGTGCATATGGCAAGAGATCATAGAGATGAAGAGTGGCTAACAAAAATCTAGCGCCTAAAAACTCCCTGGGCCTGCCAACAGGCCCAGCACACATCAGTCTTCATCATAACTCAAACCTTTACCTTACAAGACAAGTCAAACATATTTTCATGCTCAGTCCGAGAAAAATGTTTACTCTTGAATTCCGTGTAATAGTGTAAGTAAACTGGCAAGTCTAGACTTGGAATTTGATCGTTTAAAATTCTAATCACATAATCATCATACTTTTCTTCATCAATATATCTATTAAACCAATAACTAAAAAAACGTCCGAACAAAAAGCCAAAGTGAAGCTCTAGGTTGTCACTATTTAACTTGACTCCTTCTAAATCTACAAACAGTAACTTACCCCCATTAAAAATAATATTATTTGGATGCGGATCTAAATGTGTAAATCTCATACTCCAACTAAAAAGAAACAAATCTGAAACCAAATCCAGTACTTTTAAACAATCTTCTGGACTATTTTTAATATACTCATCCACAGTAATACAATTAACAAAACGAGAAACTATTAACACTTCTGTAATATATAAAAAACCAACACGCAATCCAAGTGCAATTGGAATAGGTGTGACGCCACGACCAGACAAAAAAATTAGGTTATTAAATTCGTGTACTAATGAGAATCTTTTGGGATTTAAAAAGATAAACTTAAAAAAGCCACTGAAACCTTTTATTTTATTATTTTTTATGAAAAACTGTTGGTAATTAGTGGGTAAAAAAACACCCTCAGTAAAATCAAAACCATCATGAACCGCCCCTTTTATTTTAGGTAATAAACTATTGTCGAGGTTACGGCCGCATGAAGTGACAAGAGGTATAAATATAACATCACTGCCAGTTCTTTTTATATATATTTTCTTGGTATTTACAAATCTAGAAATAATATACCAATACAACTTATTTTTTATAGCCATTAGAGTTACCATCTACCTTTCTAGTACTTGAATACGCTAATGCTAGAGGAAACCAGTAAACAAGCCACATCAAGTTAGGTGAATAAATCAGGTTAGAGTAATCAAAAAACATACCTACCAATACGCTTCCAAGCAAAGAAAAATATAATATATTTATTTCACAGCGCCGCTTAGAATACAATATAAAAAGCACCCTTAAGTTGAGTAGCAAAAAAACAATCAACCCTATTATTCCAACTTTATAAAACAGCTCTAAATAAATATTATGAAAATGCGGCATAAAACCACTGCCTGACAGTTTCACAAAGTCAACTGGAGATCCAATACCCGACCCAAATAAAACTGATTTAACGCTATCCACCTGACTTAATACATGAGACCAAATCTCATCACGTCGAGTTAAGCCACGCTCAATATGAAACGCAAAATAAAAGTAAAGATATGTAGCTGCTAATATAACTAGAGGCATAAAAACAAAAAAAACTTTTTTGATTCTTCTTTTAAATGAAAACAAGAAATAAATTATCAAAACAACACAGCAGACAACCCAAGCAGTACGCGCTACTGTTAAAAATATAGAAGATAATATCAGAAAACTAGAAAAATAAGAAAAAATTGAAAAAACTGTATTTTTACTATAAAAATAACAATGCAGGCAAAAAGAAAGCAAAAAGACCAAATGCAGACCAGCTAGTACAGTGTTTTTATAATCTATAAAAAAATCATAACCCGAACTAGCCATTGCATTGTTTTTAATAGGTACAGTAAAGCCATTCGACACAATATAACTATATAAATAGGTTACGCCTATAGCTGCAGCGAGCACAGGTACGACAAAAACTTTACACTTAATCAACGCCCAATCTATTGAATCGAGTAAACTTAAAAAAATAAAAAAAACTAATAATATTATTACTCTACGCATAATTTGCCAATCAGCATAAAATATAGATTGAATTATTATATACAAAAAAAATAATAACAAGAAAAGGCTATCTCTACTAACAAATAGTCTTTTTAACTCCGACTTTAAATTTCCTTTTTTAAAAAGTGCCAATAAAACAAGGGGAAGCAATACCCCTAAAGAAACCCTGATTATAGAAGACTGAGAAAAACCAAAATTAATATAATATGAAAGAAAAAAATAGCTTAAAAAAAATATACAAACCCATACCGCATAATAATTTAACTTTAAATTCAAAACTATCTTCTCGCTAGCGTTTTAAAAAAATTTTTAATTACACTTATATATTGTTTTTTTTTCACATCAGCCCAATAATTTTTATCCTTACCATTATGATGCCTAAAAGCATCAAGATCACTTTCAAAAACCTCCTCAGGATGCTGATAAGCTATCATAGGAAAACATGTATATATTTTAAATAACTTCGTGAATACGCTATCTACCCCTCGTCCATCATACTGTAGCAAGGATACTTTTTTACAGGCCTGTTCATTTAATATTACTGCATGTGCTCCCTGCCCTCTAGCTCTAGCTATTCCAAAATCCCAAGTTAACCAAATTTTCCCTAAAATAATACCCAAATAGAAAACTTCCGGATTTCTTTTATTTAAAAACCTGTTGATCATTCCAATTTTCTTAGAAGAAAACTGCTCGAACACCACATCATCTTCTAATACTAAAACTCTTTTGTATCCCCGCTTTAGCGCTAGCTGAGAGCATTTTTTATGTGAGTTAAAACAACCTCTTTGCGGGTCTTCACTATCTTTATCAACAATCAAAAACTCAACTTTCAAGTTAAGTTTTTCTAGCTCTTTTAAAACCGAAGCTCTTCGCTCCTCGCGTTCTTTCAAACTGATACATAAAACAGCATCTACATCTAGTCTAAGCATTTAACACTCCTGGGTATCAAAACCTAATTTATTGATAGTAAATACCGTAACCCCCTCAGAAGGGATAGCTGTAAAATTATTTTTGCTCCAAATATCTTTTTTCCATCCGAAAAAATGAAAATAAGGAAACTCTAACTCTCGAGAATAACTGTTAGTTAATACTCCAGAATTCCAACACCACTCCTCAGGAAAGTTGAAACTTCCATCAATCCAAGCCACACCAGCATTTGGCGTACTATACAACTCAATAAACTCACTTCTCCTATGCCAAGTATTTAATTTATTAAGATATTTATAAATTAAATACGGAAGATTTTTATATCTTATAAAAACTCTACTGAATGCACCTTCATCTAACGCATAATGCCTACTGTCCGCGTACCTAGCTTTCCAATCCGCTATTAACATAAAGGCTTCACGCATTCTTTTATTGTTTCTCATCAAACAAAGATGTCCGGATATACGTCTAGCATGTGTTGAAAACAAATCATATTTTTTAAGTTTTTCTAATGTGTAGTACTTGCGTAAATCTCCGTAAACTACATCTATATCGCTAAAACCCCAAAAATCAAAACCCGAAATATCTTCCTTATGGATAAACCCTAAGGCTGGTTTAATATCACATAACTTATAGGGGGAATCCGGATTAAAATTTATTTTTAAACTTTCACTTACCTTACTCTTATAATCAGAAAAACTTAATTCATTAAAAAATATATTACTAGGTGTGTTTTTTGGTACACCACAATCTGTATAAAAAAACCAGCTAATGCTCGGATTATATTTACAAGTCAATAGAAACAGATCAAACCATTTAGGCCACTTTCCAAAATAAGGCACTATAAATACAATTGACGGCTGCAATTTACTCGCCCCTCTCACTGATTAATAAGTTTTCTTAAGCTTCCCAAGAAGCATAAGAAACATGCAATTACTATATAATTATCTGGCATATTAAAACCAAGTCTTCACAGGCATCTTAACATTTACCTATAGATTTTGAAAAAATATCAATTAACACATGCGCATCTTTAACTATATTTAATTTTATCCAAGAAAGCTGAAACTCTTGATTTAAGCAATAAAACCCTATTCTCTCTCCTACCCATATCATTTTTGCAGTTAAAGTTCTCATTGACTATTTCACCACTCAACCTTACTCTCGATGCAAAACACTTTAAAAACTTTACTTTACAGTGAGCGACAGAGTATTTGAGAAGCTTCTCTGCGTGAAGCTCTAAATTATTCGACTCGCAATACTTAATAGCAAGCTCTATTCTCTTACCATAAACTTTATAAGACTCACTACCACAGATGGCAAATCGATCATTTAAGCCCTTAAACCACTGCCAACCCGGTATATAAATAGATTTAGGCGAACAAGATAAGGACTTAAATATAAATGGTGGTATTTTATTGTGGTAAATAAGATCAGGTCTTAAAAAGATTATAACATCAGGCGCAAACTTAGACCTTTCAATCATTAAAGTTACCTCTCTCAAGGAACTCAGCTGATATATTAAGTTTTTTATAGAACGACCTTTATCTCCCCAAGTATCTCCAATCGAATAAAAATAATCATAATTCCATTTTTCCAATGCGCTCTCTGGAGATTCACACACACCTTCCATCTCATAAAAAGGTTCATAGTTAGACTCTAAGAGCAGTCCTTTTTCATTAGAACGCGGGTTATCTATTATTTCTTGTTTATTTAAATGATAGAAAGAACGCACTTCAAAAGATTCCGGTATTACTGAATAAATATTTTTCTGTATACTTGGAAAACAAATAATTGAATTCCTAGGCACTCCAAAAAATGCTACTGCACACTTCAAGCTCATCTTTTAGTACCTTGGTAATTATTATTCATAGCAAATTAACTATCCGCACTTTAAACAGGCTATATTTTAAAATCTCAATTAAAACGTAATATTTAACAATCAATTTAACAACATAAGTCATAGTTAAAACCACTTGGACTTGTTATTTAGCTCTAAAATTTACTCATTAAATTAAAAACCAAAGTAGCTTTTAATTTTTTGAAATCGAGTTGCAGTGCAATGTTTCCTTAAGGGCGCTCTCACGACCTCTACAATTTGCTTGCCTATGTTTTCGAAACTATACTTTTCCTCAACTAGACGTTGCCCATTGGCAGCTATTTTTTCTGCAAGATTATTATCTTCACGAACCAATGAAAGTTTACTACGGAATTCTTCAAGTGTTTTATAAAGGACGATGTTTTGCATGTCTTTAAAACCAAGCGCTTCATTTTCTTCTTGCCCTTGATCGTAAGCGAAAAGCACACAACCACACGCCATAGCCTCAAAATTCTTAATCATATACTCACCCATACCAATATCTGCTCCAACAAAAAAGCGGATGCGGTTTAGAGTTTGTAAATACTCATCCCCTGACTTGGTGCGAGTCGCTAAAAGGTTTTCTTTTTCAGAGAGCTTTTCTAAAAACTCTCTGCGCTGTGAGTAGGCCACACTTTTGGTACTGCCAATAAATCCAAGCTCGATATCTCGTGGTTGCTCAAGGTTCTTTAGAAGTTCTTGATCGTAACCCTTAGGTACAAAAACAGCATCAACACCTTCCTCTTGCAGCCGCCGTGTGACTACTGCTCCAGAAGTAAGCACACGAGCCCAAGGCAGCTTCCTATAATAGCTAGAAAACTTGCCTGTATACTTACAAGGAATATAATTTTGATAAGCATCATGCTCAAGAATGACTAAATTAGGAATAGTTCGAATAAAATTTACTTGGCGTAATTCTTTTTTAAATCTGAGAAAAAATATAATTCTATCGTAGTTTTCTAAATTGATATTTTTCTTAAAATACCCTTTCAAATCATCCTGTTCTTTACTGGATAACCAGCAAATATCTGTAGATATATTTTTAGAAACACCCTCATACAGGCGGTCCAGAATGACTCTTTGTTCTTTTTGAACTAAAAACAAAACTTTTAACAAATCATTCACCCTTAAAAATCACCTGTTTATTTTTAATCGACACACTAACTTTATTAAAAGCCTTATCACCCCAACTCGCCACTTCAGACATTTGTTTTAAAGCAGCGCATATATCACTAAATATAATATCATTTAAACTGTCTGGAGAAAGTCGCCACCAAGGATATTTCTTTAATTTTTCAATCACATGGTCAGAAAAACGATATTTTATCACTTTGGCAGGTATGCCTATGGCTATTGCATACTCAGGCACATCTTGAGTAACTATACTTCGAGCGCCTATAACAG
This sequence comes from uncultured Thiopseudomonas sp., assembly GCA_964385265.1. Taxonomy (GTDB): domain Bacteria; phylum Pseudomonadota; class Gammaproteobacteria; order Pseudomonadales; family Pseudomonadaceae; genus Denitrificimonas. The sequence continues at coordinate 6,139 of CAYLOI010000024.1, forward strand.
CACCATTTCCTATTTTCACACCCTTCATAATCATTGCTTCTTGACCAATCCAAACATCATTACCTATTTCTACATCTTGCCACTCACCTTCATATGTTAGCTTTGTATTAATCGGCGAATGTTTTTTGGTATATTAAAATGAGTGAGAACTTAACCAGTCTAGCGGATGGCCTACTGGATCAACACCAATAATTACTCTTTCAGCAATAGAACAATACCGGCCAATTTTAGAAACCATAGAAAGTTCACCGCTATGCATATAACTATACGCACCAATTTCTAAATTTCGGCAATGAAAGCTTACTCTATTAAAGCGAACACCTTCTTCAACCTGAAGATAAGTGTCTTTGCCGTAATGATTCCTAGTTAACGGCAGCTTAATAGAATTTATTTTAAGCAGTTTCTTACTTTTTATGTCATTAATCCATTGCATTCTATTTATTGCTCTGCCATTTCCAGAAGCGCTTATGACCGCTTGAGTCAGTAAATTGCTCTGTCTTATTTTCAATTGATAAGTTATCAATAGGCACTATCAATAGGGCACTCAACTCATCTACATTCCCCAACCCAAACAGACACCTAGCATCACTCACCACCTCCTTCGCCCCACCACAGTCCGTAGCTATAACAGGCACACCAGCGGCCATGGCTTCCAGCAACACCATGCCAAAGGGTTCGTGGTCTGAGGTGAGCGCAAACAGATCGAAAGCTTTAAAATAACGCCGTCCATTGGGCACTTGCCCTAAAAAACGCACGCTTTCAGCGACGCTAAGATCTATCGCAAGCTGCTTGAGTTGCTGCTCTAAGCGGCCACTACCCATAATGGCGAGTAAGCTGCCTTCGGGCAGGTCTGGTAGTGCTTTGGCAAAACCTTTTATCAAAGTGGTTTGGTCTTTATCGGGATGCAAGCGGCCAACGTTACCCACGACCCAAGCATCCAGCGGCAAGTCAAGATGCTGACGCGCGTCTTCACGACTGACTTGTTCGGCTTGCACGGCTTCGACATCAATACGGTTGTATAGAGTTTCAATATTGGCCGGTGCAAATTTCGGTAAACACGCGCGCATATCGTCACGTACGGCATTGGACACACCGAGTAGACGTAAACGATCACGGAAATGATTAGCCAACCACTGCCGTGAACGACGCTTATAATCACCAAAGGCGTGGTGCACACCAATCACCGGCAGTTTAGAACCCAACAAAGCGATGTAAATGGGTTTAAAGCGGTGGGCGATACACAGAGTAAAGTTGCGACTGGCGACGATTTTTTTAAAATCTTTAATTGCCGCAAGCTTAAGACCACGGACTTGTTTACTGCTGTAATTTAAGAAGATCACTTCATCTGAAGCGCTGCCTTGCGCCACCTCATCATTAGGTTCGCCGGTTAAATACACCGTGCAAACTTTATACTCAGTATCTTTAAACAATACTGCGTACTGACGAGCGCAATCCATAAAAGGCCCATCATAGCCATGGCTAAACTGCAAAACCCATTGTTCTGCAGCAGCGGGCTGGGAACTAGACATCGTCAGCAACCACAGTATCCTTCACCACCAATATATCTTCCATAATCAAATACTGCAGATCCGACCCATAAAACATATCCAGCGCATCTTTCGGCGAGCAGACCATGGCTTCACCACGACGATTCAACGAGGTATTCAGCGATACACCGTTACCTGTCAGCTTTTCCAACTCCAGCATCAAGTCGTACCAGCGTGGGTTGTATTGGCGCTCCAGTACTTGCGCACGCGACGTGCCGTCTTCGTGAACCACTTCAGGTACGCGCTCTTTCCATTCATCACTGACTTCAAAGGTGAAGGTCATAAAGGGCGATGGATGGTCGACTTTCAGCATCTGCGGCGCGACAGTGTCGAGCATCGATGGGCAGAATGGGCGCCAGCGCTCGCGGAATTTAATTTGTGCGTTAATCCGATCAGCAACATTGGGAATACTTGGGCAACCAATAATTGAGCGGCCACCTAAGGCGCGGGGTCCAAACTCCATGCGGCCTTGAAACCAGGCTACCGGATTACCATCCACCATGATTTTTGCGATATGTTCTGGCACGTTTTCAATTTTTTGCCACTGCGGTTGGCCTGGGTGTTTGGCGCAGGCAGCGATCACTTCTTCGTTAGTGTACTCAGGGCCCAGATAAACATGCTCCATCTTCTCCACCGGCACACCACGCTGTTGCGAGATGTAGGCGGCAGCGCCGACGGCAGTACCGGCGTCACCGGCGGCCGGCTGCACGAACAACTCTTTGACTTCATCGCGGGCAATAATTTTCTGATTGAGTTTCACGTTGAGCGCGCTACCACCGGCAAAGGCAATGCGCCCGGTTTCTTTGATGATGTCGCCGAGGTAGTAGTCCATCATTTCTAGCGATAGCTTTTCAAACAGTGCTTGTACGCTGGCGGCGTAGTGAATGTACGGATCGTCAGCAATATCGCCTTCACGCTTAGGGCCTAGCCATTCGATCAACTTGGGTGAGAAGTAATAGCCTTTGCCCTTCTCTTTGTAGCGGCGCAGGCCTACAACGTTGACGTACTCGGTATTGACTATCAACTCGCCATCTTCAAATTTGGCGAGGCGCGACAAATCATAGAGATCAGGGTCACCGTAGGGTGCCATACCCATCACTTTGAATTCACCATCGAGCATTTCAAAGCCTAAAAACTCAGTCATGGCACCGTACAGGCCGCCCAGAGAATCCGGATCAAAAAACTCTTTAATCTTATGAATCTTGCCGTTTTCGCCATAGCCAAAAAAGGTGGTGGCATATTCACCTTTACCATCAATGCCCATGATGGCGGTTTTCTCTTTGAATCCGGAGCACAAATAAGCACTAGCCGCATGGGCTAAGTGGTGTTCAACCGGTTCAATTTTGACTTTCTTTAAATCAAAACCCAGTTGCACTAAACACCATTGAATTTTCTTGTAATAGCGCTGATAACGGCGGTTGCCGACTAAGATTGCATCTAATGAGCGCTCAGGCGCATACCAATAGCGCTTGGCGTAAGACCAGCGTGCTTTTTCTAAAATACTGATCGGCGCAAAAGGAATAGCCACCACATCCACATCAGCCGGCGTAATCCCAGCCTGTTCTAAGCAGAACTTAGCGGATTCATAGGGCATGCGATTTTTTGCATGCTTATCGCGTACTAAACGCTCTTCCTCTACTGCAGCAACCAATTTGCCATCAATATATAACGCTGCCGATGGATCATGACTGAGTGCGCCAGATAGGCCGAGAATAGTTAATGCCATGGGTGTATTTCGCCTCTTAGTCTTCAGAGCAGCTGCTGGGCAGCTGCGGTAGACGCTGATCTAATAACGTGTACAACGGGCTGTCTTGCGGCCAGTTGCGTAATAAACGGGTGCGGTCTTTCAAATACGCACGGGTGAAACTGCGCATGCTCTGATGCTGCTGCATGGCATCTAAATCAATTAAATAACAACGTTGTTGGTGCCATAAAATATTGTGGCCTTTTAAATCACCATGGCTGATTTTTTCACGAATCAGCGCATTCAACAATTCAACTAACGCGCTAATTTCTGCTTCTGGTACTGCATCATCATCTGTATATGCAGCCAAGCGGGCGATTATATCCTGCTCGCCACAATATTCACTAATTAACCAAGCGCTACCACGTAAGCCGCACCATCTATTTTCAATCACAGCCAAGGGCTGCGGCGTTGCAATACCTAATACGCTCAAGCGGTGGCCTTCGCGCCAGCTGTGCCACGCACGGCTGGGACGCCAAAAACGCTTTAACCAATGCAACACATTTTTGATGTTATAGCGCTTAATTACTAGCTTTTTTGGGCCATGCTCAATGCGAGCTACAGTAGCAGCACCGCCGGTTTTATAGATATGCCCACCGGCAATCGCGCCATCAGGGTTTGCCAGTAAAGGCTCAAGCTGATCTTGTGCCGCGCGCCACACCGCACGCAAACCAAACAAGTTGATCTTGGCGCTAAACAAACTGCATTCACGTGCGGCTTTGTTTAAATAATCTTTAACCCGCCACTGGCGAACACTCAGGATCTGCTGTTGCAGCTTCTCTAAGCGCAATGCATGCTCGCCATTGGCCAGCAAATAATGAATCAGTAATTCTTCTAGATGGGCATCAAAGGCGCTGGGTAACTGGGCAAAAAATACCGCTAAATTGGCAATGACTTTTTCTTGTGACAGCGGCTGACCGGCTTGCTCACTCTGTACCCCGCCGCCATCGACCACATACAGCTGCTCGCCCTGCTGTAACAGATTATCCAGATGCAAATCGCTCTGCCACAGGCCGCGTAAATGCATGTGCGCGACTGTACTCAAGGCTTGCCCGAGCACTGTGCTTTGTTGTTCGCTCAAGGGCTGCTGCGCACTGCATTCAAGCCAAGCGTCAGCTAGACTATGTGCGTTATCGATAAACTCCAAGAGTAGATAGGCACTGCCGTCAGCGTGTTGCTCAGCGGCCAAGACCGCGGCGCTGCTGATCTGCTGCTCAGTAAGCAACTGCGCTCCAGCGAGCTCACGCTGATACTGACGCGCAGCTTTACTGCCGACAAAAGCCTTGACCAAGACACTGCGGCCTTGCCATTGCGCTTTAGCGACATAGCGCTGCTCGGGCAAAACCCGCAGCCATTGCTCAACAAGCAGGGATTGGCCATTGTCCAGCTCTAAAGTCAGCGGCAGCGCTGGTGTACGTCCAGTTAATGCATTGAGTTTCACCGGCGCGCTTCCTTATCTTTGCGGCGCGCGTCTAAACGCTCTAACCAGTGTTGCGTAGTTTCAGGGCGATCAAGGTAGCTCTGCAAAAACAGCTGCTTGTGCTCACGCCCCCAGACTTGCCGTGAACGACGAAATAACGGCTCTAAATCTTTAATACGATCACGCCGCCCCAGCAGCAGCGGACGGGTTTTCTCAAGGTCAATCAGCTGCGCAATAAAACCTGTGCCCTGTTCTTGGAGAAAAATATGTTTGGGGTAGAAGCACCCATGTATTTGCCCGGCTTGATGCAGTGTCTTTGCCAGCTGTGCGCAGGCTCGAAGAATACCTTGCTGCTGCTCATTAGAAAGCTGTGGCCACTGTTCCTGCCAATGCTCCAAATCGTGCCAACCCTCTAAGGCATAGGTCATCAAAATTGCCTGCTGTTCATTCCCAACTTTACGCTGCGCAAAAAAAGCAGCGCGCAAAGCAGGAATACCCAGCTGTTGATAGTGCTGGATATTGCGCATTTCGCGCGCGAAAGTTGGTTCGCCGAAGGGTTTTTGTAGACTGCGGGTCAAATGGTTAATTTGCCGTTTTAAATAAAAGGTTTGCTCGCCCAGCGTCAACTTCGCAACACTGCTCCAGCCGCCGCGCTCAGTATTGGGCTCATCCACTGCTTCTAGCTCTAAGTCCCAGAGCGCAGTAAAGCTGTCAAGTTGGTGCTGGGCCAGCAGCTCGGTAATACTCGGATCAATGAAGTCGTTCATTCACGCCCCTGAAAAAACCGCACAATTTTGCCAATCTGCTTTTTATCGTGGGCATTGAGCCGCGCACGCTGGCAATACTGCAAATAAAAGCGCAAGCGCTGGGTGTTGCTCAAATGATGCTTAGCCACTTTATCCAAGCAGGCCAAGTCTTTAATGATGCGATAACGCAGCATCGGCCCCCACCAAAAGGTCCCGGCTGGGCAATCAATCAAATACACTTTGCCTTGTTCATCAACTAACAAGTTACGCCACTTTAAATCATTATGGGTAAAACCATGGCTGTGCATCACACGAGCAGCATGGGCGACTTGTGCACTGACCTGCTTAACCCAAGCGCGATCTTGCAGCAATGGGCTGCGCTGATTGGCTAAGTCAGCTAAATCTCGGCTATCCGCTACTTCACGGGTAATCATGGCGCCACGGACAAAAGCACCGCCCTTGCGCTCTAGACCTTGGGCAATCACTTGAGCAGTAGGAATGCCCCACTTGGCAAAACGTTTTAGGTTTTGCCATTCCGCTTTAATCCGTGGTCGTGCAGCATAGCGGCGTAAACCCTTGCCGGCATTACGGTAGCGTTTAACATAGTAGTCAACGCCGTGGCGACTAACGCGAATCACTTCAGACAAAGGATCATGCGTGATGCGCTCGCCTTGTAAAGCAAAGACTTTTTCTAAGCTGCCAAAATCTGCATGCAGCGCTTGGTAAGCATCTGCCAATCGCCAACTGGACATTACAACGCATCTCCATAGCGCTCTTTACGCGCATAGAGTTTAGCTGCCTTGCTTTCTAACAAGGCCAATAGGGCAGCCTCGTCATGTAAAATTTCAAGCAAAGGCTGTTGAAAATACTCGCGTAAAAAACGCAAGATATCGCGCTGGGTTAAACCAATGTCCAGCGCGGAAAAATACAGCGCCGCTAAATCTTTATTGCGCCAGCGCTTGGGCGTCTGCTCGCGTGTTTGCGCGCGGTGTAAATCAATCACCGATAAACGAAAAGAGTCTGCAGTAACCGGCTGATCAGTGTGCAGTAAAAAATGGCAGATATAGCAATCACGGTGATTAACCCCGGCGCGGTGCATAGCGCCAACCATTTGCGCAACACGTGCGATCAGCGCCCACTTCAAACGGGGTGCTGGCGGCTGGGTAGGCCAGTTGATCGAGTAATCTTCCAGGCTGATAGTCGGTGCCAACTCTTCAGTGATGATAAATGAGTGCTGCTGCGCAGGATTGCTGCCGCGTGCGCCAAACGCCACCGCGGTCATGGTATCGATATTGTGTTGTTGCAAACGCTCAATAGCGATCAACTCTTGCTCAGCACCGAGCACCGGCGCTTTAGCGGTCAGCCAGTTTTTAAAGATTTCTGCCCAACCCACGCCACGGTGAATTTTCACAAAGTAACCACGCCCTGCCACTTCGGTGCGCAAGGTGCGCCGTGCTTCCAGCTCGCGGTACACCTCGCCTTGCAGTTGCTCAACAGCGACAAACGCATCTTGCCCTGCCCATAGGCTGGCAAAGGGTTCGTCTAGCTTAAGTTTCATGGTCGCTCCGCTAAAATAATATCGGCTGCACGCTCTGGCATCGAATACAGGTCAGCCGTTTTTGCATAATTAAGCGCATTTTCCGACCAACGCGCGCGCAATGCTGGATCCCCTAAAGCACGACTCAAACTCTGATCCAGCTGTTTCTGCTGAAAGGGACTGGCCAAGACTTCGCCACAATCCGCCTCGTCAATGTAGTGCGCATAGCCGCAGATGTCAGTCACTAAGACAGGTAAACCTGCCACTAAGGCTTCTAATAACACCGTGCCAGTGTTTTCATTATACGCAGGATGCATTAATAAATCGGCGCCCAATAGAAAACGCGGTATATCACTGCGCCCCTTAAAGATTTTGACCTGCTTGGATAGGCCTAAAGCTGCCGCCTGTAGGATAAAGGGTTTAGGGTTATCTTGGCCGATCACCATCAATTGTGTGCGCTCACGCTGCTCACTGGGCAAGCTGGCCAGCGCTTTTAGGGTGCGATCAAGGCCTTTGGTTTTAAAACCTGAACCCACCTGTAACAGTAAACAATGACCATCCGGCAGATTAAATTCAGCACGAAACTCAGCACGAATTTGCTGGGCATTACTGGGTGCCTGCCGGTCTTTGGCAATCCCCGGCGGCAGCAAATGAAAACGTTCAAGCGGAGTTTGATAGTGCTTAATAAACAAAGGCTGCTGCACTTCAGAGATCATTAAAATTTGCGTTGCTGACTCAGGTGCAAACACCGCACGCTCATAGCCGGAGAAATAGCGGTAGCGGTTACTGTAGCGGTACAGCGGATTGCGCAGGGTTTGTGCTTTTTCTTCATAGCACCCATCCGCTGCATAATAAAAATCAAGGCCGGCCATTTTATTAAAACCAATCACCCGATCCACTGGCTGCTGTTGCATATCCTCTTGTAGCCAGTGGTGAAATTTCTCATTGCGGTGATGGTTGGAAAAAGCTTTCACCGGCGCAATACGCACATCAAAGCCTTCAGGGATATCACCCTCCCAAATCAGGGTGTAGACCCGTATTTGATGACCGCGCTGCTGACACTCCAAGGCGATGCGCATAAAGTCGCGCTGCAATCCACCAAAGGGAAAATATTTATAGAGGATAAAGGCCAACTGCATCAGTCTGCTTCCTTGTGGCTCGCAGCCTGCGCTGTGCTGTTAATGGCGGCAGGAGTAAGGCCGGCAGCAGAGGTCAATAAAGGCTCAAGCGCAGCCAGTACTTGATCAGCCCCTAAGTGACTAAAACAGTCCAGATGACGATCACCGGATCCCGCATTAGGCCCTGTTGCGCACAGATGCACTTGCCCTTGTCCATAGGCACCGACACGTCCGGGTAGCGTTGGCCCATATAAGGACACGCAGGGCACATCGAGAGCAGCGGCTAAATGACCTAAACCAGTATCTACGGCAACGCAGGCTTGCGCGCCAGCAATCTGCGCGGCAACACCGGTTAAATTTAGCTGTGGCAATACCTGCACATTGGCTAAGCCTTCGGCAATCGCCTGTGCACGCTGCTCTTCTACAGCATTACCCCAAGGAATGCGCACGCTGATATTGTCGGCGGAAAGCTGTTCCGCCAAGGCACGCCACGCTTGCTGTGGCCAGTGTTTACTTGGCCAGGTGGTGCCATGCAAGAACAATACATAAGGCGTTTGCGCCTCCACCGTGGCTAAGCGCGCACGGCTTAAACTGTATTCCCCCATCTGCTCTGGCACAGAATAATTCAGCGCTTGAGCGAATAATTGACGGGTTCGTTCAACCGCATGCAAGCCTGGGGCGACGCTGATCTGGCGATCATAGAAATAACTGGCAAGCGGCTCGCGCACACTTTTACGACTGAAGCCTGCCACCGGTGCTTTAAAACCGCGGGTCAGCCAAGCGCTTTTTAATAGCCCTTGCGCATCAATCACCAAGTCATATGTGTGCTGATGTACGCGCTGTTTAAAATCGCGCCATTCTCCGCTGCGCCAAGTTTGCAGCAGGTTTTTACGCCAACGGCGAATCGCTACAGGAATCACTTGATCGACCGCCGGATGCCAACGCGGAATTTCCGCAAAGCCTTCTTCCACCACCCAGTCAAAGCGAATCTCAGGATGAGCGCGCAGCGCATCAGTTAGCGCCGGCAAAGTATGGATTACATCACCCAGCGATGAGGTTTTAATTAACAATACGCGCACTAGATTACCGACTCTTGCAATGACAGAGGAGTACCCACTAATTCAGTTAATGCCTCAATCACCAATGTCGGCTTGAGCAAACGCAAGCAATCATAATGGCCAAAGCGACAGGTGCGATCAAAGCATGGGCTGCAGTCAATACCGGTGCGCACCATAGCAACTTTATCGGCTAAAGGCGGGGTAAACTCTGGCGAGGTCGAACCATATACAGCAACCAGAGGTATGTTTAGCGCGGCAGCGACATGCATTAAGCCCGAGTCATTGGAGACCACGGCAGTGGCGCAGGACATTAAATCAATCGCCTGCGCCAACGAGGTTTCACCAGCAAGGTTGTACACCTCTTCACGCAAGCCTGGGATCAAATACTGGCGGATTTCTTCACCACCGGGATGGTCATTTTTCGAGCCAAAAACCCACACTTGCCAGCCTTGGCGTATTTTTGCTTCGGCCACCTCTGCATAGTGTTTGGCCGGCCAACGTTTGGCATCACCAAACTCAGCACCTGGGCACAGCGCCAGCACCGGGCGATCGCCCAATTGCAAGGCAAATGCAGTTAATGCGCTGTCACGCTCAGTTTGGTCGATCTGTAAACTGGGCCGCGGGTACGGCTGGGGCAGATCAGTATCGGGCGGATAAGCCAAGGCCATAAAGCGCTCAATCATTAGCGGATAGCGCTCTTTATCCAGCGTACGCATATCATTGAGCAGGCCGTAGCGCATCTCACCTTTCCAGCCAGTACGCACAGGGATACCGGCAAAGAACGGGGTCAAAGCTGATTTAAGCGAGTTGGGCAGCAAGATGGCTTGCTGATACTGGCCTTTGAGTTGCTTACCAATTTTACGCCGCGCGGCCAAATCCAGCACGCCATGCCCCAGCGGAAAGCTCAAGGCTTGGCGAACTTCGGGCATACGCTGCAAGATAGGCCGACTCCAGTCCGGCGCCAACACATCAATGTTGCAATTAGGGTGCTGCTGCTTCAGACAGATAAACAATGTCTGCGCCATCACCATGTCGCCGACCCAACTTGGGCCAATAATCAATATATTCATAATGCAGAGTTTCAAGCATCTGAGCAGGCGCGGCAAGTGTTGGCACAAAAAATGCGAACACTTGCTGCTATTTTACTCTTTTCGTACACGAAACCATGCCGCATACAGCGCCGGTAAAAATAACAGTGTCAGCACCGTGGCGATCATTAAACCGCCCATAATCGCCACCGCCATCGGGCCAAAAAACACACTGCGCGACAATGGAATCATCGCGAGGATCGCCGCTAAAGCAGTCAGCATAATTGGTCTAAAACGGCGCACAGTGGCATCAATCACCGACTGCCAAGGTGTATGACCTAGGCTGATATCGGTTTCAATTTGATCGACTAAGATCACCGAGTTGCGCATGATCATACCGGTTAAGGCAATGGTGCCGAGCATCGCAACAAAACCAAAGGGCTGATTAAACAGCAATAAAAACAGGGTTACGCCAATCAACCCCAAAGGTGCGGTTAAAAACACCAGCACTGAACGTGAGAAACTGCGCAGCTGAATCATCAACAGCGACAGCACCACCAGTAAGAACAACGGCATTCCTGCCATTACCGAGCGCTGACCACGGGTGGAATCCTCAACTGTGCCGCCAACCTCCAGCAAATAACCATCGGGCAAGGCGTCGCGTACCTTTTGTAACTGCGGCATAATTTCCTGCACCACATCGACCGCTTGGTGCTGGCCATAAATATCTGCGCGCACCGTTACGCTAGGTAAACGGTTGCGGTGCCAAATCACACCCTCCTCAAAGCCGTACTCTAGATTGGCGACTTGCGACAAAGAAATGCTGGTGCCATGCTCGGTGGGAATGGCCAAGCTGCCTAAGCTGGCCAGATCCTCACGGTCTTCTAAGGTGCCGCGCTGCAGGATCTCAATCAACTCATTGCCTTCGCGAAACAAACCGACACTGGCACCTGATAAAGCACCGCGTAAAAACTGTGAAACACTGGCCGTACTGACCCCCAAAGCACGGGCGCGATCCTGATCAATCTGCAGGTACACCACTTTACTGGGCTCTTGCCAATCTAAGTGCACATTACTGACATGCGGATTATCTCGCACCACCGCTGCCACTTGCCGGGCTAACTGGCGTACTTGAGGGATATGCTCACCAATAATCCGAAACTGCACTGGGTAACCAACCGGTGGGCCATTTTCAAGACGGGTAATGCGCGAGCGTAACTCAGGAAAGCGCTCCTGCAGGGTCTCAATCAACCAGGCACGAACTTCTTCTCGCTGCTCTAAGCTTTCGGTGATCATCACAAACTGAGCAAAACTGGTGGCTGGCAACTGCTGATCAAGCGGCAAGTAAAAACGGGGTGACCCCGAACCAATATAAGCGGCATAGTTTTCAATGCCGGCGCGGTCTTTGAGTAGCTCTTCAATGCTTTCTACATGCGCTTGCGTAGCTTTTAACGAGGCACCTTCAGCCAGTTTAATATCCAGCAAGAGTTCTAAACGATTGGAGTCTGCAAAGAACTGCTTAGGTACAAAACGGAAAGTAAAAATAGATCCGGCAAAAAGCAGTAGTGTCACTATGATGACAATACTGCGGTGACTGACACACCACGTAATCACCGCGCGAATACGCTGATACAAGGGTGTGGCATAGGGATCATGCTCGCCATCCTTGCTGCCATGCTTTGCTGCCTTAAGCTTGCCTAAGTCGGGCAGTAATTTATCGCCCAAGTACGGCACAAACACCACCGCAGCAATCCACGACACAATCAGCGCAATACCCACCACTTGGAAAATCGAGCGGGTGTATTCACCGACACTGGACTGCGCAGTGGCGATCGGCAAGAAACCTGCCGCGGTAATCAAAGTACCCGTGAGCATCGGGAAAGCTGTGCTGGTCCATGCAAAGCCGGCTGCACTGAAGCGGTCCATGCCTTGCTCCATTTTAATCGCCATCATTTCAACAGCGATAATCGCATCATCAACCATTAAGCCCAGCGCTAGAACCAAGGCACCCAAGGAGATTTTATGCAGACCGATACCAAAGTAATGCATCAATGCAAAGGTCATCGCCAATACCAAGGGAATCGACAGCGCCACCACCAAACCGGTGCGAAAGCCCAGCGAGAAGAAGCAGACCAATAAAACAATAGCCAAGGCCTCAACCAGCACCTGCACAAATTCCCCAACACTTTCTTTAACTGCAGCAGGCTGATCGGAGACTTTGCGCAACTGCATACCAACCGGCAAGGTTGCTTGCAAGCGTGCAAACTCAAGCTCTAAAGCGTCACCTAAGATTAAAATATCACCACCATCACGCATCGCGACGGCAATGGCTAAGGCGTTTTCACCCATAAAGCGTACACGCGGTGCGGCTGGATCATTAAAGCCACGGCGCACCTCAGCGATATCAGCTAAACGAAAGGTGCGCTCGCCAACCCGGATGGGAAACTCACGAATTTCTTGGACCGTATCAAAGCGGCCACTGACCCGCAGCTGTACACGATCGGTGGCTGTTTCAAAAAAACCCGTAGCTGTGACACTATTTTGCTCACTGAGTGCATGCTGCACCGCTTTGAGCGACAAACCCAAACTGGCCAAACGGGTATTAGACAGCTCAACCCAAATTTTCTCGTCTTGTAAGCCTAAAATATCAACCTTACCGACATCTTTAACCCGCTGTAATTGCAGCTGCACACGATCGGCATAGTCTTTTAAAACGGCATAATCAAAGCCTTGCCCAGTCAACGCATAAATATTGCCAAAAGTGGTACCAAACTCATCATTAAAAAATGGGCCCTGCACACCGGGTGGCAGCGTATGTTTGATATCACCGATTTTCTTGCGGATTTGATACCACAATTCTGGTACTTGTTTGGAGTTGAGGCTATCGCGCGCAACAAAGGTCACTTGTGATTCTCCCGGCCTGGAGAAGGATACGACCTTGTCAAACTCACCGGTTTCCATCAGTTTCTTTTCAATACGCTCGGTCACTTGCTGCGCGACTTCTTCAGCAGTCGCACCCGGCCAAACGGTATTGATCACCATGGCTTTAAAAGTAAAAGGCGGGTCTTCACTCTGACCTAAGCCGCTGTAGGACATGCTGCCAATAATCGCCAGCAACACCATGCTAAACAGGACCAGCGGGCGATTATTAAGCGCCCATGCAGAAAGATTAAAGCGCATCTGCATTACTCCTTAACGCTTAAAGGCACAGGTTGATTAGCACGATCAACCGCTCGTACCTCTTGTCCTTCCTGCAACAGGTGCACCCCTGCCACCACAACCCACTCATCCCCCTGCAAACCCTCTACAACAGGCACCTGTTCTTGGCCAAAGGCGCCAAGCTGTACGTTACGCTTGTGCACCTGAGAGGTTGTTGTATCCACCACCCAGACATAAGGTTGATCAGCCTCTGCAGTGACTGCTGACAAGGGCACTGCATAGTCGCTGCCGGTGCTGGCATGCATATAGACTCGCGCGCTCTGCCCAAGCTCAGCAGCAACAGTGGCAGTGCTAAATGCAACCCGCGCCGCGTAGGTACGTGAGCGCGAATCAGCTGAAGGCGAAATTTCACGAATTTCCCCCGCAAAACGCCGATCCGACTGCGACCATAGCGATACTTCAACCGCCTGCCCGACTTTAAAATTTTCAACGCTGTGCTCAGGCAGATTAATCGCGACCTCGCGCTGACCATCCACCGCCAAAACAAAGACAGTTTGCCCTGCAGCAACAACCTGGCCAGCTTCGACCTGTGCTTGCATAATCACACCAAAATAAGGCGCACGTAATTCTGTGTAATTAGCTTGGTTTTTTGCCGCCTCCAACTCCGCTTGCGCTTGACGTAAGCGCGCCACACCAGCTTTAAACTGATTTTCTGCAGTGTCATAGTGCGAACGACTCAGCAACTGTCGATCCAACAGTTTTTTATAGCGCTCACGCTCAGCTTGTACCAACTGCAGGTTAGCTTGCGCCGCAGAAACCTGTGCTTGCATCGCATCCAAATGCAAACGCACATCTTCTGGATCAAGCCGTGCTAACACTTGGTCAGTGCTCACTTTTGCGCCGACATCAACCAAGCGCTCAGTCACTTTCCCCGCCAAGCGAAAGGCTAACTCCGGCTCTAAGCGCGCACGCACCTCGCCTGGAAAAGCGACAGTTACATCCTTGGCTAGCAATGGCTGAGTCACCATCACTGGCCGCGTACTGTTAACCACAGGCGCTTGCTCACTGCAGGCACTGAGCAAGGCCAAGGACAGAGCAAAACATAGATAAAAAATACGGTGCGACATAGCGAGATGACCTTTAGCAGCAGCAGCTGGAATACATGACTGGAGAAGTATAGTAAAATACTACACTGACGAGTTCACTATTTATTTAATATGCCTAAAACTTTAGCGACAGCGGGCCCTGGTCGCCCGAAAAATCTGATAAAACGTGCTGCTATTCTTGATGCGGCACAGGTTTTATTTCTACGCCATGGCTATGACGGCAGCAGCATGGATGCCATCGCGCAAGAAGCCGGCGTTTCAAAACTCACGGTTTACAATCACTTTACCGATAAAGAAACCCTGTTTTGTGCAGCCATTGAAGCCAAATGCGAAACACAGCTGACGCTATTGTTTGTCAGCTCCACAGAGACACCGCCACGTAATTTACGTGAGTGTTTATTAGGTATTGCCCACAGCTTCCAAAAATTAGTCGACAGCCCAGAGTCACTGGCAATGCACCGCTTAATTATTAGCCATGCGCTGAGTAACCCAGCCCTGTCTTTATTGTTTTACGAGGCAACCGCACTGCGCATTATCAATAAGATGGAGCAACTGCTAATCACCATCGATAAAGCCAAACAATTAGACATTGCCCAGCCCAAGCAAGCCGCAGAACATTTTTTCAGCTTACTCAAAGGTGCGCGCAACCTGCAGTTGTTGGTCGGCTATCAGCCTGAGCAAGCATCATTGAATGTGCAGCAGCATGTCGAAGATGTTGTTGATTTATTTATCAAGGCCTACCAGCCCTGTTGATAAGTCATTGCACAAAAAATCACGGGGCTGCCGCACATGCATTCTAGAGCGGCCTTAAGGGGTTCTTTTTCAGCAGTAAGCCTTTACAATGAGCGACTTTGCCCTTTGATAACTGGACATAGCACATGACAGATCACGCCCTTCTGCTCGCGAATCTTGGCTCTCCGCGCTCAACCTCAGTAAGCGATGTACGCCGTTACTTGAACCAGTTTTTAATGGATCCCTATGTAATCGACATCCCTTGGCCATTACGTCGCCTGTTGGTTGGCATCATTTTAGTAACTCGACCGGCTAAATCCGCCGAAGCCTACGCCTCGATCTGGTGGCCTGAAGGCTCGCCTTTGGTCGTCATCAGTGAACAACTAACCGATGCGGTGCGCCCCCTTTGGCCGCATGGCCCAGTGACGTTAGCCATGCGCTATGGCGAGCCCTCAATTAGCACGCGTTTGCTTGAACTGGCAAAACAAGGCATCAAAACCGTAACCTTTGCTCCGCTGTACCCGCAGTTTGCTGATAGCACCACCACTACAGCCATCAAAGAAGCTGAGCAATGCATCAAAAAAAATAACTTAACGCTCAAGTTAAACATCGTTAAACCTTTTTATGCTGATCCGCTGTACATCGAGGCTTTAGCAAAAAGTGCTGAGAGCGAGTTACAACAGGACTTTGACCATCTGCTCCTCAGCTTTCACGGCTTACCTGAAAGCCATCTAAAAAAGCTAGACCCAACTGGCGCGCATTGTTTAAGTGATAAGTCCTGCTGTGCCACAGCCAGTCAGGCAGTACTCGACACTTGCTATCGCGCGCAATGCATGCGCAGTGCTGAGTTGTTTGCCCAAGCCGCTGGCCTGCGCCCTGAGCAGTGGTCGGTGGCGTTTCAGTCACGCCTCGGGCGCAATAAGTGGATCGAACCCTACACCGATGCAACCTTAGAAGCACTGGCGGCGCGCGGCGTGAAAAAACTGCTGGTGATGTCACCTGCATTTGTTGCAGATTGTATCGAAACTCTAGAAGAGCTCGGCATTGAAGGACGCGAAGAGTTTCTAGCCGCTGGCGGCGAAGAGCTGGTCCTGATTCCCTGCCTAAATGCCCAGCAACACTGGGCTCAAGCTTTGGCGCAAATCTGTGATAACAGCGCAAACTCAGCCCTTTAAAACCCCACAACTGCCTATCTAGCGACTTCTCTGAAGTCACCTTGGCTGAGCAATTAACTGCTCAGCCTTTTTAGCTCTTCCCGCTTTGCATTTGCAGCGGTATCCTAAGCACTCAATCTTGTTAAGTAGGCATTTTTCAAACCCTTGAACACATCAATTGATACCTATCGCTTCACCCTCGATTCCTTTGAGGCAGCACGTTTTGCAAACTTGTGCGGCCAATATGACGAGCATTTACGTTTAATCGAGCAACGATTAAATATCACCATCCGCAATCGCGGCGAGCAGTTCGAACTGCTCGGCCCTCGCGAACAGACCCGTGCAGCGGAACAGCTGTTACGACGCTTGTATCGAGAAACCAAACATACTGACTTGGCACCAGATACCGTGCACCTCTTTTTGCAAGAGTCGAGCATGCAAGAGCTGACAACCCCTTCAGCAATCAGTAGTCATACTGTAACGCTGCGAACACGTAAAGGGGTGATTCGACCGCGCGGTGAAAATCAGCAAAATTACGTGAAGTCGATCTTAGCGCATGACATCAACTTTGGTGTTGGCCCAGCAGGGACAGGTAAAACCTATCTAGCGGTTGCCTGTGCTGTGGATGCTCTTGAGCGTGAACTGGTGCAGCGTATTTTATTAGTGCGTCCAGCTGTCGAAGCGGGCGAAAAACTGGGTTTTTTACCTGGTGACTTAGCGCAAAAAATTGATCCGTATTTGCGTCCTTTATATGATGCTTTGTATGAAATGCTTGGCTTTGAGCACGTCACTCGCCTGATTGAAAAACAAGTCATTGAAGTGGCACCTTTGGCCTACATGCGTGGCCGTACGCTCAGCAATAGTTTTATTATCTTAGATGAAAGCCAAAACACCACTGTTGAACAAATGAAAATGTTCTTAACTCGGATTGGCTTTGGCTCAACTGCAGTCATTACTGGCGACATCACCCAAGTCGACTTGCCACGCGGTACAACTTCGGGCCTTATCCATGTTGCTAAGGTCTTGCAAGATATACCTGGCATAGGTTTTACATTTTTCAAGTCCGCTGACGTGGTACGCCATCCGCTCGTGCAGCGCATTGTTGAAGCCTATGAAAGCTATGACTGCGCAGCACGCACCGAGCCTGTTAGAGAACTACGCCCTTGATTGAACTTGATCTACAAATAGCCAGCACAGCAGATGCGCTACCCAGTCATGCTGATTTTCTCGCTTGGTGCAATTTGGCCTTGCGTCAACGCAGCAATGCTTCTGAACTGACGATCCGCTTAGTTGACGCTGAAGAAGGCCTGCAGCTTAACTCGACGTGGCGAGCAAAAGACTATCCTACCAATGTACTGTCATTTCCTGCTGACATTCCAGATGGTTTATTGGATATTCCCTTTCTGGGTGATTTAGTTATTTGCGTGCCCGTTGTTGAAAAAGAAGCAGCAGAGCAAAATAAACAGCTGGCAGCGCACTGGGCACATTTGGTCATTCATGGCTGCTTACATTTATTGGGCTATGATCATATTAACGATATTGAAGCTGAAGAGATGGAAAATTTAGAACGCCAGTTACTGGCTGAAATTGGCTACCCCGACCCTTATCGCGACAATCAATATACGGATTTAATACAACCATGAGTGAAGATAATTCTAGCAACGGGCAAAAGTCATGGCTGGATAAGTTGACCCAGGCTTTTACCCAAGAACCCAAAACACGCAAAGAATTGTTCGAACTGCTTCGCGAAGCAAACCGCAATAAACTGTTGGATAATGACGCCCTTGCCATTGTTGAAGGAGCAATCCAGATTGCTGACTTGCAAGTGCGTGACATTATGATCCCGCGCTCTCAAATGATCAGCATCAAAGCCTGCCAAAGACCCGAAGAGTTTTTGCCATCGATTATTGATGCAGCACATTCGCGCTACCCAGTACTGGGCGAAAATAACGATGAAGTGCTAGGTATATTGCTGGCTAAAGACTTATTGCCGCTGATTGTAAAAAACAATGACACCTTTGATTTACGCAGCACACTGCGCCCCTGTAATTTCGTGCCCGAATCTAAGCGCCTCAATGTTTTGCTAAAAGAATTTCGTGCCAACCATAACCATATGGCGGTGGTGATTGATGAGTACGGCGGTGTTGCCGGCCTGGTGACGATTGAGGATGTGCTAGAACAGATCGTGGGTGATATTGAAGATGAGCACGACGTTGAAGAAGATAGCTACATACGCACACTGCCTACCGGTGACTACATTGTTAAAGCCTTAACGCCTGTTGATGACTTTAATGACTTTTTTAATAGCGGCTTCTCGGAAGATGAGTTTGACACCATCGGCGGTGTGGTAATGAGTGCTTTCGGCCACTTACCCAAGCGCAATGAAACCATTGAGGTGGATCGAATGCGCTTTCGTATTCTCAACGCCGACAGTCGCCGTTTGCATTTATTGCGTGTCACTCGCCTAGACAAAACACCCCTGCAAGATGATTAAACAACACTGCATGAGGTATGACTTAGCTCACATATTGATCGGTCTCTGGAATTAAACCCATGCAGTGTTTGACTCGCAACGGCTGGATCGGCAATAGCCTAGTGCTCATCGCCGGCGCTTTAATTACCCTAACCTTAGCGCCATTTGATATCTGGCCACTGACCTTTATCGCTTGCATCACACTGCATCTTGGCATCAGTGAACTCAGCCCGCGCCAAGCTGCTTTGCGTAGCTGGTGGTTTGGTTTGGGCTTATTTGCCAGCGGCACCAGCTGGGTGTACGTCAGTATTCATGACTATGGCGCAGCATCAGTCCCTTTAGCCCTATTTTTGACTGTGCTCTTTGTTGCTGGCTTAGCACTGTTTTTAGCGCTGTTTGGCTGGTTATGGGCACGTTTTATTCGGCAAGATAACCATTCTATTGGCAATGCGCTGGCCTTTGCTGCACTGTGGGTTGCTATTGAAGCCTTTCGCGGCTGGTTTCTGACTGGATTTCCATGGCTGTATATTGGCTACAGTCAGCTCAACGCACCCTTAGCCGGTTTTGCCCCCATTGGTGGCGTATGGTTGGTTTCCTTTCTGTTAGCGCTTAGCAGTGTCTTGCTGCTCATTTTGTGGAAGGCCCCACAATGGTCGTCGCGCTTGGCTGCCGCCATCCTCTTGTCTGTTATCTGGATATCGGGCTTTGCTCTACAATCGTTAGAATGGACCCAGCCGTCTGGCGAGCCACTGAGTGTTACCACAATCCAAGGCAATATCGAACAAAACTTAAAATGGGATCCCGCCCAGATTGAAGCGCAACTTGTGCTGTACCAGTCGCTCACCTTAAATGCTGTACCCAGTGATTTAATTATCTGGCCAGAAACCGCCGTGCCAATCCTAAAAGAGCAAGCCCAAGGCTATCTAAACAGCATGGAGCGCATTATTGCTCGGCAAGACTCAGCACTGATCACCGGCCTGCCATTGCGACAAAATGATGCCAATGGCAATTTGCGCTATTACAACGCCATCACCACGCTCGGTGACAGCCAAGGTGAGTACCTGAAGCAAAAACTTGTACCCTTTGGCGAATATGTGCCACTACAAGATCTGCTGCGTGGCTTGATCGCATTCTTTGATTTGCCCATGTCAGACTTTGCCCGCGGCTCAAGCCAACAAACACCGCTGACGGCCAAAGGCTATAAAATTGCGCCCTACATTTGCTACGAAGTGGTCTATCCAGAGTTTGCCACTAAACTCGCAGCGCAAAGCGATATCTTACTGACCATCAGCAATGACACCTGGTTTGGCACCTCGATTGGCCCAATGCAACACTTACAAATGGCACAAATGCGTGCTCTTGAAGCGAGACGTTGGATGATTCGCGCCACTAATAATGGCGTCAGCGCATTGATTGATCCGCGAGGTAAAATCAGCGTAACAGTCCCGCAGTTTCAACAAGCAGTATTACGCGGCTCAGTGCTACCCATGCAAGGCTTAACGCCTTACTTGCGCTGGCAATCTTGGCCGCTAATTGTGCTCTGTTTGTTGTGTTTACTACCTGCCGTATTACAACGCAAGAGGCTTCAGCGCGCAGACTCTTGAAACCAGCTCTGAAGGTGTCGCGCAGTGAAGCCTAAAAAAGCTGCGCGCAATGCCATAAACAACAAGAAAGCAATCCACAAGCCATGATTGCCCAGCCCCTGAAGTAGCCAAGCAATGGGCGCACAGACCAAGACTGCTAAGAGCATGCTATTGCGCATTTCACGTGCGCGGGTTGCACCAATAAACAGGCCATCCATCACATAGCTCCAGACCGTAATCAGCGGCAGAAGTGCTAAGTAAATCAGATAGTCCGCTGCAGTATCTTGCACACTTTGAATACTGGTCTGCAAAGCTACAAATAGATCACCAAACAACCAAAATAACAGCGCAAAAATACTGCTCGCTAGCAAAGAATAAATACTGACCAAACACAGGGCTCGCTGTAATGCTCGGCGATCTTGCTGCCCCAGCGCATGCCCTGTTAAGGCTTCTAGCGCATGGGCTAAACCATCTAAAGCATAGGAGCACAACAACAGGCCATTAAGTAACAGCGCGTTAGCAGCAACAGTATTATCGCCCAAACGCGCACCTTGGAAGGTGACCGTAAAAAACACTGCTTGCAGGGCGAGACTGCGAAGCAAAATATCACGGTTCACCGCAAGCAACGGACGCCAATTGCTCCAACCTAACACGTGTTGCCAGAAATTGAGCAGTGGCCCTTTATCCACATAACGCCAAGCTAAAGCCAGCCCAAGCACAGCTCCTGACCACTCTGCAATGACCGAGGCGCGCGCAGCACCGGCAACTCCCCAGCCCAACCCGAAAACAAAATAAATATCTAAAACAATATTGACCGAGTTAGCCAGCAGCAACATCCACAAAGCCGCACGCGCATTTTGCAAACCCAGCAACCAACCGGCCAATACATGCATCATTAACGCAGCAGGCAGACCGTAGAGGCGTATCAACACATACTGCTGCGCCAATGCCTGTAAGTCACCAGAAGTATCCATCCAAGCCAAAACATGCGGCAACAGTGGCAAGGCAATCGCTAAACACAGAACCGTTAAAACAAGTACTAACAGTAAGCTCTGCAATAAAATATAGCGCAGGGCTTGCTGATCATTTCGTCCTGCTGCTTGCGCGGCAAAACCGGTACTGCCCATGCGCAAAAAACCACAGGTCCACACCAGCATAGTATAGATACTGCCACCGACAGCCACAGCACCCAGCTGATAGGCATGCGGCAAACGCCCCACCACAGCGCTATCAACCAATGCCACCAAGGGTACAGATAAGTTGCTGAGGATCATTGGGATAGCTAAAGCAAATAAGCGCTGGCGCGTACCAGCATGCTGCCAAGCATCAAGCAGCATGGCATACAAACGTTGCATCACTTAATACCCTCGCTTAGATCGAGAGCAGATCAATACAACGCCTGATACAAACGGCGACGATACAGGGTAACCAGCGGATGCTGAGTGCCTAACAATTCAAATACTTGTAACAACGTTGTATGAGCTGCACCATCAGCAAAGCTACGATTGCGGATAAACAACAGCAACAAACTCTCTAATGCAGGCTCATACTGTTGTCGTGCTAATTGCTGAATGCTAAGTTGCAGAACCGCCTCATCATCATTAGCATCTTTTGCTAAGCGGGTTTTCAACTCGGCCATATCCGGCAAATCTGCAGCCTGGCGCAAAAAGGTTAACTGCGCACGTACCGCAGCAATGGCATGTTTTTGTTGTTCATCAGTGACTGAGTTTAAGACTGCTTCTGCATCCGCTAAAGCGCCACGCTCCACTAAGCAACGCGCATACAATACCAATGCAGCAGATTGTTGATCATCACCGGATAAGAGTTCTTTCAGCAGACTTTCAGCCTGAGCAAATTCGCCATTATCAAATAAGGTTTGCGCTGTGAGTAGCGGATCGTCTGCAATCTCGGCAGGTTCTGGAACATGTTTACTCAAAAAAGCACGAATATCAGATTCAGATTGCGCACCGGTAAAGCCATCCACAGGTTTACCATCTTTAAACAACACTACAGTCGGCAAGCTTTGCACACCTAAGCGCGCCACAATCTCTTGCTCAAGATCACAATCCACTTTAGCCAGCAACAGTTCACCCGCATAACTGGCAGTTACCTTCTCCAACAAAGGCATTAGAACCTTGCACGGTGCACACCATTGCGCCCAGAAATCAACTAAAACCGGCTTATGCGCTGAATTCTGCACAACCAGTTGCTCGAACTGCTCAACACCTGCCACATCAAATACAAAAGCATGCTCAGTCACGTTATGTCCTCTATAAAATAGTTAATATGCTGGAAGCGGTTAACGGCGTACAGCCTTATAGACCTTAAAGCCATCACGCTCAGCTAACACCGTACATGGGCCCAAATGTTGCTCGATCAACGGTGGGTATTTTAAAAAACTATTAGCAACAATACGTAATTCACCACCGGGTTGCAGATGCACAGCAGCTTCACGCAATAAGGTTTCAGTCGTTTGGTATTGTGTATGTACGCCTTGATGGAACGGCGGGTTACTGATTATCGCGGAAAGCTGTTTGGGCGCTGCGTGAATACCATCAGCTGTGATTGTATTCGCCTCAAGCTGATTAGCGGCTAAGGTGAGCTGGCTGCTATAAATAGCGAAGGCATCCACATCCAGCATAGTGACTTGTGCTTGAGGGTAGCGCATTTTCAAAAACGAACCCACAACGCCAGCACCGCAACCAAAGTCCAGGTAATGTCCTAGCGGAAGATCATCTAAGCATTGCAAAAGCAGCTTAGTGCCTAAATCAAGACGCCCATGACTGAAAACGCCCGGCACACTATGCACATCTATTGATTGCTCACCTGACTTAACAGTAAATACTTTACCGGCTTTTTCTAAACTTGGAGCGCTTGGCTTATTATCTACCTGACAACGCCAAAGCTGACAATGCCGAGCACTATCCACCTTGCTGGTACGGCCAAAAGCAGAGAGCTGTTTTGCCGCTCGCTCAATCCCTGCTCGTTTTTCACCGACTAAAAACAAGACACCACTGGGTATTTTTGCAGCAAGCTCCTGTAATAAATACTCAGTCAGTTCACGTGATTTTGGTAAAAATAAAACGCCTGCCGTGTACTCTGTAGAAGTCAGTTGTGTAGAAAAACTACAGCGCTCAGCAAAACGCTGCTTGAGTGCAGCATATTCACCCGCATGCCAACTCCAAGCATGCGCCAGTTCTAACTCAGCTAGTAAATCATCCGCCGGAGCGCCGGCTAAAACTATGCTGCCATTAAATAATTCAATATTACGTATCAGAACTTCGCTTCGCGGATCCATAGCTACACACCTAAAAACATCAACACAGTTTAGCAGCAAAGCAACAGATTTTGCAGAAGCAGCAAGAATGCAGCCTAGCCATACGGCCAACACTCGCAGAGCATTTCCCTTCCAGTAGCTTTTTACCAAGAGCACTGCAGGTCTTATCTATATCTGTCCTTAACGCACTACGGTCATACTGCGCTTTTCTGAACTACCCATGCTAATTTGGCGCAATGCCACCTATGTCTGGGCTCAACGCGTAAAAACGAGCCTTTGCGTTGCTTGCACGTTTTTAGGCAAAAGGCTTTTAGGTGCTCTTTATATCTGCACGACATCGCCAACAGAAGTCATTCATTTTAAGCTCAGTCAACCAATCACTAGAGGCAGGCGTATAACAGCATCCACCCAAGCGCGGACGTACTGCCTAACAAAGCACTATGCTGCTACTTCAATGGACATAATCAGGGACTGCATAGCTTCTGCACTGAATGAAATCTGAACCATAAATGAGAGAATTTTTACTGTTGAATGCAAAAACAGAGTATTACGCGAAGCACTCAGCACGAAAGCGCATTCTTTAGCCTTTTTGTATTTCTTCCAAGCATAAAAAAACCCCAGATCATTTCTGATCTAGGGTTTTGTGT
>CAYLOI010000025.1:0-30183 GCA_964385265.1 uncultured Thiopseudomonas sp.
AGCTGAGCGTGTGGCCGTTGATTTGCGTTGCTCTGAGCAGCAGCTTTTCTTGCGCCTCTTCTGGCAGATTCATCGGCTGAATCTCTGCATATTTAGCCAGCACTTGCGCTTTACTGGCTTCCAGTACGCCTTCTAAACGACGTAATAAGGTGAAAGGCAAAATAATGCGGCCATATTGGCTTTGTCTGAAGTCGCCGCGCAATAAATCAGCGATCGACCAGCAATAAGAAGCGAGGTTATTTGCAGTAACTTTATCCGTCATGTTGTTTTCCGTGATAGAGAGGCAAGGGCCTCAACCTATAGTCGAGCCGTAACCAGCCGCATCAGCAAAACATTTTTATAGGACAGGTGCAAAAACACGTAACAAGACTGATAGGACAAAGGCTACAGAAACGTCAGATACAAAAAAGCCCCAAGCATTGAATACCTGAGGCTTTATTGATGAATCTGGTTGCGGGAGCAGGATTTGAACCTACGACCTTCGGGTTATGAGCCCGACGAGCTACCAGACTGCTCCATCCCGCGGCGCAAATTATAGCGACTTTTCAAACCTTGTCAAACAAATACTGCATTTAAATACAGTAATAAGCCGATTCAGAGCGTACTAATGCTAAGCTAGCGGCTTAAGAGGCACTGTATATAGGGGCTAGAGAGGCTTTGAGTGCGCGCAAAATAATTCACATTGATGCTGATTGTTTTTATGCAGCCATTGAAATGCGTGATGATCCACGCTTGCAAGGCCGCGCTGTGGCTGTGGGTGGTTCGGCTGAGCGGCGTGGAGTGATTGCAACTTGCAATTATGAAGCGCGTTCGTGGGGCGTGCATTCAGCCATGCCCACTGCGCGTGCGTTAAAGCTCTGCCCTGACCTTGAAGTAATCAAACCGCGCATGGATGCCTATAAAGAAGCATCCAAGCAGATTCATGCCATTTTGCATGACTACACTGACTGTATTGAGCCTCTATCACTTGATGAAGCATTTTTGGATGTCAGCGACTGCACCCTCTGTTCTGGCAGCGCAACTTTAATCGCTAAAGAAATACGCAGCCGTGTGTGGCAAGAATTGCGCCTGATCGTTTCTGCAGGTGTGGCACCCAATAAATTTTTGGCAAAAATCGCTTCCGACTGGCGCAAGCCTGATGGGCTGTTTGTGATCACCCCCGATCAAGTGGATGACTTTGTTTTGGCGTTACCGGTCAAAAAACTGCACGGTGTGGGCAAAGTGACTGCGGCTAAGTTAGAGCGCATGGGCATTGTTAATTGTGCGCAACTGCGCGAGCAGAGTGTGCTGGCGCTAACTAAAGCATTCGGCAGTTTTGGTGAGCGCTTGTGGTCATTGGCGCGCGGCATTGATCAGCGTCCGGTGCAGCCCAATAGCCGTCGGCAAAGCGTGAGCCTAGAGCGCACCTATGAGAAAGATCTGCCTGATCTGGCGGCATGCCAAGCGCAGTTGCCAGGCCTGCTTGAGCAGCTGGCAGTGCGGCAGCAGCGCTTGGATGATAATTACCGCCCAGATAAGCCGTTTGTAAAAGTTAAGTTCCATGACTTTACCCAGACCACCGTTGAGCAAGCCGGTGCAGCGCTTGATTTAGACAGTTACCGTTTGCTGTTGTCAGCGGCGTATATGCGTGGCAATAAACCGGTGCGCCTGTTAGGCGTTGGCGTGCGTTTGCATGACCTGCAGCAGCAAGAAGCGGTGCAGTTGGAGTTATTCACTCAATGAGCGGCCATGCGCTGGGCTTGGCGGATCAGCCAGCGGCTGGCTTGCTATGCTGAGTTGGGTCAGCTACCTCGGGCTAGCGGTGTCAGCCTGCATTGCTGCGACGTTGTTGCCCATGCAATCAGAAGCGGCGCTGGTTGCCTTGCTCGTCATGGAACCGCGCGCAGTGTTCTCACTGGTGCTGGTGGCATCTTTAGGTAATGTACTGGGTTCGCAAATCAACTGGTGGCTGGGTGGGCAACTGCACCGCTGGCAGTCTAGGCGATGGTTTCCGGTCACCCCGGCGCAACTGGCACGCGCAGAGCAGTGGTATCAGCGTTATGGGCGCTGGAGTCTGTTAATGAGTTGGCTGCCGGTGGTTGGGGATCCGCTAACACTGATTGCCGGAGTGCTGCGCGAGCCTTTTTGGCGATTTACCTTACTGGTCAGCATCGCCAAAGTGGGCCGTTATGCGATTTTGGCCTACGTGACACTCTATGTGTTAAATGCCGAGTCAGCCTCATTCTAAATCTAGCAATGGATGACTGAGACGAGCCATCGCAACGTTAGGATGGTGCCACGCGCTGCTGTATGATTGGCCAACGTTTAAATCCTGAGCAATGCCCTCTTATGCACAATCAATCAACGCCGGACCACCCTTCTCTCACCAGTATTGGTTTTTTTAAGCTAAAAAAAATCAATCCCGAAGAGTATCGCAGCCAAACCCGTAAGGCCACCTGGATTATTATTACGGTCTTTGTTGCGCTGGCAATGCTGTTATCAAGTTTAATGGTGATGTTTTTCGGCGAGCCCGGCGGTGACAATTTTCGCTTAAATATCGCAGGAGTGGCGGCCGGTGTGTTGACTACTGCAGCATTGGTTCGCTTGGTCTTTATTAAGCAACCTTGGATGGCCGCTAATATTTATGGCTGGCAGCTTAAGCGCAGTCTCATGAGTGTTACCAATGTGATGCATCATGTGACCGATGGGGTTAAGGCGCACAATCCTGTGGCAATGAAACTGCTGCGTTTTTATCACTTGGGATTAATCCAGATGCATCAGCTGGATGCCAATAGCAGCGAGACCAGTCAAATCATGCACGAAATTAACGCGCATATGGAGCAGATGTCAGAAGTGGGGATTGATTGTGACCAGCCGGCATTAGATCCAGCATGGCTTCAAGCAATTAAAAAGAAGGGCTGACAGCTCACCTTTAACGGCAAATATCATCAATAAACGAGCGCATGCGGCATAGCGCTATCCCGCATGCGCTGTTTTTTTACAGCTTTTTGATGGTGTGAATGTCGTCTTTGTTGATGCGCACTGGCTTACCATCGCGCTGCTCAAATTCGTAAAAACCACTGTCCTGATCATATTTAGGCTTATTGGTGGTTTCTAACTGGCTGCCATCTTTTAAAGTGATTATCGTTGGCGAAGAGCAACCTGCCAAAGCAGCAAAAGCAACTGCAGAAAACAAAGCAGTAAAGTATTTTTTATTCATGGGTTATCTCCATTTATGAATACATCTATTAATACGACTGTAAACGCCGTACGCAAGTTCAAGTGTAGTTTAACTTTACATCACTAAAACAACTAACAACTCGTCTCTGATGCAGTGAGTTGCTCTAAATCTTCCAGCCATTGTTTTGGCACATCATGACGTAAACACAGCTGACACTGTTGACTTTCAACATCAAAAACAATCACAGCCTGTTTTGTCTCAAGCGCACGACGGACTCGATCAATGCGCACCTGCAGAGGTGTTTCATCACCATTATCGGTACCATCCCGGGTGACAAAGTCTTCGATTAAGCCTGTTAGCGTCTCTGGCGCAAGCTGTTGAAAAGGAATTAACATAAAATTTGTCGGTCTTGATTGGAGCTCTACTTTAACATAGCCGCTGGGCGCCCGGCTAAATCAGCAGCATATTGCCGGCAACAGAGGCTTAGGGTTTTGTGGCGCGACAGCGGCAATTGTTCATTTATTCAGCTTGCTGGCTTAACATGCTTGACGCTTTAGCTGATACGCAGTCCAAAAACGACTTAAACCCTATTGATGCTTCATTTATTGAGCTTAATCTCTTCGACGCGGCGATAAATAATTTTTATGAATGATGTATTACAAACAATTTTACAGTGGTCAAGCAGCAGCCCGTATTGGTTAGGCGCCGCCATTTTTATTGCCGCATTTTTAGAGTGTTTAGCCTTAGTCGGCATTATTCTGCCTGGCGTTGTTTTAATGTTTGGCCTAGCACTGATCGCTGGCAGCAGCAGCTTAGGTCTACCTTCGGTATTACTTCTCGCTTGGTTTGGTGGGCTTTGTGGCGATTTTCTATCCTATGCGCTGGGCCAGCGCTTACAGCATAAAGTGCCGCGCCTACCTTTACTGCGAACGCACCCGCACTGGCTGGTCAATGCACAAATCCATTTCGAGCGCTATGGCGGATTAAGTCTGCTGCTGGGTCGTTTTATTGGTCCTTTACGACCTGTATTGCCCTTGGTGGCTGGCATGCTGTCGATGCCCTTCTCACGCTTTGCCAGCGTCAGTTTTTTTGCTGCGGCAGGTTGGGCAGTGGCTTATATAATGCCGGGCTGGCTGGTTGGCGCTGCTTTTGAACTGAATCCACCGCAAGGTTTTTGGCTACAAATCGCTTGGGTTGCAGGCTGTTTAGGTCTATGCGCTGTGCTCAGCGCAGTCAGTTGTTTGCGCGGTGCACGCAGCAGCAGTTTAATCACTGCAGTCGTGCTTGCTAGTGCGCTGCTGGCATTGATGCTGAACTGGCAGCAACTGGCGATCTTTGATACCTATTTGCATGATTTGAGCCAATTGATTCGCACGCCTTGGCTTGACCAAACCATGGTTATTGTTACTCGCCTAGGCGACTTCTCAACTCAAGTGATTGTCAGCGGTATCCTTTGCGTGTTGTTGTTGTCATTCAAACAACTGCAAGCATTATTCTTTGCTAGCAGCGCTCTGATCACCACAGCCATCAGCAATTATGTGCTTAAACTTTTCTTTGAACGGGCTCGACCCTCAGTGCTGCTTGAACCCTTGCATGGCTTTAGCTTTCCAAGCGGACACAGCGCTTCTGGCTTTGCTTTTTTTCTAGTATTGGGCGTACTCGCCAGTCGTCAACAGCCACAACGTTGGCGGGTTATTTGGTTACTGGTCGCGCTTATTCCCGCCATCAGCATTGCTCTATCTAGAGTGTATTTAACTGCGCACTGGCCAACCGATATTTTGGCTGGTGCATTGCTCGCGGGTGTCATCTGCTCAATGAGTCTAGTCGTGACACAAAAAAAGCAGCCTATCGCTGCTCTACAAAAACACCACTGGCAAGTAATAACACTGGCAGTACTCATCACATTTGCAGCGCTGGTCAGCTGGAACTTACCCACAGCCTTACAAATGTACGCCTATTAAATAAGCTAAAAACAACTCGGAGACTGCTCGTCTTACAACGGTGCAAGCCTCCTCCCCTTGGTTGTTCACTGATCGCGTCAAACTAACATTAATAGTTCAACCAACATATTAAGCATCCGTACTGTATACAGCGCCACTGCCTGTAGCACTTATTACTTTTATGCAGCTTAATTAAACAATCCTTTATATATCATCCTGATATTTTAATTAAGCACTCCTTTATTCGCATCCCAGCGAAAATTTAACAAATACTATATGCTTTATTCAACGGCTAGTTTGTTTAAGTTTTTCTGTAAAATCGCTGTGCCAATCCCTTTAACTTCCAGCAGCTCATCCACCGATGCAAATGCACCATGGGCCTCACGGTAATCAACGATGGCGCGTGCTTTAGCCATACCTACGCCGTTAAGCTCGCGAGCGAGGGTGTCGGGATCGGCACTGTTGATATTGACTTTAGACTGCTCAATCATTGCCACAGCTTGCACTGCAGGCTGCGCTTTAGTTTCTGCTGCAATAGCGAAAACACTACCGCTGCTTAAAGCTGCAATTAATATTGAATTCATAATTAATTTACGCATATACACCGTCCTTGTTTAATTAAAACCTATAGCGTTTTTGCCAATTATTAGTATTGGTTTTCAGCTACAGGTTTCAAAATAGACGCTATATTTTTCTTGTCAAAATTAAATATGGTTTTTTGATAGTGCACACAGAGCACTAGAGAGATGTTTAATTAAAGCAGCGAGCTATTGATTAATATCACTTAACCATTGAGCCCAACTACTTTGTAACTGGGCTCAATGGCACACTATTAAAAGAAGCCCATCGGATTGATGTCATAACTGACCAACAGGTTTTTAGTCTGCTGATAGTGGCTTAGGATCATTTTATGTGTTTCACGGCCAACCCCTGACTTTTTATAACCACCGAACGCTGCATGTGCTGGATACAGGTGATAGCAGTTGGTCCATACGCGTCCTGCTTGAATGCCGCGCCCCATGCGATAAGCACGGTTAATATCGCGCGTCCACACACCTGCACCTAAGCCGTATTCAGTGTCATTGGCAATTTCCAGTGCTTCAGCTTCATCTTTAAAGGTCGTCACGGCAACCACGGGACCAAAAATCTCTTCTTGGAACACACGCATTTTGTTATGACCTTTAAGCAGCGTTGGCTGGATGTAATAGCCGCTCGCCAAGTCACCTTCTAGTTTTTCAACTTTACCGCCAGTCAGAACTTCAGCGCCTTCCTCGGCCGCGATGTCCATATAGGACATGATCTTATCAAACTGCTGCGACGACGCCTGTGCGCCGACCATGGTGTCGGTATCTAAGGGGTTACCGCGACGAATCTGTTTAATTTTCTTCATGACGACTGCCATAAAGGGTTCATAAATAGACTCTTGAATCAATGCACGTGATGGGCAGGTACAGACCTCGCCTTGGTTGAAAAACGCCAGCACCAAACCTTCCGCAGCTTTTTCGATAAAGGCAGGCTCTGCTTGCATAATATCTTCAAAGAAGATGTTGGGTGATTTACCACCCAACTCGACAGTGCTCGGAATAATATTTTCTGCCGCTGCATGCATAATCCGCGAACCCACTGGGGTTGAACCGGTGAAAGCAATTTTAGCAATGCGCGTGCTGGTCGCCAGTGCTTCACCCGCTTCACGACCAAAGCCTTGCACTACGTTTAAAACACCCGGTGGCAATAAGTCGCCAATCAACTCCATCAAAACTGTAATGGATAAAGGGGTTTGCTCAGCAGGCTTCATCACAATGCAGTTACCGGCTGCCAGCGCAGGCGCCAGTTTCCAAGTTGCCATCAGCAACGGGAAGTTCCACGGAATAATCTGCCCCACCACGCCCAGCGGTTCATGGAAATGGTAGGCGGCGGTGTGCTCATTGATTTCAGCTGAGGTACCTTCTTGTGCACGGATGCAACCAGCAAAGTAACGGAAGTGATCTGCCGCCAAAGGTACGTCAGCATTTAGGGTTTCACGAATGGCTTTGCCATTATCCCACGTTTCCGCAACCGCCAACAATTCAAGATTTTGCTCAATGCGATCAGCAATTTTCAATAACACTAAGGCGCGATCTTGCACTGAGGTTTTGCCCCATGCTGCTGCAGCAGCGTGCGCTGCGTCGAGTGCTAAATTAATGTCATCTGCGTTTGAGCGTGGAAACTCACCGCAGGCAGCGCCCGTCACAGGAGTGGTATTTGCGAAGTACTCACCGCTCACCGGCGGGACGAACTCACCACCAATATAGTTGCCGTAGCGTGGTTTAATCGTAAGTAAAGAGCCTTGAGTACCAGGTTGTGCATAAATCATAGTTTTATCCTCATTATCTACAATGCCTGCGCCTACCGCAGACAGGATACCCTTTGATCATAACGACTCTAGCGTCTAACAAAAGTGCACCGGCACTGAAAAAGGCCCTACTTTAGTATCAATCTATATAACTATATTGTATCTGGATAAGTATCCGACTCGATGCTCTGCTGCTTGAATCCAGCAGCTTTCAGCTCTAGCCTTAGCTCACATACAAATAATTGATAATAATCATTGTCATTAGCAGGCATTATTCTTTAAGCTAGCACCCAAATGAGAGTGATTGTTATTTGCTTAAATTAAGCTTTATTGCATGCAGCATGCAATCCATCAGCACAGCAAACTGGAGTACCTGCGTGAAACCCATCACTAAAATAGTGGCCTCAATCTGCTTAGGCCTATTCGGTTTTTTCAGCCTGCTCAGTACTACTGCCTTTGCCAATCCAACATTACCTCTGAAGAAACTCGTGATTGCCGGCCCACCAGCCGGCGTCTCCAATGGTTTAATCCATTTGCTGGCCAACGAGGGTTTTGCTGATATCGCCGATGAGGTTGAGTTTATTCTCTGGAGCAATCCCGACCAATTACGTGCTTTAGCACTTAATGGCAAAGTCGATTTTATTGCTATGCCAACCAATGTTGCCGCCAACTTATACAATCGTGGCGCCCCCCTGGCGTTACTCAACGTCTCGCAATGGGGCGTGTTGTGGATGATTTCTCGCGACCCGAGCATGCAAACCTTGGCCGATTTTAAAGGCCAAGAAATCGCCATTCCTTTTCGCGCAGACATGCCAGACATTGTCTTTACTCACCTCGCAGCGCAACAGGGCATCACCCCTAACAAAGACTTTAAACTTAACTACACCGCAACGCCGATGGATGCCATGCAACTGTTAATTATGCGTCGGGTTGACCATGCTTTATTGTCTGAGCCCGCGGTTTCTATGGCGTTACGCAAAACCAAATCCTTTCCTCTGTCACTGATTGCGCCTGACTTACACCGCAGTGTCGATTTGCAGCAGGAATGGGCGCGAGTGATGGGCACGCAAGCGCGCATTCCGCAAGCGGGCATCACTGTTTTGGGTGACAAACGCCATAACACTGAGTTAGTGGCACGTTTTGAAGCCGCTTACGCGCAAGCCATGCAATGGTGCCAAGACAATCAACTGCAATGCGGTACAGAAGTCGCAGCGCAGATTCCGATGCTCTCAGCTGAAGCGGTCAGCGATGCCCTGGCCGCGCAAAACAGCCACTACGCCACGGCATTTGATGCACAACAGGAATTGCAGGATTTTTTACAACTCTTGTTAGACAAACAACCTGCATCGGTTGGCGGCAAATTACCCGATGCTGACTTTTACGCTAACCCGAATAGCCCAGCACAATGAATCGACTAAAAAATATTGTACCCAATACACTCAGCTACTTATGGAGTGGTTGGGGCGCACTGGCGAGCGTATTACTCTTTTTTGCTGCTTGGCAACTGGCTGGACAGCACTACGGCTCTTTAATTCTGCCCGGCCCCATCGAGGTGATTGCGCAATTAAAGCAAATGTTTAGCAGCGGTATCGCCGGCCCTGAACTGATCATTTCGGGTCGGCGCACGCTCTATGGTTTGGCTCTGGCTTTAGCTGTAGGCAGCCTGCTGGGTATGTTTGCCGGATTCTCCATCACCACCTCTATGCTCGCGCGCCCACTGATCACTTTATTACTGGGCATGCCACCCATTGCTTGGTTAGTGCTGGCGATGCTGTGGTTTGGCTTAGGTGATGCCACACCAGTGTTTACCGTATTTGTCGCCTGCTTACCGATTGTGTTTGCCGGGGCTATGCAAGGCACGCGCACTTTGGATAACCATCTAAAAGCTGTGGCACAGGTCTATCACTTACCTTGGCATATGCGCCTGACCGATATTTACTTGCCGCACTTAGCCTCTTACTTATTTCCTGCGTGGATTACCGCGCTGGGCACCTCGTGGAAAGTGGTGGTGATGGCTGAATTGCTCAGCACTTCGGATGGTATTGGCGCTGCGTTAGCTGTTTCACGGGCGCAACTTGACACATCAACCACCTTAGCTTGGGTGGTGGCTGTGCTGGGCGTGTTATTGGCCACCGAGTATTTACTGCTGGAACCGATTAAGCGCCATCTGGAACGCTGGCGTGTGGGAGTCAGTCAATGAAAGCTTTACATATCCAGGGGTTAAAGCATAAGTATGCGTTAACCGAGATACTCAGTGATATTCATCTGGATCTGCAGGCCGGTGAAACCCTCGCGTTAGTGGGCCCATCCGGCTGCGGCAAGAGCACCCTGCTGCACATCATTGCTGACTTGCTGACGCCCACTGAAGCCGTGATTGACAATACCTTTACAAATACCGCCTGCATGTTTCAAGAGCCACGGCTGCTGCCATGGAAAACCGCCGAAGACAACATCACGCTCGGTTTAAAAGCACGCAAGATGTCTAAACCTGAGCGCCAGCAACAGGCACGGCAGATCGCGACCAGCTTAGGTTTAAGCCAAGAGGATTTACGCAAATATCCGCATGAGTTATCCGGCGGTATGCAAAGCCGGATCGCCCTCGGCCGCGCTTTAATTATTCAGCCTGACCTGTTGTTGCTGGATGAGCCGTTTTCTGCCTTGGATATTGGCTTAAAGCTCGAACTCTATGGCTTATTGCGCCAGCATATTAGTCAGCGCAGCACCGCTGTTTTGATGATCACTCACGATTTAATGGAGGCGGTACGCTTAGCCGATCGCATTATCATGATGATTCCTGAACCCGGCCGCTTGATCGGTGAGTTCCCTTTAAAACAGCCACACGCTGAACGCGATGATGCGTGGATTTATCAAACCACTGCAGAGTTGATGGCAAATCAGAACATTCGCATTGGCTTTGGTCTCAACACAGATCCTTCTACAGTCGCCGCACACGCTAATCAGCCCCATTTGGAAACCAGCGCATGAGCCTGTTAAATCGCTGCTTACAATCGCCACTGCTGTTATGTGGCTTTCGCCCTTTCTTTTTGCTGACCGCGAGCAGCGCCATACTCTTTATGGCTTTATGGCTCTTGTCCTTACAAGGCGCGCTGGGTGATTGGTCACTGACTGGCGGCTGGTTACTCTGGCATGGGCATGAGCTGATTTTTGGTTTTGCCGGCGCTGCCACTGCAGGCTTTGCTTTAACTGCAATTCCTGAGTTCACCAGCACCGAACCCTTGGGGCGACGGCCTTTATTCACTTTAGTCGTTTTATGGCTGGCAGCGCGCTTGTGTTATCTGCTGTCGTTTTGGCTAACGCCTTGGCCTGCCCTGCTGTTTAATCTTTTGTTCTGGCTGGGTTTACTGATGCATATCAGTCCACCAGTGTGGCGCGACCCTCGCCGTAAACACATCAGTTTCCCATTGAGTGTGATCGGCTTAGCCCTATTACAGGCAGGCTTTTTTATTTCTTTGGCCGAACCCAGTACCGCATTAAGTTGGCTGTACGCGGGTATTCACACCATGATGATATTGATTATTATCGCGACCAGTCGTGTTTCTATGAGCGTGGTGAATAATCGAGTT
The DNA here is from genome assembly GCA_964385265.1 of uncultured Thiopseudomonas sp. Taxonomy (GTDB): domain Bacteria; phylum Pseudomonadota; class Gammaproteobacteria; order Pseudomonadales; family Pseudomonadaceae; genus Denitrificimonas. Next base: position 11,017 of record CAYLOI010000025.1, read on the forward strand.
GAACATAAACAGAGCAGCAGCGATCCTGACGCCACGCCGTATTTAGCACGGCCGCCGCGGCGCTATTTAGCCATTACGCTGATTGCTATCTGTGCTTTGTCTGAGTTTACTCTAGGTGCACATCCGGTCACCGGCTGGACAGCATTAGCGGCGATGGCGGCGGTATTTAACCTGCTCAATGACTGGCACGTGGGCCGCCCCTTGCTGACACGCTTAGCCTTAATGCTGTATGGCACCTACTGGCTGATGGCGCTGGGTTACGGGCTATTGGGCGCGTCTTATTTAGGTGCGCCTATGCTGCCTTCAGCAGGCCGCCACTTACTCACTGCGGGCACAATGACCTTATCGATTTTTACGATTATGAGCATTGTTTCGCGGATTCACTCAGGTTTATGGCTGGATCGCAGGCTGTGGGTGCCCAGCGCAGCGTTGCTCTTTGTGGCGGCTGCCTTAGTGCGTGCCTACGCCAGTTTCTATAGCGCTGCACCACTGTTTAGCCAGCTGTTATTAGTGGCTGGGTTGTTGTGGATTGGCGGCTTTGCGCTCTATGCAATGTATCTGTTTAAGATTCTCAGTACCGCACGCAGCGATGGCCAGAGCGGTTGTGCTGAACCACTCGTAAAAAGCACTTAATACACTTTATTGAGTTAAACAAACTCAGGTCGCGTGAGATTACCAACCACTGCTGTGTGCAATTGCTTCAGATAAGGCAGTGGTTGGCAGCAGACACAATGGCCAGACGCATAGGCTTTATGTACCTGGCGCGCGCAAGGCTTCATTGAGTTGATCAACCACCAGCGCCCATTCACCGTCAGAACATAACAGCTCTTTTAGCAACTGACGCTGGCCATCGTTCCAAAAATCAGCATCAAGCACATTCACTTCAGGTGCTAAGCGATGCTCGCTAATAAATCGCGCAACACCCTCCGGCGTTGCATCCAAACCCAACTGCAAAAACAAATTGGTCATACGGACTGTAGTAGGCATAAACGTGCTCTCCATAGTGAGTGTTTGCAAGATTAGCATAACCATAAATAGACGACCTTGATACGCTTGCTTAGCATTCTTAAGAAACCATTCTTAAGAAGCATGCAAACGTCCTCTACAGGCTAGCAGAGGACGTTAAAAATCACTCCAGTCGTAATAACGTATGATTTATAAAAATGATTTCATCAGTCCTTTGTAAGAGTAATCATTCTTCTGCTCGCCTGCATCCTCACCGACATTGCAGCTAATGCCTTCACCTGCATATTTAGTCATACACTCGGCCTGCATCGCGAGAACTTGAGATTTAATCTCCGAACTTGAAAGTAAAGTCAGCACGTCATTGTAATAATCAGCTGGGCGACCATAGCTATCAAAAACCTTAACTAAGTGTGTTGCATCAGCAGCATTAAGTTTTGCATCACCATTACCTTTCAATCTTATATTTTCAATATGCAGAAAAAGCGATGGATATTGACCGTCCATACCCATTCTCAGATTGTCACGCATGGCATCATTTTTATTTTGTGCGGCCCTTAACTCATAAAAAGTCTGGCGCACAAAGTTTTGATTATTGGTTTGCCGAGTCACTGCTTTGTTGATCAGTTGCTCACCTGTGCGAAGATCACCTTGTGCAATAGCCACTCTAGCTTTGTCTGTTTTCTCTAGGGCTTGTAGCATTGCCTTGGACGAACCACCACGTGCAACAGCATTCCAGCTCTGTTTTTTTAATGCAGGAGCTGCAGCACTTGCATAATGCAAATCGGTATAGGTTAGTAAACTGTCGTAGCGTGAGACTGCAGAATCATGGTCTTTGTTAAAACTATCAACGAACGCGCCTATTTTTGTCGCACCTTGATTAAAATAACCATTTACAGCTTGGCCAAGCGCCGTTTTATCATCCGTTAATTGTATAGAGCCAAGCGCTTTTTCAACGATGGCATTACGCTCATGTTGCTGCTGGCGATTTTTTTCTTCCCAACGAGCGACTTTATCAAGCAAAACAAACATGCCATCGGGGTTGTAGCCTGCCGCAATCATGATATCGAGCCCCAACTTATCGGCCTCAGATTCTTGCATACGTGTCCAGCCCGGATTTATAAAACCATCTGCAACCATCAATGAGCCTAAAGTTTTTTGCAGTGCTTTTGCATCAGAGTCACGCATCCCTCCCACATCGTTTTTACGCAGACCGGCAACCAGCGCCGTGGCTGAAAGCGCCTTTTTCTGTACTGCGACAAATAACTCAGAGTTTGAGTGTCCACGTATGGTATGTGCCAGTTCATGAGCGAGCAAGGCAGCCATTTCATCCGTGCTTTCTAAATCTAATATCACCGCATAGGGAATGTAGATATTGCCGTCAGCACTGGCTCGAGCACCAAACGAGGTGTCCGCAAATAAGTAAGCACGACCTGGCAAATTTGCAAAACCAGAGGCTAATTTTAATTTTTCAAGTTGCTCGTTTAGATAGCCCTCAAGCTTGCTATCGCTGATTAACCCTAAACCTGAACTTTGATTGCGCTGCCGATCAACGTCAGCGCCGACAGCAAATAAAGGTGCTTTATAGTCCTTATCCAGTTGCGCAAGAATCGGCTCATCCTGATTGAGTTTGCCGGGGATAAACGATTTTACGGTACTGGTAGCGCTACCAAGACAACCGGTTAGCAGAACAAAACCAGCAACTAAAGCCATGCGTGACAGCATTAACATTCTCCATTCCCTAGACCGCGACTGGTACCTGTTTTACTACCAGACAATTGATTTGAGCATCCACTAACGAACCTATACACGCGGTCAGTACGCACCGCGCGCTTTCTTACAGCTCGATTTTCACCATCTATTTTAATGACATAATATCCGCTACTTAAGGTGTCCAGAATCGCTACAGGCGTCACCAGCGTGCCTGTATCAATGCGAGCAAGGCGGGCGCTACCGTCAGCGCTGAACACATCAACTTGGGCTTGTATAAATCCAACGATCTGTTGGCTTTCTGCTTGCTCACTTCCACTTGCCTGCAAGACCTGCGCTTGCAGCCCTAGAATCATCGAGATAGCTAACACGATGCGCTTATTCATTATTGCCCCCTTGAACCCACTCTTTAGAAAACTGATTCAACAACTTCGGAAAAGAAATAATCCGCTCCACAAGGTTGATCTTCTCAAACAACACCCCGACCCCAAGCAATTGCACAAAACCAACCCAAGTGGCCACAGATAGATCTAGAACTGAAAACTGATACCAGCAAATGAATGACACATAAAGCAATAACCCCACCCAAAACGTCAGTGTTCTCAACCTTTGAGTCCTTTTAGGACGGGGTATTAATGAACTTTTGTTATGCCAAAGAAAAGCTGCTGACAATGGCAACAAAATAACAGTCTGCACAAGCCAAAGGGGGAAAGGTAACGCGTATGGGCTGTGCAGATTAGCCGTTTCAGACTTATAACTGCCATGCCAAGTCAACAGATTATCAATCGCCATCGCGTGATAATAAGCGCCCGGGAGAATGTTTCGAGTGGGTAGAAATACGTAATCTTGAATGCCCGATAGATTTGCCGCATAAATGATGATTCGGTTATGCAAGTGATCAGACAAATCATTTTGAGCCGCTTCTTCGCTTTCGCCGACAGGATTGATAAGGTCTCTGACAAAAACAGTTGTGCTATAGGGAATCGAGGTGCCTACACTGGAAAAACCATCTTTGAAGGTCGTGAGCCATCCGCCTTCTTTTTTATTGGTCTGTTCCATCCAGAGCCAGTTTTTAGGATTTTTTGCAGTCCCCCAAAAAATATCCATATTGCCTCTAGGGCTGTTTACAATCTGTATTTGCGTGACATCTTCTGCAATGGCAAATGCAGCAGAGGGAAGACCATTATCGGTTTGCGGATAACGCCTTGACACGAAGTCGACAGGATCAAGTGCGATACTGGCCGACACGGGCGTAGCTAACCCAATCAGCTCAGGCCAAAAGTTTTCAAACCATTGGTTTGATGGTACCGCGAGGTAAACGAAAATACCTTCATTGCGGTACGCCTCTAACACGCTGACTAGATAATCACTGCCTGGCTTGAGCCGATTCATCCAGTAAAAATCGATAAACACAGCTTTAGGACGGTGCTGTAAAAGATCGTCAAGTACCGCAGCATGAAAGGTGTAAGGCGCGGGCCACTGACCATCTAACGCACTATCTACGATTTGATCAGTGAGCAGCAGTACAGCAACACTATCTTGACTGTCGTTGGGATAAACCCACTCAGCAAAATGCGTGTTGAACAAGTCTTGCATATACTTGTCCAGCTTTCCGCTGGTATTAAAAAAAGAGAAATTAAGCACCACCCACATTGTTAATGTGAGTAAAAAAAATCTAAGTGCGTAATACAGAACGCTCTGCATCAGTGGGGCATTCCTGTCCAATACATCTTCCTAGAGCTCGAACGCAAATTAATCGTTAAGCTTGTTATTCCACTTTGATATGTAAATTAAGTTCAATTGTTAGTTAAGTTTATTACAAAACCGTGACGAGAGTCGCAGATCATTAGATCTGCGCACATACTACAAACGTCTACACCGCCAGTTCTTGCCTCAGCCAGCACTAAGCTGGCAATCAGCACTGAGGCCGATTGCCAGCCTTCTTCTCGTTAAAACGCGCCGCTAAAGGCCAGTGTCACACCGCGACCTGCAGCTTTTAACTCTTGGCCACTGAGACCATCAGTCAGATGCTCATGGTATTTTTCATTGGTTAAGTTGCTCAACTGCAGGTCAACATGGCTGCTTTTTAAGCCAGCCAGCGCGCCAAAGCCATAGCCTACACGTGCATCGGCGGTAATAAAGCTATCAGTTTTATCTTCACTGCCATTACTGAACTTCTTAGCGATACGGTCTTGCTTAGCTACAGCACGTAAACCAGTGTGCCAAGAAAAGCCACGCTCAGCCGGCTGGCCAATGCCCAGGCGCAACTCATTGGCGGGCATCTGGTACAACGGCTCATTGTCTTGCTTGTTTTTACCGCGCATCCAAGTAAAGCCTGCATCTACCACAAAGACACTCAAAGGCACTTCTAAATGACCTTCAAAGCCATAGATCTCCACTTTATTGAGGTTTTCAGTTTTCTTAATCGGCAGGTTACCTTGCATGTCTCCAGTCTCACGCCCAGCAATATAATCATCGATGCGGGTATAAAATGCGGCCAATTGGAAGGCTTGCAAACCATCGCGACCTTTTAAGCCCAGTTCAGCACTGCTGGAACGCTCAGAATCTAGCTTTGGATTACCAATATGGTAATAACCATCACCACGTGCGGAGTCTTCAAAACGCTCGCGCATATCAGGTGCGCGGTAGGCCTGGCCAATGTTGGCATACAAATTTAGAGTATCGGTGAGCGGCTGTACTGCACCCAAGGACCATGACAGGTTGTTGCTGCTGCTACTTAAACCGGTGGTTTGCGTCGCTGGTCCTGCCCCTTTGACTTTGGCATCACCCTTGGTGCGATCGTAACGCAAGCCAGCGGTCATTAATGTACTGCCAATGGAAAACTCATCTTGCACAAATACCCCCAGCGATGTCACTTCACCGTCTTTAAAAGGGTCGTTACGCATGGTGTTATTAAAAGTGGGCGGGCCATCCATATAGCGTTCTGGATCACCGGTCATTTTCCAGCCATCCACACCAACGGTCAGCCAGTGTGAATCCGTTAGCGCACCGTTCCACTGACTGCGTAAGCCATGGGTAATAAAGCTGACATCATTGCGCACATAGTTACGATCGAGTTTCTCCGAATAAGCACGAATCTCGCGGTACACCTCTTGGCGATACACATCAGTCGACAGCGTGCCGCCCAGCAGCGGCGCATCTAGTCCTAAGGCGTACAGCTCACGGTGTTGCTTCGGCGAATGAATGGTGACTTTACCTAGCGCAGACTGCATTGTTTTTGCCGAACCCGGATACCACACATCATCATCATTGTGGCGCTGCACATTGGCGCGCAGCACGTAGTCATCAGCAATTTTATGCTGGTACTTCAACAGTAGCGTGTCGGACTCATAACCGGTGTTTTTCTCACGGCCATTGGGGCTTTTATAGTTACCCACATCACGCCCAGCCAAACCCACGACCAAGCCCTGCTCAGCATTACTGCCCTGCAACAGCAGCGCACCGCTGTAGCCATGATCAACGCTGCTGGCAGACGCACCAAAGCGCCCACCCAGCTCGGCCTGATCAGTAAAGCGCGGCTCGGGGGTCAGCAAATTCACCACACCACCCATAGCGCCACTGCCATGCAGCACAGAACCTGGGCCTTTCACGACTTCTACACGATCCAGTAGACCTAAATCTAGAAATGAAGCCAACGCCCCCTGCGGTTGTGCCGAGTTGACTCGAAAACCATCGACCATCACCACCACGCTTTCACGCTTTAAGCCACGCAATACTGGGTTTTGCCCCCATGCACCATCACTTTGTAGCGCCATACCGGGCTGGCCGCGCAACAAATTACCCGCAGGGCCTTGGCTGGTCGCTTGCGGCTTAACTACATTGATGGCCTGTGGCGTATCAAAGCTATCGCTGGCATAGCCGCGTGCAGTGACAACGCTGTCATCAAGTTGTAGATCAGCCGCAAACGTAGGCACACTGAGGGCAGCCAAACAGGCCAAGGTTAATCGAGACAAGGGAAAGGACATAAAATAGATGCTCCGCATGGACAAGGACATAAAGTATGAACAATGAATGCGCAGCACTATAATCTAAATGATAATCACTCTCAAATGATTATCATCAAAAACAACATCATTCTTTTAAAAAGCGCCGCAATTCTCCGCTTTAATTTTATCGATGCAACTCCGACGGGTATGTCCGCGCGCTTAAGCCATATTCAAGGCACCACTGCGCGAGCACCTGCTTGCGCAATAGCAGATAAATCACATTAAAGGCAATCCAACCAGCCGCCGCATGCACAACCCAGAGCACAATCGTTGAGCATTTGCGTCCAAGCTCAGGCAAAACAGGCTAAACTATGGCGTTTATTTACAGCGAGATGATTGATATGGCCAAGGCGATGGCGCGGCATATTTTAGTTAAAACTAAACAAGAAGCTGAGGCGATTAAAGCGCGCATCGATAAAGGCGAGCCTTTTGATCAGCTGGCGCGCAAATATTCGACCTGCCCGTCCGGCAAGAAAGGCGGTGATTTAGGCGAGGTGCGCCCGGGACAACTGGTTAAATCCATTGATAATGTCATTTTTAAAAAGCCCGTGCGTATGATTCACGGGCCAGTTAAATCGCAATTTGGCTACCACTTAGTGCACGTATTTTTTCGTGACTAAGTGGTGGGGTTTAATCCGCTTAAACCACGACGCCTTGGCTGCGCAGGTAGTCATCATAGGTGCCGCTAAAGTCCTTAATCCCATGCTCGCTCAGCTCAATAATGCGCGTAGCCAAGGATGAAACAAACTCACGGTCATGGCTGACAAAGATCAGCGTGCCCGGATAGTTTTCCAGTGCCAGGTTCAGCGCTTCAATGGATTCCATATCCAAGTGGTTGGTTGGCTCATCCATCACCAGCACGTTGGGCTTTTGCAAAATCAGTTTGCCAAACAGCATGCGGCCTTGCTCACCACCAGAAATCACTTTGACTGACTTTTCAATGTCATCACCAGAAAACAGCATACGGCCTAAAGTGCCGCGTACCATTTGCTCGCCTTCAGTGGTCCAGCGACCCATCCAATCAAACAGGTTCATATCATCGGCAAAATCATCGGCATGATCTTGCGCGTAATAACCAATATCAGCGCTATCGGTCCACTTGACGTGACCACTCATAGGGGTCAGTTCGCCCATTAAAGTGCGCAACAAGGTGGTTTTACCAATACCGTTGGGGCCGAGGATGGCCACACGCTCACCGGCCTCAACTTGCAGATTGAGGTTATCAAACAACACCTCACCATCAAAACCTTGGCTCAACTCATGCAGCACCACGGCTTGACGATGCAGTTTCTTGCTTTGATCAAAGCGAATAAAGGGGCTGATCCGGCTGGACGGCTTCACTTCATCCAGCTGGATTTTATCAATGGCACGGGCACGACTGGTGGCTTGCTTGGCTTTCGAGGCGTTGGCTGAGAAGCGGCTCACAAAGCTTTGCAGTTCCGCAATTTGTGCTTTTTTCTTGGCGTTATCACCCAGCAGACGCTCACGCAATTGCGTAGCAGCGGTCATGTACTCGTCATAGTTACCTGGGAAAAGGCGAATCTCACCGTAATCTAAGTCAGCCATGTGCGTACAGACACTGTTGAGAAAGTGTCTATCGTGGGAAATGATAACCATGGTGCAGTTACGGTTACTAAGGATGTCTTCTAGCCAGCGAATGGTGTTGATATCCAAGTGGTTGGTCGGCTCATCGAGCAGCAGCACCTCAGGATCAGAGAACAAGGCTTGTGCCAGCAATACGCGTAGTTTCCAACCTGGCGCCACTTCACTCATCAGACCAAAATGCTCATCAACACCAATACCCAAGCCTAGCAATAATTCACCGGCGCGCGACTCGGCAGTGTAGCCGTCCATTTCGGCGAACTCAGTTTCCAGCTCAGCCACGGCCATACCGTCTGCTTCGCTCATTTCTGGCAAAGAATAAATACGATCACGCTCAGCTTTAACCGCCCAGAGCTCTTCGTGGCCCATGATCACTGTATCAATCACAGTAAACTGCTCATAGGCAAACTGATCTTGACGCAACTTACCCATACGCACATTGGGCTCAAGCATCACGTGTCCAGCCGTTGGCTCAAGATCGCCACCGAGGATTTTCATAAAGGTTGATTTACCACTGCCATTGGCACCAATCAAACCATAACGGTTGTGGTTACCAAATTTTACAGAGACATCTTCAAATAAGGGTTTTGCACCAAATTGCATGGTGATATTAGCTGTGGAAATCACAAATAAATCCTGAGTAGTCGAGACGCGAATGCGTTAAAAGGCCGCGATTGTACACTTTTTGCTCGCCTGCGACACGCTCAATACCCAGTTAAGCCAACTGTGCAGACAGACGCTCGGTATAATGCGGGTCACGCGCTGTATAAAACAGCTAGACCCAGTATACTGCGCGCTTCTATTTTGGTTTTTCTTATGACTGATTCTGTTCGACTCTCAAAACATTTAGTTAATTTACTCAACTGCTCTCGGCGTGAGGCGCAGCTCTATATTGAGGGCGGTTGGGTGCTGGTTAACGGCGCAATCATTGATGAACCCCAGTTCCCCATCACCGATCAGCTGGTTGAATTACGCGCCAATGCAGTCGCCGAGCCTTTGCCTGCGATCACCCTGCTACTCAACCAACCATTAATGCCCAACGCCAGCCTTGAGCAACAACTTGAGCTGTTAAATCCAGACAGTCGCTGGAGCGAAGACCCCAGCGAAATTTTGCAACTGAAAGGCCACTTTGCTCGTTTAAGTAGCGAGTTGCCTCTGCAAAATAACGCCACAGGCTTACAAGTCTTTACCCAGGACTGGCGCACTTTGCGCAAACTCACCGATGACCGTACCCGGCTTGAGCAAGAGTATGTGGTGCAAGTCTCTGGCGAGATCAGCACACAACAGTTGAAACGTTTAGCGCACGCACAAATGATCAATGGTGTTGGCTTGCCCGGTTGCAAAGCCAGCCAACAAAACGAAGAACATATTCGTATGGTGCTTAAAGACCCATCTGAGGGTGTGATTGAGCGCTTATGCGCCAGCATTGATCTTGATGTGATAGCCATGAAGCGCATCCGCATTGGTGCTGTTTCTATGGGTAAACTGCCACTGGGCCAATGGCGTTATTGCAGTCCGAACCAAAAATTTTAACCCCCTTTGTTAACCGAGAATTTCTATGTTAAATAACGATGTACTGCGCAGTCTTCGCTACACCCTCGACCTGAGTGACAGCACTCTATTAGAGATGCTGCACAGCGTGGAACCTGATCTTGACCTTGCCACCCTACGCAGCTATTTAGCCAGCGAAGAGGATGAGTCCTTTGTGCGTATGCACGATGAACTGATGGTGGGTTTTTTAGATAACCTGATCGTTAGCGAACGCGGTCCAAGCCCACAACCGGCACCTGCCACAGAACTGCCATTGACCAACAACACCATTTTGAAAAAACTGCGCGTGGCTTTTGCATTACACGAAGTGGACCTGATTGAGATTTTGCAGTCGGTTGATTTTGACGTATCCAAGCCTGAACTGAGCGCTTTATTTAGAAAGCCGGGCCACAGCAATTACCGCGAATGCGGTGATCAACTACTGCGCCAATTTCTAAAAGGACTGACTTTGCGCTTGCGCCTTGACGCCAAGTAAAAACACAAGCCGTAAGGCGGGTACTTGTGCCCGCGTGAAAACTCTAGACGTTTTGAAGGATAAACTTACTCATGAGTCCCGACACTTTTGCTGCCATGCCTGATGCACAAGGTTATTTCGGTCCTTATGGTGGTCAGTACGTGCCTGATCACCTGAAAGCCATCATGGATGATATCAATGCATCCTATGAAGAGATTTGCGCGTGCCCTGAGTTTCAAGCGGAATTAGCCAGTTTGTTTACTGACTATGTCGGCCGTCCCAGCCCTATTTTTCATGCTAAACGTTTAAGTGAGCAACTGGGCGGAGCGCAGATTTATTTAAAACGAGAAGACCTCAACCACACCGGTGCGCATAAGATTAACCACTGCCTTGGCGAAGCCTTATTAGCCAAGTTTATGGGTAAAAAGAAAGTCATTGCAGAAACCGGTGCTGGGCAACACGGTGTCGCATTAGCCACTGCCTGCGCCTTGGTCGGCATTCCCTGTGAAATTCACATGGGTCAGTCTGATATCGAAAAAGAACACCCCAACGTGGTCAAGATGAAGATTTTGGGCTGCACCATTATTCCTGTCACTGTCGGTGCAGCCACACTCAAAGAAGCTGTCGATAGTGCTTTTGAAGAATACTTAAAAAACCCAGACGAATTCATTTACGCCATTGGCTCTGTGGTTGGCCCACACCCCTTCCCCAAAATGGTCCGTGACTTCCAGTCGATTATCGGCAAAGAAGCCCGCCAGCAGTTCCTTGAGCGCCACCAGCGCCTACCTGACTACGTCACTGCTTGTGTGGGCGGCGGTTCTAACGCAATTGGTATGTTTACTGCGTTTCTTAACGATAGCGCGGTGCAGTTGGTCGGTGTCGAGCCCGCCGGTGAAGGTTTAGACACCCAGCGCCATTCAGCCTCCTTAAGCAAAGGCAAACCTGGTCATCTCCACGGCATGGCTTGTTATGTACTGGAAGATGCCGATGGCAATCCAGCCGCTGTGCACTCAATTGCCTCAGGACTGGACTATCCGGGCGTCGGTCCGCAGCACAGTTACTTAAAAGATTTAGGCCGCGTGCACTATGACAGTGTCACCGATCAAGAATGCTTGGATGCCTTTATGCGCTTATCGCGCGTGGAAGGCATTATTCCAGCATTAGAAAGCGCCCATGCGGTGGCGTGGGCAATACGTAAAGCACCAACGCTAACCTCTGAGCACACTATTTTGATTAATTTGTCTGGGCGCGGTGACAAAGATGCGGACTACGTTGCAGACTTGCTGAAGCTATAATTGAGGCAAAAAAATACCGCTGGGTTATTCACGCAGCGGTATTGATATAAATAGTTATTTATTGAGCAATTTTAGACAATAATTGAGCATGTTGCTGCGGCTCTTTCGCTTCATCTTCAGTTAGAACACGCTTAGCCTGTAGATAGCTGGCATTCCAATAACGGTTGCTGAGCTTGTCAACCCGCACGCCACCGCTGCGCTTGCTGGATGAATGAATAAACTGGTCATCGCCCATATAAATACCGACATGGGTTACGCGTCCACGTCCACGATCATTAAATAGGATTAAATCACCGGGTTCTAAATCAGATCGCGCAATCACTGGTGCGTCCATCTTCAACAATTCGCCCGTGGTACGCGGCAGTTTGATACCTAGCTCTTCTTTGTAGACATAATTGACAAAACCACTGCAATCAAAACCTGTCTTACGACTGGCACCGCCATAACGATATGGTGTTCCCAGTAAGGTCTTACCCCGATCGAGCAAGCTGTCACTCAGGGCAGGTAGCTGATAATCATTGATGCCTGACTCTTCTTGTAGCTGCACAGCGGTTTGCTGCGCCTCTTCAAAACGGTCTAGAACCTCAACTAAAGCGCGCGAGTTAAGGTCTATGCTGTGTCGCTTAACTGCAGTGTTATCGCGCTGCTCGGTGTTTAAGTTGGCGCAGGAGGCCAAAACTACACAACTGATACCGCAGGCGATGCTCTTGATTAATTTAGACATACATACAAAATACTTTCGGATTTAGCGGTGCAATATGCCTTGCATTGCCGCAAAGTGCAAACTTAATGGTCAATAAATGTGACTCGCTCAATGGTTCACCGTCAAAGCGAGCAGCATTGAGATCTGGCACAATGGCCGCCCACTCTGTGCTTGCCACGTATTAAACGCTTCTTGCACAGCTGCTAAATCACGCTGACTGCTTGGGTTTTTACTGACAATATTTTGTGCAATTAAAGCAGCCACAACGTCACCACCTAAGACAAAAGTATCTTTGCCAGCCATGCGTAAAAAACGTGGCGCAGATAAGCCACCCAGCTGATACCCCTTTTTAGCTAAGTAGCGCCACAAGCCAACAATGTCTTGCTCAGGCCATTGCGCCAAAAAAGCACCAAAGCTGCCGTGCTCTTGCCGGATGTCTAATAGCATCTGCGCATTGCGCGGGACACTTTTGAGCTTACCTAAATGGCGAATAATGCGTGTGTCTTGCATCAGGCGCTCGATATGCTCAGCACTCATTAGCACCACTTTGTCAGGATCAAAGCCCCAAAACACAGTTTCAAAATTAGGCCACTTAGCATCAACAACGCTATGGCGCAAACCGGCTCGAAACACCCGCAACGCCATTAATGACAGGTAGCGTTCATCACTGACGGCAGCAAGCTCAGCCGCTGTCGCAGGCTCTGGTAAACGCGCCTCTAGGGCGCTGAGTGAGCCAAAACGATTGATGCCATATTCAAGCATCCATTGAACGTCGCGCATGGGTTTATACCTTCGCTGTGACTGCACTGTATCAGTGCTTAATCATTCGTATTTTTATGTTGCGCCATTAAACGCTGCGCCATTTCATCTAAAAGTTTTTGCTCTTGTTTGTCAGCCGCCTTGCGTGCGTCCTCACGGTAGCGCTGCACTAATTTACGCAAGCCCTCTAAGCGCGCATAGGCTTGCTGCCAAGCGGCTTGACTGAGACTGACATTGTGCTCATGCCAGGCCAAGCTCTTTTGCTGCTGAGCGATCGCCACCTCGAGCTGCGATAAAAAGCGCTGATAGTTCATCAGCCACTGACCGCTGACACCGCTCTGCCCTTTATCAATCCATTGCTGCTGATAATCATCGCGGTACTGCTGCAAGTTCTGCAGTTGTTGCTGCGCATGCTGCAAGGCATTTTTATACTGATTGAGCTTAGCCGTAGCTTCTTGCTCTGCGGTCTGCGCCATATCAATCACTGGCAGCAAACGCTGGGCACGTTTATTCATCCGAGAATCTACTTAAGTTAAGGGCGTAGGATGAGCAACAGTGAACAGATGTTCTGCACTTTTTTCTAAGGTTTCAGTCTCACGCAAACCTTGACGCAAATAGGCAGACATATATGGATAGCGCTCAATAGCTAAGTCGGTATCTTTATCACCACCTGCAACATAAGCACCAACACTGATCAGATCGCGACTTTGTTGATAGCGCGTCCATAGTTTCTTGAAAAATTGTGCGGCCTGTAAATGCTCCGCCGAGACCACTTGTGGCATCACTCGGCTGACTGAGGCGCTGATATCAATCGCAGGGTAATGACCTTCTTGCGCCAGATCTCGAGACAGCACAAAGTGGCCATCCAATACCCCACGCGCGGCATCGGCAATAGGGTCTTGTTGATCATCACCTTCGGACAATACGGTATAAAAAGCAGTAATTGACCCGCCGCCTTGTTCAGCATTACCGGCGCGCTCAACCAACTTGGGTAATTTGGCAAATACAGACGGTGGATAGCCTTTAGTGGCTGGCGGCTCACCAATGGCCAAGGCAATCTCACGCTGCGCTTGGGCGTAGCGGGTTAAGGAATCCATCAACAATAAGACGTTGTAGTTTTTGTCACGAAAGTATTCAGCAATACGGGTGCAATACATCGCTGCGCGTAAACGCATCAACGGCGCATCATCAGCAGGTGATGCCACCACAATGGCGCGTTTGAGATCTTCTTCACCGAGAATATCTTCAATAAACTCTTTCACTTCACGGCCACGCTCACCGATCAAGCCAACAATGACAATATCGGCTTGGGTAAAACGCGTCATCATGCCCAGCAGCACACTTTTACCCACGCCCGTGCCGGCAAACAAACCAATACGCTGGCCGCGACCTACAGTTAACAGACCGTTAATGCTGCGAATACCTACATCTAGAGGCTCGCTAATCGGGTGGCGCTGCAAAGGGTTAATCGCTGGCCCTTCCATTTGTACCCATTCTTCAGCTTCGATGCGCCCTTTGCCGTCTAGCGGACGCCCTGCACCATCCAACACCCGACCCAACATCGACAGCCCCATGGGCATGCGATCAGTACCTGCCATCGGCACCACACGGGCGCCTGGGGCAATACCGTTAAGATTACCAATGGGCATCAAAAAGACTTTTTCACCGGAGAAACCCATCACTTCAGCTTCGACCTGCACCGCTTGATAGCCATCATTATTAATCACCAAACAACGGCTGCCGACCGGCACTTGCACACCTTGTGCTTCTAGAGTCAAACCCACCATGCGAATCAGGCGACCTTCAACCAACGGTTTTTTCGACAGTTGCGTGGCGCTTTTATAGCTGGCTAAGCGAGTGGCAAAACGGGTGCGCTGCAGTTGCATAGAGTCTCCAAGTCAATTGGCAGAAGGCGCTTGGTCAACCGCCTGTTCTTCATCTGCAGCACTATCCGGCATCTCAGCGTCACTATCAAGCGTATCCACAGCTACAGGCTTGGACTCAGCAATCTGCGGCTGTTCAGCTGCAGCAGGCTGATCAGCTAGCATCTGCTGTTCAGCTAACGAAGGCTGCGCAACAGGTTCATCTAGCGCTTCTGTAGCTTCTACTGTTTCTACTGTTTCTACTGTTTCTACAGGCTGCTCGGATGTGCTCGCCACTGCATCAAGATCAACCTGTAAATCAGGCTCAAGTGGCTGGCTTTTTAGCTCACGCTGCTGCTCTAAAATCTGTGTCGCAATATGCTCAATGCGGGTTTCAATGCTGGCATTGATTTGTGTATTGACTGATTCAAAACGACAACCACCCGCTAGTAGTTCATCGTCTTCTATAATTTTCCAGCTTTCTTCATGGCGTTCGCGCAGTGCTTTAATTTGCTCAAAATCCTGCGGATTGACATACACTCGCACCGCTTCACTGCCAATGGGCAAGAGTTTAAGAGACTCACGTACCACTTGTTTAATTTGGCTGGAATCAATTTTCAACTCACGCTGAATAACTTGCTGACTGATCTGCAGCACCAGTTCAAGCATCGCTTCTTCCAGTTGTTGATCCTGACTGGCAATCGGCTCGAACAGCTGACGCATAATATTTTCCAGCGCCTGAACTTTGCTGGCTAAGGCGGTTTCGGCCTCTTGCGCAGCTTTAAGCTGTCCGGCATGGAAGCCATCTTTTTCACCGGTACTAAAGCCTTCATTCCAGGCATCTTGGCGAATCGCCTCAACCTCATCAAGCGTCAAAGGTTTGACATCCTCAATGGTGACATCTTCAACGCGCACGCTATCATCGCTTGCAGCTTCGCCTGCCTCATCACTAACAGGCGTAACCGCCTCGACAGTTGCTTCACTATTTGGCGCATCAAAGCTAGGCAAGTCCCAAAGACTAAAGGCTTCGCCTTGCTGCGCGGTCAAAAGCTCACTGCTACTTTTTTTATCGGTCATAACTACAGCATCTCTTCGCCGCCTTTACCACCCAGCACAATCTCTCCAGCTTCCGCCATGCGGCGGGCAATGGTAAGGATTTCTTTTTGCGCCGATTCAACTTCGCTGATACGCACTGGCCCTTTCGCTTCTAAATCATCACGCAGTAACTCAGAGGCGCGTTTTGACATGTTTTTAAAGATTTTTTCTTTAATGGCTTCATCAGCACCTTTTAACGCTAAGACTAAAACATCCGAAGACACTTCACGCAGCAAAGATTGAATACCGCGGTCATCCACATCCGCCAAGTTGTCAAAGACAAACATAAGGTCTTCAATTTTCCCGGATAGATCTTGGTCGAGCTCTCGGATCGCGTCAAGTAAGGGGCCTTCCATCGAACTGTCCAAGAAATTCATGATATCCGCTGCTCGCTTGACCCCACCCATGGTCGTGCGTGAGGTATTGGAGCTGCCGGAAAACTGCTTTTCAAGAATAGTATTGAGCTCTTTAAGCGCCGCAGGCTGAATTGTATTAAGCGCAGAAACCCGCAGCATAATATCCAATCGCACTTTGTGGTCAAAATGGCCTAGCACTTCGCCGGCTTGGTCAGGGTCTAAATAAGCGACAACAATGGCTTGGATCTGAGGGTGCTCATAACGAATCACATCTGCTACTGCGCGCGGCTCCATCCATTTAAGACTGTCTAAACCGCTGGTATTGCCACCCAAAAGGATACGATCAATTAGGTTACCGGCCTTATCTTCACCCAGCGCCTGAGTCAGCATTTTTCTAATATAGCCATCAGCGCCGACACCTAAGCCGGTTTGATCACTGACCACCTCAACAAACTCACCCATAACCTGCTCAACCTGCTCGCGATGCACATTGCGCATTTGCGCCATCGCAGAGCCAACCCGCTGTACTTCTTTAGGTCCCATATGCTGCAGCACTTGCGCAGCATCGGTCTCACCCAGGGATAGCAATAAAATTGCCGCCTTATCAACTTTGCTGAGTTTATTTGTCATAGAGTTATCACTCATCAGCGTTAATCCATTCTTTTACAACCTGCGCCACTCGGCCTGGGTCTTCAGCAACGAGGCCTTTAATAGCATTGAGCTGTGCGTCATAGCCTTCACTTGGACTGGGCAGTAGTATATTTTTCGGCCCGCCGAGACTGACACGGTCCTCTTCTAAGTCCGTACTAAATTCGTCAGCATCAGCAAACTGCTTGCGTGTAGCTAACTCTTTTGACTTATCAGTACCGACAACATTGCGTAGCAACGGGCGCAACACACCAAAGACCAATACTAAAATAAACACCACACCCAGCACTTGTTTAACAATATTCCAGAACCAAGGCTCAGTATAAAAAGGAATATCTATAATCTCTTGTGCTTGCACAACTGCAAAAGGTGCATTGATTACGCTAACACTGTCGCCACGACTGGCATTAAAACCAACTGCGTCCTGCACCAAGCGGGTAAAGCGAGCAATGTCTTGTTCAGTCCAGGATATGCGTGTGGCCTCACCGGTTTCTGGATTAAGGATAACGCGATCATCAACCACCACCGCAACCGATAAGCGCTGTAAACGCCCTTGATCTTGTTTGGTATAGCTGATTGAACGGTCCAGCTCAAAATTACGAGTGGACTGCTCACGCTTATCGTTGGGGTAAGGCGCCAGCATGGCCAAGCCCGTAGTCGGATCAATAATTTGCTCGCCATTCGCATCCAGCAAGGGCTGACCCGCAGGCACAGGCCCTTCGGCTGCTGCCCCGCCCGCCACTTGCGGTGCTGCCGCTGCACCCGGAGGCTGGTTGCTAAGAGCACCCGGCACGCCTTGCGGACCACTGCTCACCTGGCGCTGTTCAATCACCGACTGCTCACTACGCAGCGCTGGCTGATCAGGGTTAAAGGTTTCCGAAGTCGACTCAATGGCGCTGAAATCAACATCTGCAGAGACTTCTGCCTTGTAATGATCAGCACCTAAAATAGGTAATAAAATATTGTGCACGCGCTGGGTAAACAAACCCTCAAGGCGGCGCGAATAATCGAACTGCTTACCCGCTCGAGTCATTTCTGACAGTTCTTGCTGATCAGATAATAAATTGCCTTTTTGATCAACAACGGTAACTTGCGCCTTGTCCAACTCAGGCACACTGGTGGCAACTAAGTTGATAATAGCCATCACTTGGCTCGGCTCAAGATTACGCCCTGGGTATAATTCAACCAACACTGAGGCACTGGGCTTGCGCTCATCACGGACAAAAACTGAGCTTTTCGGAATAGCGAGATGGACACGCGCTGCTTTAACATTATTTAAACTAGAAACAGTACGCCCTAACTCACCCTCTAAACCACGACGGTAGCGAGTGGTTTCCATAAACTGGCTGGTACCTAGACCTTGATCTTTATCGAGAATTTCAAAACCGATTGAGCTGTCGGTTGGTGCAACGCCAGCGGTTGCAAGTCTTAAACGCGCATTAGACAGGTCTGACGCTTTAACCAGCAAAGCACCTGAATTAGGCTCAACACGATAGTCGATCCCAGCCGTGCTCAATGTCTCAACCACTTGAGTCGCATCTAAACCCGCCAAACTGGCATACAGCGGCCGATAATCAGGCTCTTGTGACCACAACACCACTGCAAAACCTATAGCGACACTGGCGGCTAAACCGACCAATAACGCAACTTGGCGTAAAGCCGGCATTTTCGACAAATTGTCGAGAAAGGCTAATCCTGGCAAGGCGGACCTTGCTGGCTGCTCAGTTGTTTGCGGTGTGTTTGCCGTTGCATCAACCATGATCTATCGCCCCTAAACCGGCATCTGCATAATATCTTGATAAGCCTGAACCAGCTTATTTCGAACCTGGGTCATTGCTTGAAATGACACGCTGGCTTTTTGCGAGGCAATCATGACGTCAGTTAAATCGACGCCACTTTGCCCTATTTCAAACGCTTTAGCGAGCTGGTTTGACGCTTGCTGTGTTTCATTGACCTTGCCAACTGCCTGCCCAAGCATGTCAGCAAAGCTCGGTCCATCTGCAGCTGCTGTTTGTGTCACAGCAGCTGGCGAAGTGCGCGCCATGGCATCAGCCTGCATGGCGCGCATTTCTAACATCAACCGATTAAATTCTATACCTTGGCTCATTTTTTATCTCCCATCGCTTCTTTGACGCTTTGCGACACTTACTGAGATAAAAGCA
>CAYLOI010000026.1:0-28986 GCA_964385265.1 uncultured Thiopseudomonas sp.
TCAAAGTTGTTTAGCGAAGAGCATAAAAATGCTTGTGGTTAAACAGAGTATCTACGAATAAACATGCACACAGAACCAACATGCACATACTGGCTCATGATTCGTGACCCGCAAATCGCCCTTCCGGTACATTTTTATGCTCTGTTATCCGCCGGATTTCTTGGCCGTAAACCCACGCTTCTGTAACTCTTCAATCAGCAACTCCACCTGATCCCCCTGAATCTCAATCACCCCATTTTTCAACGAGCCACCACAGCCGCAGCGTTTTTTTAGCGCGGCAGTCAGGGTTTTTAATTCTTCAAGGGTTAAGCATAGGCCTTGAATGGTGGTGACGGTTTTGCCGCCGCGGCCTTTGCTTTCGCGGCGTACGCGGGCGATGCCGTCACCGCTATTGATGGGTTGTTCGGCGCAGATGCAGTTGTCTTGCGGCTGCTCACAGGCTGGGCAGTGGCGGCCGCTGTCGGTTGAATAGACCAATCCGCTGAGCGCGGCAAAAGAGTTGGTTTTTTTCACGGTACACACATCTCCACATCTAACCTAATCAAATACCTACCACTCGGCGCTGCGAGCCATGCCGAGCAGGATTATAGCCAGCGCCGCACTTTGCTCATGTATTGGCGGTAATCATCACCAAAATGTTGCAGCATTAAGCGCTCTTCATGACGTATCACGCCGATGCTGACCGCCACCACCACCACGGGCAAAAACACCCACGCCCAGATATCCGCAAACAGCAGTGCTGCGCCAATATAGAACATGGTATCGGCGACATAAATGGGGTTGCGGGTCACGCGAAACGGGCCTTCGGTGACCAGCTGCTGAGGTTTACCGTAGGGGTTGAGTGTGGTTTTGCGCCACAACATCAACCACGCGGTCCAAAACATCAACAGCGTAGCGGCATCAATCGCCATCCAGCCAAAAAACCACGTCCATGGATTGCTCGCCAGCGGCAACGGCCAGAGCGTGCTCATCCCCCATGCCAGCAAAAAGAAAGCCACATACACGACAGGCGCAGGGAGAATAAAATAGGGCTTACGCATCGAAGTTCTCTTGCTGATTTGTATATGGCCGACAGTTTAACGCGTACTCAAACAAACTGCATACAAAGCCTGCATTCTCATCGCAGATACAGGGGCGTAACTGCCATATTTGCTTGGTGCAGACTCACTGTACTTGCCCGCGCTGAACCATAGCCGTTAAACACTGCTGCACAAACGGCGAATACCTCACACTTTATCGGTTCCGATTTGCCTTTTAACTCAACACAGCTTTAATGATTAGCTCCATCTAACAGTAGGTATGCGCATGCAAGACTTAGCGAAGGTGCTGCACCACGGTGCAAAAAATGGCGTAACCGGCTCCTGCCATCAGATTTTCATTGACCCACACAACAGTTTTCTTGTCGATTGCGGCCTGTTTCAGGGCGCAGAAACTTCGCCGGAAGGCCGTGCTAGCAGTGAGCAACTGAGCATTGAGTTTGATATCTCTACGGTCAAAGCGCTGATTGTCACCCATGTGCACATTGACCACGTCGGGCGCATTCCTTACTTGCTGGCGGCAGGCTTTAAGGGGCCGATTATTTGTAGCGAGCCGTCGGCCAAGCTGCTGCCGATTGTCCTAGAAGATGCTTTTAAACTCGGTGTCAGCCGTGATCAGAAAATGGTCGAACAATACGTCAAGCTGGTGGCCAAACGCATCATCGCCCTGCCCTATAATCAATGGCTGCCGATGCTCAAAGCGCCACTGCCCAGCGTGCAGATTCGCCTGCAACGTGCCGGGCATATTTTAGGTTCAGCTTATATTGAGCTAGAGATTGAGCAACCTGAGCAAAAAACCAAACAGCGGGTGATTTTCTCCGGTGATTTAGGTGCGCCCTATGCGCCTATTTTATCCGCACCCAAACCGGCCTACCGCGCTGATCTGGTGATCTTAGAAAGCACCTATGGCGACCGCAAGCACGAGCAACGTCGCAACCGCCGTCAACGTTTGCAAGCTGTGATTGAGCATGCTTTACGCGATCAAGGCACTGTGCTGATTCCAGCCTTTAGTATTGGTCGCACGCAAGAGCTGCTGTATGAGCTGGAAGACATTATCCACCGCAACCAATGCCAAAGTTGCTTGGGCAGTAGCGCCGAGTTACTCAATGAAGGGCCAACGCCGCAGCATGATTCAGTCTGGCATGACCTGCCGATTATTTTAGACTCGCCGCTGGCCAGCCGCTTTACTCAGGTCTATACACAGCTGGACAAATACTGGGATAAAGAAGCCCAGCAACGCGTCAACAAAGGCCGCAACCCATTAGATTTTAAGCACCTGATGACCATTGACTCACACCAAGATCACCAGCGCATGGTGCGCCACTTGGCTGACACCGCACGCCCCGCGATTGTGATCGCCGCCAGCGGTATGTGTAGCGGCGGACGCATTGTTAACTACCTGCAAGCCATGCTCGATGACCCACGGCATAACGTGCTGTTTGTCGGCTACCAAGCACAAGGCACACTGGGCAATCAGATCCAAAAATACGGCCCACGCGGTGGCTATGTCGATATAGATCAACAACGCATTAATATACGTGCAGAGATCACTACCCTCGGTGGTTACTCCGCACACGCTGACCAAACCAGCCTAGTGCGCTTTATCACCGGCATGCGTAAATGGCCCAAGCAGGTGCGCTTGATTCATGGTGAAGCAGGGGCAAAAGCTGCGTTACGGGAAAAGATATTAGCTGCGTATAAAGCGAAGCAACACGCAGGCGAGGTAGTGATACCGGGGTAAGTTTGGCGAGAGTCGGAGACCTAAACTGTACGAGCTGCCCATGGCTGCGACCACAAACCAGCCAGCAACACATTTGTGGCAGCTAAAGCCGCAGGGTCGAACTCATGGACTCCGACTACGTTATGAGAGGTCGAGTTGTTTGCAATTTATAGGGTGGGCATTTATGCCCACCCTACTTGGTTAGGTATCGACACCCGTATAAAGATGCATTACGGCGTGTTTGCATGGGGTATTCACGCACATGTTGCCGTCATTAACGCCAACACTCATCGACTGTTTTAGCACCTGTATTGTACCTTTTACCTAGTGCATCTAGCCTTAAATTCCCACACTTAGTATCGCCAAACTGTTGTCTAGCAGTTAACAAATAACCACCTTGATTTGCATTGCCTGCCGCGATATTAACTCTATATTTATCAGTAGGTGACCTGTTGTTAGACAAGCCTAACTTAGCGATATTAGCAACATCTGTAATATAGGCATTATTCTGCGAAAAATAACGCTCTTGCCGCGCTGCCACGTCACTTAAAAACGCCTGCCCTTCGGTACGATTACCACGCTTCACATATTCATCGTAACTGGGGTAGGCAATCGCTGCCAAGATGCCAATAATCGCGACAACTATCATCATTTCGATGAGGGTGAAGCCTCTATTTGAGTGTTTCATATATTCACTTCTCGTTATCTAGAGTGGCTAAAGACGGTGATACCAATACCACCGTCTAGTGCGTCAATTATGCATCTGGAAGGATACGCCAAGATTGGCGGCCCTTTGAGCTATCCGGTGGATTGATTGGTATAGGTCCAGCTTTAAAACCATCTCCATCGTGGCTGATAGAAACGCCACCGTCTGCACCCTCCTTAATCGCCGAAACAACAACATCTTTACCAGCACCATCCTTAGCCCGTGTATCTAAGGCATGGTGCAGCGTACGTCCACCAGTAGCAGGGTTGATTGCATACAGCCAGTACGTTGAACCATTCGCACACGGATCGTTATTTGGCACTAAGGTCTGCAAGAGTAGCATGTAACCTAATGTACGCATGTTTTCAATGATCATTTCACCTGTAAGCGAGCCAGACGTCAGATCTAAATACCAGCCACGCTTCACAACACTTTTAGTCGAGTCATAATCCTCAAACCACTCTACAGCGTTGTTACTGATAATACGCGCTTCGTGAGTTTCACCTGTTGTCTTACCTGTACCTGTGGTTTCACTGGTAATGGTTTGTTTTTGTAGCTGGCTACGGGCAATAGTATCCGTCCCGGTCGTCTCAGCTTTGGTTTTCATATCCCAAATGCCATAGAGGCTTTGCGCAAAGCTTTCCTCACCGGTTTTGTCACCAATTTCAAAGTACTTGCCGGTACCAAACATCACTAAATAACCAACCCTCGTCGGGTGACGCACAAGAGTTGGTGCTGAAGTAATAGATTGACGATTGCTACCGGCTGTCGAGGTTGCGGTAAACATTGGCTCGCCAGCATAGGACACCTTGAAGTTAGTGGTACTGCCTGTTGTCGCACCGTAACTGCCGTTACTTGGTGGCGTTAGGGTGGGTCCTGAGGCGCCAGCACCCAGCAAATCAAAGCGCCAAAGGTTACCGTGCAAGTCACCAGCATAGGCGTAATCAGCAACACCATCAGAGTCATAGTCAGCTAAACGTGGAGAGGACAAACCATTCTCACCACCGCCAGTAACAGGGCTTTGCACCTCGAGACTTTTAATCATCTCACCGCTGATGGCATTGATAATGTATAAAGCAGCAGCACCATTATTAGCACCTTCTCCTTTATAGCCATTACCTGTTACGACAGCCCATCCACCATTATGCAGGCGCGCAACAGTGGGTTGGGGAAAACTGTAGCCTGGTTTTACATTTAGACCACTCACAGCCGCAGAGTTTGAATCCAGCTCCCACAACAGCTTAATCTCATCTGGATTTGTAATATCCAACGCAAACAAACCCTTACCACCCGCGCGCAATGTACCGACTAAAATCGTGCGCCACTTAGAGCCATCGTACACATCAGCAATAACAGGCGTACCATCAACGTAATATTCATGGCTGTAGTTTTTACCTGTTAGCTTATTGAGCTTTGGAAAAACAGCAGTTGGGATAAAGGCAAATTTTTCATCTCCCGTATCAGTATCAAAGGCATGCAGCATGCCGTCGTTACCACCGACATAGAGTTGACCTCTGCGGCCCTTAATGCTGTTCATGTACGTTGTGTAGGCAGTATTACCTTCCAAGCGGTTGGAAAAGCCTTCTAAATAGCGTGCCCCCGAAACAATTACCGGCTGCGATGCTAAAAAGTCACCTAAAATAGAAGATCGTGGACGGAGCTTTCCATCAGCATTCCCTGCATGAGCAGTAGAGCCGCGTAAATACTCCAAGCGTTGCTGCCATGTTGCTACTTGGGTTCCAGGCTCTGGGTTTATATCTAAATAATAAGCAAGGCTATTATCTGTTGAAGGTGACCCTGCATTACTTGTTGTAAAGGCTTGCAGTTTAGAGCTACCACTGCCTGCAATCATAATTTTACGACTGTCAGAGCTAGGCATTCTTTGCTTGGCGCTCCAACCTTGCTCGACAACATCTTCAAACTCTCTAGTCTCTTTATTGTACTTGCGATATTTTTTAACTTTTTGAATATCGCCTGCCCAGCCATCTGAGCTGTCAAAGGTTGTTTGGTAGAAGTATGAGGCTAAACGGTCAGCAGCATCTTCCTCTGCACCATCAGACTCTAATGAAGTACTAATTCCTGGCATAGCAGCGGAATCTTTGCGATCAGCAATACGCGTTAAAATATCTTTAAATGCCTGCACCATGGTCTCGGGGCTATCTACGCTATAAAACTCACCGCGAGAGTTAATAGCAGCGTGCCAAAGGTCATAAACATTGTTTTCATCTCCATTACCAGAGCCACTGGGTTCTGGCCAAGCTTGCCCCGCCAAAAGATTATTATAACCCACCCCTGAAAAAGTACTCCCTTCCCACTCTAAACCTGGTTTTTTTAATGAATTACTTAAGCCTAGTCCCATAATGAAATTACTCATATGCTGCCAAGTAGCTGGATTATTTCTTGGGTCCCAATACTCAGCAGCTGAATTTGATGAGTTTTTATATGGGGTATATGCTGGTACTTTATTTTCTAAATTACTTAAATCAGTTGACCAGTAATGAAAGGCGTAGTCTGCAAGCGTCTTAGATGTTTCGTCAGCATAAGGTGCTTGCTTGCTATAACTCGTACCATCTGGAAGGTTTCTACTACGATTATCATGGTTAGTTGGGTTACTTATCCCACTATCTCCGTTCCATATTCCGTCGGTCATAACCACATTATAACTTGGTCGACATGCATAAGAAGGACCTGTGTTTTTTACTGGATCTTTAACCCATGCAATAGGCTTTCCAAAAAACTCACCAGACCGCTGCATTGCACTTCTTAGCGGGGTTCCACCTGCAACATTAAATCTTGATTCATTATATAACCAATCATAAAATTTGGCTTTATGTGTTCGTGTATAAGGGCTAAATTTATTAACACCACAACGTTGCCCTTGAGAACCACCATGACTTCCTCTATTTAGAACCGTACAGTGGATTAAACTTTGCCAAGTAAACCGAATATTGGGGGATAAATCATAGAACGCAATACCTGCAGCAGAGACGGTTGCAAGTGCACGTGTTTTATAAAAAGAATACCAGTTAGCAAAGTTTTGGCGACCATCAACCGCAGTACCATCTGCGTTCTTTAAGCGAGTGCCTGTTTTATCATAAGCAGAGTTTTCATTAACCCAGCGTAGACGATAGCAATTCTCACCACCGGCATCGTCATTATTTTTTTTAGCTGCACAGGTTCCACCGTCTAAACTACCATCAAACTCATAATAATAGGCAGGAGTCCCTTGTGATGTGGATAAATAAGTATGAACAGTGTTACCACTAATGTAACAGCTTGCGCTTACTTCTAAAGAATTAACATCCGCTTTAGCTGAGCAAGTATCCTGCCGCCGACCATTAACTCTAGTGACTGTAAACTTTACGCTCCCTTCTTGCTCGGATTGCGAAGTACAGCTCTTTGTTCCACTACTACCAAACCCATTAATACTGCACGAATAAGAAAATGGGTGGTTAGCCTCAGAGTAGCCATTATTAGGTATATTATGCTCAGTTACGACTTTATAGTTTAATGATAGATCGATCAGACTGTTGCCTGGTCTATATCCATTTACAGGCGCATCATAAAAAGATGTTTTTAGTTTTTTATTATTACCTATTAGTTCATTCCCATTATTATCAAACTCAGGAGGGATATCATAAATAATATTTGGATTATAATACATAGGATTAGTATTGGCCGCACGAAATCGACGATTACTTGTGCTACCAATTAATTTTTTATAAGCCTGAGCTGATGCATCAGGAACATACGCCCAAGCCATTGAAGTTGAGTCATCCAGCGTAAAGAGCATATTGGGCGGTACGCCCTCTGACAAACCCAGTGGCACTTGTGATACTTCAGCCTGCACACCCATTGATGCACTTAACACGCCAGCACATAACGTACAAGACAGTATGCTTTTACCTAGACTCATATATTTATTTTGTGTGTTCATAATTTCATCCTCAGTTAAGTCCAAGGTAAGTAACTGTAATAGTAGACTGTGCTGCTACTTGGTCATTGGCTTGAGCGGTGACAAGAAAACAATACGTGCCCCTAACCTCCAATACATCGCCAGAGTGAGGTGCGCTTCCACATAATTTAGGATCTATTGGATAAGCATTCCAATATGCATGTTCACCACTAGCTGCCACAAAGTAATTATTTGTATCAGCATCAAGTCCACGATACGGCATCCAAGCAAGAGCACCAGTCAACTTACTCTTATAATTATTATCAGCGTTTAAAAAAGCAATTGGCTGCTTAAAAAAGCTAGAAAGCTCTGTATCATTCATTTCAGGAAGTAGGCATGGACGATTGTTCCCATAGCGATTGAGCTTATTGTCCAAGCTACAGTTCTTACCAACGTTAGCTTCTAACTTGTCGCGTAAATATGCAGGGCCATAAAAACGAAATTCACCCTCACGCAACGCTGCACCAGCTAAGTCTTGTAATCGTCCCATTTCAACCCGGTTAGCAGTAATCCGTGACTCAAGAACAACGCCGCGCATATTAGTCACTGCCAACACTGTAAGCACCAGCAACATCACCAATGCAATAATAAGCACTGCACCTTGCTGTCTTTGAGCTTTAAAATTCTTCATGGCATCACATTCCTTATTGCTTGTGCACCGACTGCAACTTGGTAAATTTGCTTTTTATCCTGTTCGGCTAAGCGAGTTTTCGATGCAGTGCTGGCTGTCTTCAGCCATTGGTTATAGACATTGGAGTCACTGTCGCGCTGATTATTACGGCTTACAGCCAGCACTGAATAACGTACCGCCCGCACCACACCATCCGCAGGCGACGAGTCTGCTGCATTTTTAAATGTATAGGGCTCACCCTCATCAATCGGCCCTGAACCAAATTCCACACGCATATCCGCCACACCTTCAATCAGCTCAGCAGTGGTGTCTTTGGTAATACAACTTAATGTGCCCTTATTCAGGTCGCTGGCATGCGGCGTGTACTTAATTGCCACATACACGGTTTCTGTTTGAGAGGGGTAAATAAAGGGCTTTTTCTTAGCCAAGCTGGCGCTGTTACCATCACAAATTAACTCACCGTCGTAAGCAGGCTGATAACGCAGACAGAAGCCAACCTGACCACTACTTGTTGTCTTAATCTTGGTAATTACGCCACCTTTAGGGAAGGCTTCACAATCTGTTGAAAGTCCAGCGCTTGCAGGAAATGCACTTTCCATTGTCAGATCACTCGGATCAGGTACACGACGATAGCCCGCCTTACTGAGCAGCTCATCAATCATAAGCATAGCAAACCGACTATTTTCTAGGTTACCTGCTTGGCTTTGCTGGAATACATAATTGCGCTTGTTATCGATATAAACTTGAGTAATCCCCAGAATCAGAAAACTACTGATCGCAAGAGCAACCAGCAACTCAATCATAGACAAACCGCGCTGGCGAAAAGCATTGATCTTTTTCATAACTCCACCCTCGTAGTAAAGGTGCAAATATCTGAATTTGAGTCTTTACCGCAAACTGCTTCCTTACTGCGCCACGCCAACTGAACGCCCAACGTAGAGCCCCTATAATTAGAGCCTGCACACTGAGGCGCGCTATTGACATAATCACTATCAGCAAGCGCAAAACTGGGGCAAACCATAAAAGCCCCCTCAATAAGATCAGCAGCACCAGGTAAGGTTTCTTCTACTTGTTTAAGCCAGCAGTCGCCCTGTTGCTGTAGGGTATTAGCTAAGCCCGACGTAGGACAGTTGCCGGCGTCTAGCTGAAGCTTGCCGCTGGCATTATAAATAACACTGCTCGCTTTTAATTCAGTATATGAATCGTTAAATTCTGGTGTTTTATTAAATAATAAATCTCGATGCGAGCGCATAATTTCAATCAAATCATTTGTCAGCATTACTGCCGCATTACGATGCACCGCATCTTGCGTGTACTGGATACTTTTACTCTGCAGCGCCACCATGCCCAAAATCCCAATGGTTGTCAGGAGAATGGTTACGAGCACTTCTATTAGGCTAAAACCTCGGCTATTTTTCATATTGAGCCTCATGGTGAGCAACTGGTGAGTTTATTGGTGTCGTCCTTATAGCCACGCGAAAATAGTTTAACAACACCGCTGCGGCTTATATCTAGTAGATAGCCGTTGGCAAAATCGCTGTCACGGCATACGGTGATCGTCGCAACGCTAGAAGCAGTGCCATTCGGATTAAAAGTCAGAGTCAAACTGCTAGGGCTTGTACGCGCCTGAGCTTGCGCAGTATTAAATTCAAGCTTACGCTCTGCGGCTCCACCTAGCGGTTTCACTTCCCAAGCTGCTGTTGTGGTATTCACCTCATAGCTTTTACGAGTTGTGACCGCTTGGCCACGCGCATACTGCAAAAAAGTTTTGATCTCGTCTGCCTTAGCTTGCACCTGATTATTACGAATAAACTGAGTAAAGTTTGGCACTGCAATAGTGGCGACAATAGCCAATAGCGCGATGACGATCATCAGTTCGACGAGGGTAAACCCGCGTGTGCCTTTTAGTCGTAACATGGTGTGCTCCTGATGAATTCTTGAGTTAAGCATGCATAAGCGCCAGAGCGCTGTCATGGGGTGATAGACAACTGGCTAAAACGGTTAGACCGGTGGTCAAACGGCGCATCAGAATGTGATACAGTCGGCACTTTAGCGCCGTTACTGGACGCAAAACCCGACCACCTAGCGATCTTTACACGGGTCATGCTCAGCAACTCTGCTCATTGCTAACAACCCTAAACCGTGCGTCTTATTTTAGCCTTTGGTTAAGCAGTGTGCAGTTTACATATTTTATTAGCACATGGCCTATATACGGTTTTACAACAGTGATCATCTAGTATTGGCCTCTGGAAAAACTTATAAGCTTTCTATTACCCACACTGCCACTACTACCCAAGGTTATAAAAATAATGTCCAAGCCCTTAGCTTTCATAACCCGCAGTTTAGTGAGCTTCCTGCCCAATGAGTTAAAGGTTAACGAGCTGAGAAAGCTGTTGTCCCCGCATCAGCACTCCATGCTGCTCAGTCAGCATCGAGCGACGATGATTGTTAACCGTGTGCGTTTGTTTGCCATGTTGTTTGCCATTCTGACGCCGCTGTGGGGCATTGTTGATGTCTTAGTGTTTAGCTCTCCGCTGTGGATCAAGCTGGCTCTTTTGCGCTTGGTTACCAGTATCGCTTTTGCTGCTTTACTCTTGTATTACCGCCCCACCGGCAGGTTGCTGGATGCGTATCGGGCGATGGCTCTGCTGTTTATTATTCCGACGCTATTTTATATTGCCTCGCACTCGTTACTGGCTAATAACCAACTCAGCAGCATGTCCTCGGCGGTGGCTACCGGTTATGCCTTTCTGCCGTTTGTGCTGATGGCCGGCTTAGCTATTTTCCCTTTAAGCCTGGCTGAAAACACGCTCTTTGCTGGCGTTTTATTAGCCGCTCAAGGGTTGGCTGGTTATTTAAACTGGTCGACGGTGAATTGGCCGTCTTTTGCTGGTGGTTTTTGGTTATTAATTTTAATCGCTGGTGTGACTGCACTGGCCAGCGCCAGCCAACTGGCCTTTATGATCGCCTTGGTACGCCAAGCGATTCATGATCCGTTGACTGGTATTTTTTCACGTGGCAGCGGTAAAGAAATTCTCAACCTGCAATGGGCTGCCGCGCAGCGTAACCAACAGCCGCTGACCCTTGCCTTTATTGATCTGGACCATTTTAAAGCGATCAACGACAGCTTCGGTCATGAAGCTGGCGATCAAGTGCTGTGCGCCTTTGCTGACCACATCAGTCAAAGTTTGCGTAGCTCGGACAGCCTGCTGCGCTGGGGTGGTGAGGAGTTTTTGATCATTATGCCTAATACGCGTTTAGACCAAGCTAAGCTCGCCATACAGCGCATGCAACAAAACGGTTTCAGCACCCGCCCCGATGGCGCTGCGCTGACCGCCAGTATTGGTTTAGCTGAATACCGTGAGGATCAATTGAGCGATCAGAAGCAGCTTATAGAGTTAGCCGATCAGCGTATGTATCAAGCTAAGCAGGCCGGTCGTAATCAAATTTGTGCGCAGGGTTAATTTGGTTGTTCTAATCGCCCAAAGACTGCTCTGCTGACCCTATGGCGCCGCCCTAACCAATGACACTCTGTCGGCTGCTGGCTCAACTGGCTCAACATGGCCGGTGCGATCTCGCCGGCATCGCACAATAGATTCGCGCCTGCGCAAGGGTGTGGTTACAATACGGCACTTTAATTTTTTGGTATCCAGCGGATATGTCTAAGCAAACACTGCAGCCAGCCGGTGATTTCCCCAAAGCAGGTTTTTGGAAGCGCCTCGCGGCTATTACCTATGATTTTATGCTGTGCATCGCCTTGGTGATGGTGCTCACACTGATTTACCAACAGGGCATCTTGCGTATGATTTACGGCTCAGAAGCCCTGCAAGCGATGGCTGACAGCCAGATGCTTGATATTGATCCAGTACTGTCAACGCTGTTATTTATCGCGGTCTTTGCTTTTTTCGCTAAGTTTTGGACTCACGGCGGGCAAACCCTTGGCATGCAGGTGTGGGGCATTCGTGTGCAAAACACTGACGGCAGCGCGATTGATATCTGGCAAGCGTTGCTGCGTTTTTTAATCGCGACTTTCTCTTGGTTGCCGGCAGGTTTGGGTTTTTGGTGGATGTTGTTGGATAAACAAAAGCGCACCTGGTCGGATATGTATTCGGGGAGCGTGGTGGTGCAATTGCCGAAGAATATTCATAAGAAATAGATATATTTGGTAGCGTGGGCATTTATGCCCGCGTTCACGGTTAAGCAAGCCACAGGGCCCAATATTAAATGTATTACGCGGGCACAAGTGCCCGCCCTACCTGACTTGGTTGCCGGCAGGTTTGGGTTTTTGGTGGATGTTGTTGGATAAACAAAAGCGCACCTGGTCGGATATGTATTCGGGGAGCGTGGTGGTGCAATTGCCGAAGAATATTCATAAGAAATAGATATATTTGGTAGCGTGGGCATTTATGCCCGCGTTCACGGTTAAGCAAGCCACAGGGCCCAATATTAAATGTATTACGTGGGCACAAGTGCTCGCCCTACCTGACTGATGGTTAAGCAGTGCCTTGATAGTGACGTGACAAGCGTAGCCATGGATGGCGCAGCGCCCGAATAGAGCCGGGATGGCTCTCTGAGGGAATAACGTCACTATCGAGGCATGCCACGCACAAACGAACAACAGGCAACTCGAATCACAGTACATACAGATTTAGCTGGCAGATAAAAACAAACCACAATTAGACAAAACCTCTAAATGACCAAATAGGTTTGCGCCTACCCCGCTGGTCTTCCATAATATGCGGCTTATGTTGTTACTTGCAGGCGCGTTATCTCATGGCTAAAAAACTATACATCGAAACCCACGGTTGCCAAATGAACGAGTATGACAGCTCGCGCATGGTGGATTTATTGGGCGAAAAACAAGCCATGGAAACCACCAGCAAGGCTGAAGATGCCGACGTGATCGTGCTCAACACCTGCTCCATCCGCGAACGTGCGCAAGATAAAGTCTATTCACAACTCGGTCGCTGGCGTGAGCTGAAACTGGCCAATCCCGACTTGATTATTACCGTCGGCGGTTGTGTGGCCAGTCAAGAAGGCGCGTCGATTCGCGAACGTGCACCCTATGTTGACGTGGTGTTTGGTCCGCAAACTTTGCACCGTTTGTCTGACATGATTGACGCCGCGCGCACTACTGGCAAGGCGCAGGTGGATGTCTCTTTCCCCGAGATTGAAAAATTTGACCGTCTGCCGGAGCCGCGTATTGATGGCCCAACCGCCTATGTGTCGGTAATGGAAGGCTGCAGCAAATATTGCAGTTTCTGCGTGGTGCCCTATACCCGCGGTGAAGAAGTCAGCCGCCCGCTGGTCGATGTCCTCAAAGAAATCAGCCACTTGGCCGAACACGGTGTGCGTGAAGTCACCTTGCTAGGACAAAACGTCAATGGCTATCGCGGCGCCACCGATAACGATGGCATTGTCGACTTTGCTGAACTACTGCGCCGTGTTGCTGAAATCGATGGCATTGACCGCATTCGTTATATGACCTCGCATCCGCTGGAGTTTTCTGACTCGCTGATTGATGCGCACGCCAATATCTCCAAGCTGGCCAAATACATTCATTTACCTGTGCAGTCCGGCTCTGACCGTATTTTATCGGCGATGAAACGCAACCACACCGCGCTTGAGTACAAATCACGGATTCGTAAACTCAAAGCTGCAGTGCCAGATATTTTAATCAGTTCAGACTTTATTGTGGGCTTCCCCGGTGAAACCGAAAAAGATTTCGAGCAAACCATGCAGCTGGTGGCGGATGTTGGCTTTGATTTTTCCTACTCGTTTATCTACAGCCCACGCCCCGGTACGCCGGCCGCTGAATTGCGTGACGACACCCCAGCGGAGGTGATCAAGGAGCGCTTAGGCCGCCTGCAGCACCGTTTACAGCAGCAAGGTTTTGAGCATACGCGCCGTATGGCTGGCACTGTACAGCGGGTTTTGGTTAACGATTATGCGAAAAAAGACCCCGGCTTATTGCAGGGGCGTAATGAGAATAATCGCATCGTTTACTTTCGCAGCAACAACCCTGCGTTAATCGGCCAATTTGTCGATGTACTGATTGAAGATGCAAAACCTTTCACCTTGCACGGCAGCTTGGTGGAGTAGTACTTTCATCGACTAGACAGTCAAATAGCGCAAAACATGGGCACTTATTGCAAACAAAACTAGCGCAGATCGCTGATTTCTGATAAGTTCGCCCGCTTGTGAGCGTAGAGGGGTTTATACGGGTAACCGTTTTACACCGGCTACGCAGTGATTTTTAGTGTTTGAGAGGCGGACCTATGCCCAATAAAGCAGAAAAGCAAAGCAGCCAATTGATCCGTGCTTTTGTCCCTTATAAGGAAGCTAAGGGTGAAGAGTATATGAGCGACGAGATGCGCGCTCACTTCACTAATATCCTCAATATATGGAAACAAGAGCTGAGAGAGGAAGTGGATCGCACAGTCAATCATATGAAGGACGAAGCGGCCAATTTCCCTGATCCTGCTGATCGCGCCAGTCAAGAAGAAGAGTTTAGCCTTGAGCTGCGTACTCGCGACCGCGAACGCAAGTTGATTAAGAAAATCGATGAGACCATTGAGCTGATCAAAGAAAATGATTACGGCTGGTGTGATGCTTGCGGTGTTGAGATCGGTATTCGCCGCCTCGAAGCACGCCCAACAGCAACCATGTGCATCGACTGCAAAACATTAGCAGAGATTAAAGAGAAGCAAATGGGGTCTTAAGTTTCATCCCTTTGCACAAAAACGGAGCCTAAGAGCTCCGTTTTTTTATGCCGAAAACAACATGTGAGGCGGGGCTTGTGCCCGCCAACCTGCAATATTAATGCACCGCGCTGGGTGTTAATGCACAACGCGGGCATAAATGCCCGCACTACGAACTGCAATATTAATGCGCCACGCTTGGCATTAATGCGCTGGATTTTAATGCACAACGCGGGCATAAATGCCCGCACTACGAACTGCAATATTAATGCGCTACGCCTGGCATTAATGCGCTGGGTTTTAATGCACAACGCGGGCATAAATGCCCGCGCTACGAACTGCAATATTAATGCGCTACGCCTGGCATTAATGCGCTGGGTTTTAATGCACAACGCAGGCATAAATGCCCGCGTTACGAACTACGGATTAGCTGTCGCTGGCCAGTGCGTTGCGTAACTCGGCTAGCGCATCAGCGCAGGCTTCATCACTGCTGTACTGCGGGCCTTGTGCAATGCACTCATCGGCAAGCCAGACGCTGAGTTGCTGATCGATTTGGCGAATATCTAAGTCATCCTGAGCTGTTTGCAGGTGCTTGGAGGCCGCGCCGGCAGCACGTCCATCAGCAAAAGCTTTCGACAGCAACAGGTCTTCACCTTTGCTGCTGAGCACACGAAAACGGAAACCTTCGTCATCCCTAAAGCTGACCACACGGCTGGCTTTCTTGGCTTTTTTCTTAGTGCCCGACACATCAGCGCCCTGCACGGCAAAACTGCGCAGGCCAACTGCTTCACGCAATTGCTGTAAAAACGGCGCTGCTGTTTTGCGTGCTTTCACTGCGCCAGCTTGCAAAATATCTTCCAGCTCGCCGGGCTTGGCCATCAGTGCATGGTAACGCTCACGCGGCTCAGCCAACTGCTCATCGAGCAGGGTAAACAAGCGCTGCTTAGCATCACCCCAGCCTAAACCTGCGACTAAGTCAGCACGCATAGCCTCTTGCTCGGCACGTTTAGCAAAGGCTTGATACAGGGTAAACAGGTGTGAGTTATCCGGATCTTTGGCTTCGCCGGGCAGCTTGGAGTCAGTGACAATACGCGAGATCGCGCTTTTCAGCTCTTTGCTCGATGAAAACAAGGGGATGGTGTTGTCGTAACTTTTCGACATCTTGCGCCCATCTAATCCAGGCAAGGTCGCAACATCATCTTCTACCAGCGCTTCGGGCATGGTAAACAGCTCACGCCCTTGGCCAAATAAGTGGTTAAAGCGCTGGCCAATATCGCGGGCCATTTCCACATGTTGAATTTGATCACGGCCGACCGGCACTTTGTGCGCGTTAAACAGCAAAATATCCGCCGCCATTAATACTGGGTAGCTGAACAAACCCATGGTAATACCGGCATCAGCATCAAGGCCTGCCGCTTCATTTTGATCCACTGCCCCTTTGTAGGCATGTGCGCGATTGAGTAAGCCTTTCGAGGCAACACAAGTGAGCAGCCAAGTCAGCTCAGGAATTTCTGGAATATCCGACTGACGATAAAAGGTGGCGCGCTCGGTATCTAAGCCACCGGCCAGCCAAGTGGCAGCGATTTCTAGGCGTGAGCGCTGAATACGCGCAGGATCATCACACTTAATCAGCGCGTGGTAATCGGCTAAAAAATAAAACGATTCAACGTTGTCGACATAACTTGCCGCAATTGCCGGACGAATCGCACCTGCATAGTTGCCTAAATGCGGGGTGCCGGTGGTGGTAATTCCAGTTAAAATTCGCGTACTCATAATCACTCAATCAAGATTAAAAATTAAAGGCGCTCGGCGACCAGTTGCTTCAACTCTGGCAGTCGGCCATGGAAAAAGTGTCCACATTCTGCCACTTTTAGCAGCTCATGGGGCTGAGTTAATGTGTCGACCCATTGGTAAACCCATTCAGGGTCAATAACTTCATCATCTTGCGGCTGAATAATGGTCAGTTTGCAGTTGTCGGCTAACACATGCTTTGCATTAAAACGCATTGCTGCAGGCGCAACTAAGTACAGCTGTTCAACCGCAATCCCGGCCTGCTGCAAACGCCCAGACAAACTGCCGGCAACAAATCCACCAAAGGAAAAACCCAGCAAGTAAATGGGTAAACCTGGGTGTTGCTCTTGCAGCCACGCTAATGCCGCTTGTGCATCATCCACTTCACCGCTGCGCATATCATGCTCACCAGCACTGTTGCCGGTCCCGCGATAATTAAAGCGCAAGGTGGCTAAGCCGCTATCACGCGCGGTGCGCTGCAAAGTCGACACCACTTTATTGAGCATGGTGCCGCCTTGGCTGGGGTTAGGATGGCAAACTAAAGCGATGCCGCGTGCATCCGCAACCGGCAAATGCAAGGCTTGTAAATCGCCCACTGGGCCATCAATCATGACTGGAATTTCACGCGCTAACAAAAAGAACTCCATAACCCGCACTGGGGTAAATTCGTCTAGTGGCAAGTATTGTCAATAAAGCAGATACTATCACCCATAGGCGCCTGCTCGATGCTGTACAGAACAGGCAGAAGTGGTTAACGTAAAGCAAACCGTAGAAAGAGGAAGTCTTGTGGATCAATCAGCCCCCGTTTGGTTAATTCCATTACTCATGTTAGTGGGTGGAATTATTATTGGCGTTATTTTAGCACGCGTACTGCAGCGTACGGCACCTGGAAAAACTCAACATCAGCTGGATGAGCTGCAAGAGCGTTTTGACAGCTACCAAAGCGAAGTGGTGACGCACTTTAACACCACTGCAGCTTTGGTTCGAAAGCTCACGCAGAACTACCAAGATGTGCAAGAACACCTGTCTCTGGGCGCTGAGCGTTTGGCCTTAGACGAGGTCTCGCGCGAGCGTTTATTGGCTGGCTTAGTTGACGAACCCAAAGTACGTGAGCGCATAAAAGCGCCACAAGACAGCCAGTTCGATACACCTGCAGAGCCACCGCGCGATTACGCCCAGAAAAACGAAGGCGACCCCAGCATGCTGGCAGAAGGTTACGGCCTTAAGCGCTAAGTTTGTTGCACATAAAAAAGGAGCCCTATGCGGCTCCTTTTTTATGCCTACGTTTATTGCTTAAAATATGTAGGCAGCGCTCAACAAGCTGCGCTCATAGAAAATACAAGATTTTAATCCGCTTGCGGGCGAACGCCAATGCTGGCGGTTAAGGTGCGCGGCTGGCCATTGCGCAAGATCTCTATTTTGATGTCATCACCCGGCTGCATGCGCGCTACTTGATTCATCGAGGTGCGTCCATCTTGCGCATTTTCATTGGCGATTTTCAAAATCACATCGCCGGGCTGCAAACCCGCCTTAGCCGCAGGACCATCGCGATAAACACCGGCCACCAAAATGCCCGGACTGTCGAGCAAGCCAAAAGATTCAGCCAATTCAGGGGTTAACGCCTGCACTTCCAGCCCCAGCCAGCCCCGCACCACTTGGCCGCGCTCAACAATCGAGCGCATCACATCCATAGCTAACTTGACTGGAATCGCAAAACCAATCCCCTGCGAACCACCGGAGCGTGAAAAAATAGCGGTATTAATTCCCAGTAAATTACCCTGTGCATCGACTAAAGCACCGCCCGAGTTACCTGGATTAATCGCCGCATCGGTTTGGATAAAGTCTTCATAGGTATTTAAACCCAGCTGATTGCGCCCAGTGGCACTGATAATACCCATGGTCACCGTCTGCCCCACGCCAAACGGATTACCAATCGCCAGTACCACATCACCAATATGAATGCTGTCAGAGCGGCCTAAGGTGATCGCCGGCAGATCAGGTAAATCAATTTTCAATACGGCCAAATCTGTTTCCGGATCACTGCCAATCACGCGCGCCAGCGTTTCACGGCCATCTTTGAGTGCGACAATAATTTGATCAGCACCCGCGGTGACATGGTTATTGGTCAACAAGTAGCCTTCTTTGCTCATCAGCACTGCAGAGCCTAAACTGGACTCCATGCGCTTTTGTTGCGGTAAGTTGTCGCCAAAAAAACGGCGTAACTCTGGATAGCTATACAACTGTGGCAAGGGTTTACTGACCACTTTTGCGGTATATAAGTTGGCCACCGCAGGCGAGGCTCGATTAACTGCGCTAGCATAGGAAGCAGGGCCATTGCTGCTGTTCAAATACGCGGGCGCTTGCAGTAAATTCAATCCAGCACTGGGCAAACCAACCCAATGTGGGAAACGTTCAATCAGTAGCAGCGCCACCAGCAAACCCACCACCAGCGGCCATCCATAATGTTTAAACACGCGTAACATAAAGTATTCCAAACTCAACAATGACGAAAAAGATACAAAACTCAAACAATACAATGGTTCTGCGCACGCATAACGTAACGCTAGTGCGTCGACATTCTGTTAATAATTCGCATTATAGAATGCACTCGCTGATTAAAGTATCGCCATTCACATTAAGGAACAATTATGTCTATTGAACGCACAGTTCTCCTCGAAGCAATTGAACAATTTTTAAACGTCAATGCCATCAGCGATTACTGCCCAAATGGCTTACAAGTGGAAGGTAAAAGTCAGATTCAGCGTATCGTCAGCGGCGTAACTGCCAGCCAAGCCTTGCTTGATGCAGCGATTGAGCTGCAAGCCGATGCCGTGTTAGTCCACCATGGCTATTTTTGGAAAGGTGAAGATCAACGTATCGTCGGTATGAAGCAGCGGCGTATTAAGGCGTTATTGACCCATGATATTAATCTGCTGGCTTATCACCTGCCGCTGGATGTGCATCCTGAAGTGGGCAATAACGTACAACTGGCGCAGCGTTTAGGCTTGACCGTCACTGGCCCATTGGAGCCTGATAATCCGCGCAGTGTTGGTTTAATCGGCACTCTGGCTGCAGCAATGTCGGCCAGCGATTTTGCTGCTCGCATTGAATCGGTTTTGGGGCGAGCGCCTTTGGTATTTGATCAGCACCAGCCGATTCAGCGTGTTGCTTGGTGTACCGGTGGTGCACAGGGCTATATCGAGCAGGCCATTGCAGCCGGTGCGGATGCGTATCTGACCGGCGAAGTGTCGGAGCGTACCTTCCATGAAGCGCAAGAAAACGGCATCAGCTTCTTCGCCGCCGGCCACCACGCCACCGAACGCTACGGCGTACAAGCGCTAGGTGAGTGGTTGGCTGAGCGTTTTGGTATTGAGCATCATTATGTGGAATGCCCGAATCCGGTGTAGTTTTTATCTGCAAAGTTTTTGCCTGAAAAGCATCGAGCATTATCGACGTTTGCCGTGCCGTGCAAGTGCCGTTCTTCCCTCAACGGGTCTTCCTGACCCGATTCCGGCGCGCACGATCCATGGCGCAGCGCCGGCGTTGAACCCCGGACGGGTTCATCGACGGATAAACACCAACTCCGGAGTACGGCAGGCACCGTAATTGCCAGTCAGCACTCTTGAAGATCATCAAGCATGATTAACCTATGCAGCTGATCACTGGAAAGAAAAATAAAACTCTGTCACTCCCCATATATATCTATTCTTTTTAGTTCTTAATAACCATTTCATTAGAACCAACCCGCCATGCTAAAGTGCGCCTCATCCTATTTAAAACCCACTAGAACACTCAAAGCCAAATCAGGCGCAACATCTAGCAAAGTGAGCACAGCATGGCCGATAAGCTAACCCACCTCAAACAACTCGAAGCCGAAAGCATCCACATCATTCGTGAAGTGGCTGCGGAGTTCGACAATCCCGTCATGCTCTACTCCATCGGTAAAGATTCGGCAGTGATGCTGCACTTGGCGCGTAAGGCCTTTTACCCGGGCAAACTGCCGTTTCCGGTGATGCATGTCGATACCCGTTGGAAGTTCCAAGAGATGTACAACTTCCGTGACAAAATGGTGGCTGACCTTGAACTGAACCTGATCACCCATACCAATCCCGATGGCGTTGCGCAAAACATCAATCCGTTTACCCACGGTAGCGCTAAACACACTGACATCATGAAAACCGAAGGTCTAAAGCAAGCCCTCGATAAGTATGGTTTTGATGCTGCATTCGGTGGCGCTCGTCGTGATGAAGAAAAATCGCGCGCCAAAGAGCGTGTATATTCTTTCCGCGATAGCAAACACCGCTGGGATCCTAAAAATCAGCGTCCAGAACTGTGGAATATCTACAACGGCAAAGTCAACAAAGGCGAATCCATCCGCGTGTTCCCATTGTCAAACTGGACTGAGTTGGATATTTGGCAGTACATCTATCTCGAAGGTATTCCGATTGTGCCGCTGTACTTGGCGGCTGAGCGTGAGGTGATTGAGCGTGACGGCACGCTGATCATGATCGACGATGAGCGCATTCTTGAGCACCTCAGCGATGAAGAAAAGTCACGCATCCAAAAGAAAATGGTGCGTTTCCGCACCCTCGGTTGCTACCCGCTCACCGGTGCGGTGGAATCCACTGCGACCACACTGCCAGAGATCATCCAAGAGATGCTGCTCACCCGCACGTCAGAACGCCAAGGCCGTGTCATCGATCACGATGGTGCCGGCTCAATGGAAGAAAAGAAACGTCAAGGCTACTTTTAAGGAATCCGCATCATGAGTCATCAATCTGAACTAATCAGCCAGGATATCCTTGCCTATCTGGCCCAGCACGAACGCAAAGAACTGCTACGTTTCTTAACTTGCGGTAATGTCGACGACGGCAAAAGCACCCTTATTGGTCGCCTGCTGCACGATTCAAAAATGATCTATGAAGACCATTTAGAAACCATCACCCGCGACTCGAAAAAAGTCGGCACCACAGGTGATGATATTGACTTGGCGTTGCTGGTCGACGGCCTGCAAGCTGAGCGCGAGCAAGGCATCACCATTGATGTGGCCTACCGTTATTTCAGCACTACTAAGCGCAAATTTATTATTGCCGACACCCCAGGTCACGAGCAATACACGCGCAATATGGCCACCGGTGCCTCGACCTGTGATCTCGCGATTATCTTGGTCGATGCGCGTCACGGTGTCGAAGACCAAACCCGTCGCCACAGCTATATTGCTTCGTTGCTGGGGATTCGCCATCTCGTCGTTGCCATCAATAAAATGGATCTTAAAGACTACGATGAGCAGGTCTATAACGAGATCAAGGCCGATTACCTAGCTTTTGCTAAGCAAATCAATCTAGATATTTCATCGCTGCATTTTGTCCCCATGTCCGCACTGAAAGGCGACAACGTGGTCAATCGCAGCGAACACACACCTTGGTATGCGGGCCAGACCTTGATGGAGATTCTGGAAGGCGTCGATGTCAGCGGTGACTTGAATGACCGTGCGATGCGCTTTCCTGTGCAATACGTCAATCGCCCGAACCTGAACTTTCGTGGTTTTGCCGGCACACTGGCCTCTGGTTCGCTGCGCAAAGGCGATGCGATTACAGTATTGCCTTCAGGTCGCAGCAGTCAGATTAAATCTATCGTGACCTTTGATGGTGAACTGGAGCAAGCCATTGCCGGACAAGCCATCACCCTAACCTTAGAAGATGAAATCGATATTTCCCGTGGTGACTTAATCGTCAGCGCGCAAGACAGTGTGCGCAGCAGCGATCATTTTGAAGCCATGTTGGTATGGATGGGTGAAGAGCCTTTACTGCCGGGTAAACGCTACGATTTCAAGCGTGCTACCAGCTACATTCCCGGTAATATCTCGGCGATTGAGCACCGCGTTGATGTGAACACCTTGGCGCACAATGCCGTCAGTAGCTTACAACTCAATGAAGTGGGCCGCGTTAAGATCAGCCTTGATGCACCTTTAGCCTTGGATGACTACCAAGCCAACCGCACCACCGGTGCCTTTATTGTGATTGATCGCCTGACCAACATCACTGTGGGCGCGGGAATGATTATTGCCCCAGATAGCACCGCAGGTGGTAAACGTGTCATCGCTAAAAACCGTGTCAGCCGTGACGAGCGCACGCTGCGTCTCGGCCAGCAACCGGTAACCGTACTCTTTAGTGGTTTATCTGGCGCAGGCAAAAGCACATTGGCCTACGCGGTTGAGCGCAAGCTGTTTGATACCGGTCGTGCGGTGTATGTGCTCGATGGCCAAAACTTGCGGCATGACATCAATAAAGGCTTGCCGTTAGACCGTGCCGGACGCAGTGAAAACTGGCGCCGCGCTGCACAAGTGGCGCGTCAATTTAACGAAGCGGGCTTAATCACTCTCGCAGCTTTTGTGGCGCCAGATGCTGAAGGCCGTGAGCAAGCAAAAGCCTCAATCGGCAAAGAGCGTTTAATCACCGTGTACGTGCAAGCGTCACCGCAAGTCTGCCAAGAGCGTGACCCACAAGGTCTGTATGCTGCGGGCGAAGACAATATCCCCGGTGAATCCTTCCCCTACGATGTGCCGCAGGATGCTGATTTAACCATCAATACCCAAATCAGCACTGTCGAAGAAGGCGTTCAACAAGTGCTGCAATTACTACGCGAGCGCGAGATTATCTAAGCTGTTCTGGAAGCGGGGTACTAACGCCCCGCTCTCAGGCAAATACGGCTTGCACTGAGTCGGCAAACAGCACCCGTTCAGTCCAAAGGTCCAGTTCTGCAGCATCAGCCTGCTTTAACCGGGCTTCATATTCATCCGCCAAATCACCAAACTTAAGCTGCAACTGCTTATGCAAGGTTGCTGCACGCCCTTGACCAATGCCTTGCTCTAACCCCTCTTCACGGCCTTGTTCAATGCCTTTACGTTCAATCAATGAGATATATGGCATATTTTTCCTCCGCAACGTGCTCGACAAGTTCATGATAATAGGCTGTGATCTCTGCCGGTAGAAAGACCATCCACCCCAGAAAAACAATCAAGGGCGGGCATTTATGCCCGCGATTATGAGGGTACCTGGCTTCTTACTAATGCCGCGTTCCTTTAACCATATCTCTGTGTGCCCGCGATTATGGCCTACAAATCCGCGCAATAATCCTGCTCAGCCACCGACGGTGTAAACCAAACAAAATCTGCACTCGCCGCTGAGACTTCCTGATCAGTTTCAGCAAAAATCAACACTCGCTGCGTTATCTCATCGCCACCTTGCAAATCTTGTATATGCAGCGGTGCGCCAAGGTCATAG
Organism: uncultured Thiopseudomonas sp.; assembly: GCA_964385265.1. GTDB lineage: Bacteria > Pseudomonadota > Gammaproteobacteria > Pseudomonadales > Pseudomonadaceae > Denitrificimonas. Next base: position 23,825 of record CAYLOI010000026.1, read on the forward strand.
CGCGCATGGTAAGCGCCAGCGATCAATAATGTCGGCTTCGGCGCGTCCAGCAAAACCTGCGCCATACTGCGATCGCGTTGCTGCTGAACCGCTAACATGGCGGGTAATTGCGTTTCAGGTAACTTATTACAATGCGACTCACGAATCTGCTCGGATAAGCGCTCAGTGACATCTGCTCGGGTTGACTCGACACCAATAAGTTCAGGTGGGTTACGATAAATAGCCATCAGCGCATCACGATTTAAATTGCCTGCTAATAAGGGGTAAGGCTGCGCTAAAACATAACTGACCAGATCACCATACTGCTGCCAGTCCCAACCTTTATGCCAATCTAACGCCAGCGGTAAATCCTTCGGCACGCTACCCGTGCGCACTTGGCTTTGTACTGCAGTAACAGTGTCCTGCTGATTGACTGTCAGCATTTCCATAACCACGCTGCCCTGCGCACGCTGAGCTTGCAGAGCCTGCAACAGCCATAGCTGCAAAGCATGATGATCAGGGTTATCGTGCTTCTCACCTAACAAGACTATCGATGCATCTGCCAACTCAGCCAACATTTGCGCAACCGTCACCTGTGCGCCGCTACGTAAATCCACAATCTGCCCAACACGCAGATGATCACGCTCGCGCGGACTCTGCCAATCTGGCAAAACATACTCAGCCGTAACAGTCTCATTCTTCTGCACTGGCAAAACCTGACAACCGGCTAATACACCCAAAAAAACCAACATAATCCAACGCATAAAAGCCCCAAATATAATTTTAAATTTAACCAGCATTTTAATACTCTTTTGCAGCACAGAAAGAATAGCGCATGCCGTACTTCTAAGCGGAAAGTATTAGCTATATAAACAGTGCTTTAACACACAATACCCACAAGCTTTTTAAGTTCATTATTTTAGAAAACTGGCAAAGCATACCGATGACCAACGTGCACCCTGCAGGTGACGTGGCAAGCGGAGCCATGGGTGGCGCAGCGACCGAATTGCGCCAGGAAGGCGCATTGAGGGAATAACTGCATTTGCACAGTGCGGCATACGCATAAAACCCTAGATGTTTTTCATTATCGCTGCGTTGCGGCGGATGCACGCAACACTTGGCCATAATTGCGCCCAAGTAATAGCTCTGGCGCGGTGCTATTTAGCTAAAGCAACGTCAACAATCCCCCTGTGGTAGCATTTCTGCAGTGAGGTTGCCCCAGCTGCACATCTTTAGGGGCATTCTTGTGCGCACAAACGATTCTGCGTAACGGCAGCAATTATGTCACTGACACTTTAATTGACGCGCTTATACCGACGTTTGCATGGCGCAAGGCTAATTAATGGAGACTTAAATCATGTCTGACACCACTTACCAACCACCCCGCGTATGGAACTGGGATGCAGAAAATGGCGGAGAATGGGCCAGTATTAATCGCCCGATCGCTGGCCCAACGCATCAAGCAACATTGCCGCGCGGCAAGCACCCTTTACAGCTCTATTCGCTGGGTACACCCAACGGCCAAAAAGTGACCATTATGCTCGAGGAGTTATTGGCCTTAGGCGTAAGCGCTGCTGAATACGATGCCCATCTGATTAAAATCAATGAAGGTGATCAGTTCTCATCAGGCTTTGTCGAGGTCAATCCAAACTCAAAAATCCCAGCCCTGTTGGATACTGAGACCGGCAGCCGCGTATTTGAAAGTGGCGCAATTCTTTTGTATCTGGCAGAAAAGTTTGGCTATTTTCTGCCCAAGGATGCGCCAGCACGCACCGAAGTCTTGAACTGGTTGTTCTGGCTGCAAGGTTCTGCGCCCTACCTGGGTGGTGGTTTTGGCCACTTCTATGCGTACGCGCCAGAAAAATTTGAATACCCGATCAATCGCTTCACCATGGAAGCAAAACGCCAGTTAGACGTGCTGGATCGCCAACTAGCCGAGCATCGCTTTCTGGGTGGAGACGAGTATTCCATTGCCGATATCGCCACCTGGCCATGGTATGGCAATCTGGTGCTGGGCACGCTGTACGGTGCGGCCGAGTTTTTACAGGTTGAGAGCTACAAGAATCTGCAGCGCTGGGCACAAGACATTCTTCAGCGCCCGGCAGTGCAGCGTGGGCGTAAAGTCAATCGCACTTGGGGTGAGCTGGCCGAGCAATTACACGAGCGCCATGACGCCTCAGACTTTGACCTGAAAACCCAAGATAAACTGGAACCTATCAGTAACGATTAAAGCATCTGTTCTGCCTACCCTGCTCTGTGCCACGGGCGTATCAGAGCAGGTGATCTGCTAAGGAGTAAAGCTATGCCTGACTTAGCTAAAGTCACTCTGTTTGCACTGGGTGGTACGATTTCTGCGCACCACCCTGACCGTTTAGAATTGTGCGATTACCGTTCTGGACATTACAGCGCTGCCGACTTTCTCAGTATGATTCCTGAACTCACCACTATGGCCGATATTAATCCGGTGCAACTGAGTAATGTCACCAGCACAGCCATTGATGTGCCTGATTGGTTCAACTTGAAAACGCAGATTGAACACTGCCTGCAAGAGCAGGACGCAGTGGTGATTACTCACGGCACCAACACCTTAGAAGAAACAGCTTTCTTTCTGCACTTGAGCTTAAACGCTACAAAGCCTGTGATTATCACCGGGGCACAAAAGCCATTATCGGCACTGGGTAGCGATGCCTATTTTAATCTGCTCAATAGCTTTCGCGTGGCAACTTGCCCGCAAGCGACCGGACAGGGTGTGTTGGTTGTGGCTAATGACAAAATTTATTCAGCGCAAGATGTCAGCAAAACCCACAGCTACCACCTAGAAACGTTTCAAGCGCTTAACAACGGACCACTAGGACGGATTGAAGCCGATGGCCAGGTGACTTTTATGCATAGCCCCGTGCTGCCACATACCGCCAATAGTCCATTTTGCACAGTTAAAGCACCCGAGCATCTGCCTTATATTCCAATTGTTTACTCGCATGCCGGTGCCGATCAGCAATTGCTTGAAGCCCTGTTGGCGCATACTCAGATGGATGCTTTGGTGATTGCCGGCACTGGCGCAGGGCGCTGCTCACCACAAGAAGAACAGGCGCTGTATAAAGTACGCGAGCGTGGCATTCCAGTGGTAATGACCTCGCGGGTTGGCGCAGGGGGCATTCTTCCCATTGAGTGCTATCAAGACTTGGGGTTAATTACCCTAGGTGACTTATCCGCACAAAAAGCTAGAATCTGGTTATTGTTACAGCTACTCACACGCACCCTATAAAAGCTTACAGATACTGCAAGGCGGCATAACCCAGATGAAACCAACAGGCAAACCACCACTATTTAGCTGGCCCTACAAGATTTTTGCTTTAATTGTTGTAGCCGCTATTATCACAGCATTTACCCTGCCCTACTTCTGAATAATTGGCAGCTGGCACCTATGTGGCGCAGAATGCTGTGCTGAACGACATCTTTAATCCCTATTAAATTGAGCGGAGTTCCTTATGCCAAATGCATTGCTAATAGAATTAGGTATCCAGTTTCCAATTATTCAAGCGCCGATGGCGGGCACCTCTACCGTCGCTTTAGCAGCAGCAGTGTCGAATGCAGGCGGCTTAGGCTCACTCGGTTTGGGCATCTACGCTGTAGAGCAGGCACGTGAGCAAATTCAGCAGCTCAAACAGGCCACCACTAAACCTTTTAATATCAATTTTTTCTGCCACCAAGCTGCTGTTGCCGATGCTAAGCGTGAGCAAGCATGGTTGGATGTGCTGCAACCTTATTTTGCTGAGTTTTGCGCCCAGCCACCCACCCAGCTTAATCCGGGCCCGCCCAGCTTTATTGATAACCAAGCCATGCTAGAGATGCTGCTGGATGAGCGTCCACCGGTGGTCAGTTTTCACTTTGGCTTGCCCAGTACAGCCTTTATTCAAGCATTGAAACAAGCAGGCATTAAGTTGTTAGCCTGTGCCACCAACTTGGCAGAAGCTAAAGCGATTGAGGATGCAGGCCTGCATGGGATTATCGCCCAAGGCTATGAAGCAGGTGGTCACCGCGGTGTGTTTGACCCGACTCAGGACGTAAAGCTAGGACTATTCGGCTTACTGCAGCTATTAAGCAAAAAATGCCAGCTACCCATTATTGCCGCAGGCGGCATTATGCATGGCCAAGCCATCGCGCAAGTGATGAATATGGGTGCCAGCGCAGCACAAATGGGCACTGCTTTTATTTTGTGCCCTGAGTCAGCAGCCAACCCAGCCTATCGCGAGCAATTAAAAAGCGCACGTGCTTACAAAACTGACGTCACCGCTGTCATCTCTGGTCGCCCAGCGCGTGGTCTGGTCAATCGTTTTCATAGTGAGCTGAGTGATAAACAGGCATTGTTGCCGGCCTATCCAACCACCTATAGCGCCAGCAAAGCATTGTATGCAGCAGCAAGCCAACAAGACTGTTATGACTTCGCACCATTTTGGGCTGGACAATCAGCACCATTAGCGCGCGAGATGCCTGCAGCTGATTTAGTCAATTTGCTGGCCACAGAGTGGAAAAACGACAGTATTTACTCATTTTAAGCGAGCTAAACTGATGTACCAAATCATCCCCATCCAAGCACAGCATGACGCCGCTATCTGCCGGATTATTCAACAGGTCGGTGCACAATACGGTGCTGTGGGTGAGGGTTTTGGCCCCGCCGATGCAGAAGTCAGCTGCATGAGCCAACATTACTTGGTTGAAAATCGCAGTCAGTATTTAGTTGCCGTGCTGGACGGTCAAGTGGTGGGCGGTGCAGGCATTGCGCCTTTTCTGCACTACAGCGAGATCTGCGAGCTGAAAAAGCTCTTTTTGCTGCCCAGCAGCCAAGGCCTGGGCATCGGCAAAGCACTCACCCAAGCTTGCTTAGCCTTTGCTAGCAAGCAAGGTTATCAGCAGTGTTATTTAGACACCCTCAGCAACATGCAGGCTGCTATTCGTTTGTATGAGCAGCTGGGGTTTAGCCATCTTCAGCAGCCTTTAGCTGGAACGCTGCACGGTGGTTGCGATGTGTGGATGCTTAAATCTTTATCTGATTAAACAGCAGCGCAAGGCGATAAGCATTATGAAATTTTTAATGCTACAGAAACGAAAAAACCCGTTAAGTTTTAAGACTTAACGGGTTTTCGTAATATGGCGCAGTGGACGGGACTCGAACCCGCGACCCC
>CAYLOI010000027.1:0-28726 GCA_964385265.1 uncultured Thiopseudomonas sp.
AACTATGCGTTTGGGGCAACCACAGCCCAACCATGTACGCTGACTACCGCTTTGCTACTATCAACGGCGAAAGCGTAAAAGACATGATCAACGACCAAGAGTGGAACGCTAACGTGTTCCTGCCTACCGTTGGTAAGCGCGGCGCGGCAATCATTGAAGCACGCGGTCTGTCCTCTGCAGCTTCTGCGGCCAACGCTGCAATCGACCACATCCACGACTGGTGGTTGGGTACCGATGGCAAGTGGACCACTATGGGTATTCCTTCTGACGGTTCTTACGGTATTCCGAAAGACACCATGTTCGGCTTCCCAGTGATCTGCGCCAACGGTAAGTACGAAATCGTGCAAGGTCTAGAAATTGATGCATTCAGCCAAGAGCGCATCAACATTACTTTGGATGAGCTTGAGCAAGAAAAACAAGGCGTTGCCCACCTGCTGTAATAGCTGGCAACCTTTAACGCTCTAAATGTCTTTAGGCCATTACTGCTGTATGTAATGGCCTAAAGCATTATCCCGCACAAACCTGCAACACCCCTCTACGCTTGACCTGCATTCTGTTACAACAGCCTGCACCTGTAGCCAACACAGCATCCGCATTGACCGCTATAAGACGATCCTAGCCAGCTGACTTGATCGCCTGATACGGCTCAGTTAGTCTGATTTGCAAGCCACGCCTGCACCTTTACTAGCTGACAAACTCAAGCCCAGGCGCATTATATTTTTGCTGGAGAATCGACTATGACTGCTGATCAACACACAGACAAATCAAATTCCAATAGTGATGTACGCGCAGTCACTGATGCGCTGCGCCAACAGCAGGCTATGGTGCAAAATCCAGACGGCGACTGGCTGCTATTGCGCCATGCCGATGTCAAAGCTGCAGCCTTGGATGACGCAGTTTTTTCCAGTCAAGTATCACGTTTCTTGCAAGTACCCAATGGCCTTGATGGCGCGCAGCACAGCCGTTTTCGTGCGCTGATTGACCGCCACCTCAGCCGTGAAGCGCTCACCCCTTATCTGCCAGGGTTTAAACAGATCGCCGCAGAACTGACTCAATCATTAGCCAAAGGCAGCCGCTTAAATGCGGTCAGCGATATTGGTGCGGTCTTTGCTGCGCGAACACAATGTGCTTGGTTAGGCTGGCCGGCTGAGTTAGAAAGCAAACTGTTGCAGTGGACACAAGACAATCACAACGCCAGCCGCTGCGCAGACGACAGCAAAAAGGCACAGGTTGCCGAGGATTTTGACCAGATTATTCTCTCAATGATTAATCCGCGTCGTAATCCCGCGCATGCCCAGCACAACCAGTTTGACCCTGATGATGCCACCAGCCTTTTGTGTCGCGAACAGGTCGATGGCCGCGAATTAAATGAAGCCGAACTGGTATCTATTTTACGCAACTGGACCGGCGGCCACTTAGGCACCATCGCTTTATGTGTTGGGGTGATTGTCGCTTATCTGGCGCAACATCCACAGCAAGCACAGGCTTTAGCCAGCGCACCCGATGCTGAAGTGGATGCGGCGATCGATGAAATCCTGCGCTTGGACAATCCTTTTGTCTCAAACCGTCGCGTTACCACCTGCCCGGTCAGCATCGCCGGACAACAACTGCCCGCTGGGGCTCGGGTGCATTTGAACTGGACCTCAGCCAACCGCGATGAAAGTGTGTTTAACAACAATGCCTTTGCTCCACAGGCGCACGCAGCAGATAACCTGGTCTACGGCATTGGCAAACACGTCTGCCCAGGCCGCTTACTCGCCACTTGGCAACTGCGCATCATCACTCAAGCGCTCTTGGCCTGCAGCAATAGCATCAGCTTAGCCCCCGGGCAAACACTTGAGCGTGAGCAGCCACCGCTGGGCGGCTACCACTGCGTGCCGGTTGTCTTAGGCTGATCTAATTTAGCCAAGGACGGCTGATACGGGCTTGTACAGATAAAAGCAAAGCAATACCTATTCCTAGATAAACCCCATTAAGCCGCAACAAAACCGCGAACAAATTGAATCTCACCTTCAAGCTGATAGACTTACGCCTGTTTTTGTCGCACAGCACTGCTATTGCCTGAGCCGTTATCAGTCGGCCGGCGTTAAGTGCGCGCGTACACTGAGCTGAGCAGCGCAAACAGTCGCCTCTGCTACCCCTGATCTGCGACACACTGCAACCCTGACTGATACCTATCAGTACGACTTGAGCCTGAGCGCAATCCGCGCTCAGCCGCACGGATAATTTATGCTTAAAAATATGCGACATGAGTGGTTTTTCAATATACGTGGTGACCTGCTCTCAGGTCTGGTGGTGGCGCTGGCACTGATTCCTGAAGCCATCGCGTTTTCGATTATCGCCGGGGTTGACCCCAAAGTGGGCCTCTATGCATCCTTTTGTATTGCGGTGATCATTGCTTTTGTTGGTGGCCGCCCGGGAATGATTTCCGCAGCAACTGGCGCAATGGCCTTGCTCATGGTCACTTTAGTTAAGCAGCATGGTCTCGAATACCTGCTGGCCGCGACCTTACTCACCGGTGTTCTACAAATTACCGCCGGCTACTTAAAGCTGGGCACGCTGATGCGTTTTGTCTCTAAATCGGTAGTCACCGGCTTTGTTAATGCACTGGCGATTCTGATCTTTATGGCGCAACTGCCGGAGCTGACCAATGTCACCTGGCATGTGTATGCCATGACCGCAGCCGGTTTGGCTCTGATTTATCTGTTCCCGCTGCTGCCTAAAATCGGCAAAAGCATTCCCTCGCCGCTGGTTTGTATTGTGGTGTTAACCGGCGTTGCCATGTATTTAGGTATGGACATTCGCACCGTGGGCGATATGGGCGAGCTGCCCGATACCCTGCCGATTTTCTTGTGGCCGCAAGTGCCGCTCACTTTAGAAACCTTAGGCATTATTCTGCCGTACGCGGTGGCTTTAGCCATCGTTGGCTTGCTTGAATCCCTGATGACGGCAACCATTATTGACGATTTGACCGACACTAAAAGTGATCGCAACCAAGAGTGTAAAGGCCAAGGTATTGCCAATATTGGCGCGGGTTTGCTCGGCGGTATGGCTGGCTGTGCGATGATTGGGCAATCGGTAATCAATATTAAATCCGGTGGCCGTGGCCGTTTATCCACTTTCTGCGCCGGTTTCTTTTTGTTGATTATGGTGGTGTTTTTAAGCGACTGGATTAGACAAATCCCCATGGCGGCGTTGGTCGCGGTGATGATTATGGTTTCCATCGGCACCTTCTCTTGGAGCTCGGTGCGCGATCTGAAAAAATTCCCGCTCTCCACCAATATTGTCATGATCAGCACAGTTGCCGTAGTGCTGGCCACGCATAACTTAGCGTTAGGCGTATTAGCCGGTGTGTTGTTGTCGACCTTGTTCTTCGCTAATAAAATCGCCCGCTTAATGGTAATCAAACGCGAACAAACAGACGCCAACGCACCGCTGCATTATCAGGTGATTGGCCAAGTATTCTTTGCCTCGGCAGAGAAGTTTGTTGCCTCATTTGATTTTGCCTATGCGGCAGAAAAAGTTGTGATCGACTTAACCCGCGCACATTTTTGGGATATCTCTGCGGTCTCGGCGCTGGACAGCGTGGTGATCAAGTACCAACGTTTGGGCGCTGAGGTTGAAGTGATCGGCATCAATCAAGCCAGCAAAACAGTGATTGATAAATTTTCCGTGCACACTGATCCCAAAGCCGTTGAAAAACTATTGAGTGACCACTGAGGACTAAACTATGCAACATATTCTAGCCTGCATTGATGAATCAACCTGGTCGACCAGCGTGCAAGACGCTGCGATCTGGGCCGGTGGGCAGCTCAAGAGCCCGTTAATGTTTTTGCACAGTATCGAAAAGCAGCCCCAGCCCGACAGCCAAGATTTATCCGGAGCGATCGGCCTTGGTGCGCGCTCTAAACTGATGACGGAAATTGCCACGCTCGACCAACTGCGCGCCAAAGTATCCCTGCAGCTGGGTAAAGAGCTGCTCGAAGCAGCCAAAACAAAAGCGCTTGAAGCTGGCTGCGAGCAGGTTGAAACGCTGCAGCGCCATGGCGAATTTATCGACACCCTGCTAACACTCGAAGACACTGCGCGCTTAGTGATTATTGGCCATTCTGGCAGTAGCAGCGGTCAAAGAATCAACGTGCTGGGCAGTCATGTGGAAAATCTATTACGCCGGGTTCATACCCCGGTGCTGATCACGGCGCATGATTTTATTGCGCCGAAAAACTTTATGCTAGCGTTTGACGGGCGCGCCACCACTGAGCAAGCACTGCAGCGTATTTTAAGCAGCGACTTATTGCGCGGCTTAGAGTGCCATTTGGTTACCGTCAAGAACAAACAAGACGACTTGCAGGCGTCTTTTGCACGCGCAGAACAGCGCTTGATTGAAGGTGGTTTTTCAGTTAAGGCAAGCTATCTAGAAGGCGATATTTTCAGGCAACTACTCACCTACCAACAAGACAACGCTATCGACATGCTAGTCATGGGTGCGTTTTCCGGTACACGTTTACGCCAGTTTTTTATTGGCAGTAACACTTTAAAAATGCTGGAAAACAGCACTCTGCCAATTTTAGTTGTTAAATAGCAGCCTGCTTTCTGCAAGCTCAACCTACTGCATAAAAGTGACGTTTCACTCGTCTGTCAGTATCACGACATAGCGAGTGAAGCGCCACAGAGTCATCCCCAAAACCCTATCGTTAAAACAGCTTCAATAGTAGAAAGCTATCAGAGCAATCAATATATAACAATTCAGTATATTTTTTGCATGCTATATTGTATCCAAGTTAAGCAAACAACCAAGGAGATACACCATGCAAACAACTGATACAGCAGCTTACGGTTTACCACGTCTGAATGAGCGCGCACCTGAGTTCAACGCGCCAACCACTGACGGTGATAAGTGCCTAGATGATTACAAAGGCAAGTGGTTGGTATTGTTCTCACACCCAGCTGACTTTACCCCAGTGTGCACCACTGAGTTTATTGCCTTCGCTAAAAAGGCACCTGAGTTCAACGCACGCAACTGTGAGCTATTGGGTTTATCTATCGATAGCCACCACTCACACATTGCTTGGATGCGTAACATTGAAGAAAAGTTTGGCGTAACCATTCCTTTCCCAATCATTGCTGACCTAAAAATGGATGTGGCCCGTGCCTACGGCATGATTCACCCCGGCGCAGCCGATACCTCAGCAGTGCGTGCAACGTTCATCATTGACCCCAATGGCATTTTACGCGCAATGGTTTACTACCCAATGAGCAACGGCCGTTTAATCGACGAGTTCTTGCGTTTACTGGATGCACTGCAAACCAGCGACGAGCACAAAGTTGCTACACCTGAAGGTTGGAAGCCAGGTGATCGCGTTATCGTGCCACCCGCAGCGACAGCCGCTGAGGCAGATGCGCGCGTCAAGTCAGGCGAGTACGAGTGCGTTGACTTTTACTACTGCACCAAGCAGTTGTAAGTTGCTTGCCCTAACCGGCTAGGCGGCGTGACGCTTTAGAATTGTGCCGTAATGATGGTGTCGACCTTAAAAGGTCGACCTACGAATACGGGGCATGACTTTTGAATGTACGCTGCGTGACACGAAACCCCAGCATCGGTGACGGTGCTGGGGTTTTTTAATGCGCACAGGTTAAAGTCTGCAAATTATTAATATGCAGTGCGTGCCGCTATACACCTTTACGTCGCTGCGAGCGTTGCAGGCGCAATTGTTCTTCATCCACTTCCGCCAACACCTCACAAACATACTCAATATGCTGATTGGACAAGCGGCGCGCCTGCTCCGCCTGCCCAGCCTTGATGGCTTGGTACAGGGCACGATGCTGCTCAATCAGCATTGTGCGAGTTTCGCTACGCTGTGGGTACATGCCACCAATATTGGTCATCACATTGCCACGCAACACTTCAAACAAGCCGCGCACCGTATGCAGCAAGACAATATTGTGGCTGGCTTCAGCAATGGCTAAATGAAAGCATGCATCAGCCAAGCCTTCTTCGGTACGGCAGCTGTCTGCACTGTTTGCATAGCAGGATTCAAGCTGAGCAAAGGCTAAATCGAGACGCTGATGATCGGCTGGCGTAGCGCGCAACGCAGCATAATAAGCGCAAGCGCCTTCCAAGGTATGCCGAAACTCGAGCAGATCTTTTTGCGCATTAGCTTTGCCGGCCAACAACGCCAGCAGCGGATCACTAAAGGTTGCGCCCACTTCTTTACTGACGTAATTGCCCCCACCTTGTCGGCTGATCAGCAAGCCTTTGGCCACCAACTTTTGAATCGCCTCACGTAACGAGGGGCGCGACACGCCAAACTGCTCAGCCAGCTTACGCTCTGCCGGCAGCCGTTCACCGGCTTGCAGCACGCCTTCTAAAATCATGGTTTCTAGCTGTTCAACAATATCATCCGACAAACGGCGTTGTTGTATATGTGCAAAGCTCATGGCTCTTTTCTTACCCTACCAAAACAGCTGCTTAAGAAGCTCTAGGCTATCACAAACGTCTATTTACCACAGCGTATAACGCCCTACCTCAGTCACTGTAAAAGACCAATAAAGACTAAAGTCGCAAACAAATAAATTGACAGACAGAGCGTGACGCATTTAACTATAAAAAGTCGATTGTAAACTGGTCTTACCAATTATAAAAACAATAACACGCAAAGGTCTATACCATGCCAAATATATCAACCCTCACTTTTGTCCGTTCAGGTTGCATAGAGCAGCTACTGGAGCTCCGTCATGTCGCCTAATGTACTTGCACTATTAGCATTTTCACCGATCTTTCTGGCCGCAATTTTATTGGTTGGCTTACGCTGGCCGGCAAAGCGCGCCATGCCACTGGTTTTTGTAATAACCGCAGCAATCGCCCTCTATTGCTGGGAGATGAGTTTTAATCGTGTTTTAGCTTCAACCCTACAAGGGCTGGTGATTACAGCCGGTGTATTATGGATTATCTTCGGGGCAATCCTGCTGTTGAACACCCTAAAGCACTCAGGCGCGATTCAATCAATTCGTGCTGGCTTTATTACTATCAGCCCTGACCGTCGCGTCCAAGCAGTGATTATTGCGTGGTTATTCGGCTGCTTTATCGAAGGCGCTTCAGGCTTTGGCACACCCGCTGCGATTGTCGCACCCCTGCTGGTAGCTATTGGGTTCCCAGCAATGGCAGCCGTCATGCTTGGCATGCTAGTGCAAAGCACACCTGTATCATTCGGTGCTGTCGGAACACCTATAATTATTGGTATTACCAGTGGCTTGGATAGCGAAACAATCGGCTCACGACTTTTAGAGAACGGTTCAGACTGGGCCACCTTTCTACAGTTGATCACCAGTCAAGTGGCTATTATCCATGCCATTGTTGGTGCAATCATTCCATTGATTATGGTTTTAATGCTGACGCGCTTTTTTGGTAAAGAAAAAAGCTGGAAAGCCGGCTTTGCCATCCTTCCTTTCGCACTATTTGCAGGTCTAGCGTTCACCATCCCATATGCCGCAACCGGTATTTTACTAGGGCCAGAGTTCCCTTCATTACTGGGTGGTTTAATCGGTTTAGCGATTGTCACCACAGCAGCACGTTTTAATTTTCTTACGCCAAAAACCACTTGGGATTTTGCCCCAGCCAAAGAATGGCCAAGCCAATGGTTGGGCTCTATTGAAATGAAACTGGACAACGTCACCTGCAAGCCTATGAGTAACAAGCTCGCGTGGCTACCATACATTTTAGTCGGCCTACTATTGGTCATCAGCCGTGTGTTCCCGGGCGTGGGTAGCGCGATGAAAGCCGTGGTGATTAAATTTCCAAGCATCTTAGGTGAAGCAGGAATTAATGCTGACTTTATGCCGCTGTACTTGCCTGGCGGGATATTAGTGTTTGTCGCTTGCAGTGCATTTTTCTTACATCGCATGCAATGGCAGAGCTTTCGTTCAGCATTAAGCGAATCAAGTCGTATTTTACTCGGTGCGGGCTTTGTCTTACTGTTTACCGTACCTATGGTGCGTATCCTAATTAACTCTGGCGTCAATGCGGCAGACATTCCCAGCATGCCCATTGCAATGGCACGTTTCATTGCCGACAGCTTTGGTGACATTTACCCACTCTTTGCACCCAGTGTTGGTGCGCTCGGAGCATTTATTGCAGGTTCTAATACTGTCAGTAATATGATGTTCAGCCAGTTTCAGTTTGGTGTTGCCGAAAACCTCGGTATTTCGACCGCAATCATCGTTGCCGGCCAAGCAATTGGTGCAGCAGCAGGTAATATGATTGCTATCCATAACGTCGTCGCCGCATCTGCTACTGTGGGTTTATTAGGACAAGAAGGCGCTACACTGAGGAAGACGATCTGGCCAACCTTGTACTACGTCTTTTTTACCGGCCTAATTATCTTATTTGCCGTTACAGTACTGGGTATCAGCGATCCATTACTGTTTTAAAACCCTATGCAAAGCGGGTCTGTCTTGTGTAGCTACAGCCAACACAACACAGCCCGCAAACGCTCTACCTGAATACCGTCGGAGCTTACTATGAGCGATCTATTTTATAATGCAGCAGCGCAAGAAACACGTGTTGCCCCACCACGTAAGCCCGCACGTGAATACCCCTCCAGCAAACCCAAAACGGTGTACTTATTTGGCACCTGTGTAGTGGATTTATTTTTCCCTGAAGCCGGTATGGATGCGATTCACTTATTAGAGCGCGAAGGGATTAACGTTGATTTCCCACAAGGGCAAAGCTGTTGCGGGCAACCAGCCTACACGTCAGGCTATACCGAACAGGCGCGGGAAGTGGCGCGTTCACAGATTGATTTATTTAAAGGTGGTTGGCCAGTCGTCGTCACCTCTGGCTCGTGTGCCGGTATGTTTCGTGAGCACTATGCTGACGTATTTAAAGACGAACCTGACACGCTGGCCAAGGTGCATGACTTAGCCGAACGCACCTATGAACTGGCTGAGTTTTTATTGCATGTGTGCAAGGTGCAACTTGCTGACCAAGGCGAGCCATTGCAAATCGCATTGCACACCTCCTGTTCAGCTCGCCGCGAAATGAATACCCATGTGCATGCGCGCGCCTTACTCAGCCAATTGGACAACGTCGAACGCGTTGAACATGACCACGAAAGCGAATGCTGTGGTTTTGGTGGTACTTTTTCAGTGCGCATGCCAGATATCGCCGGTGCCATGGTGGCGGATAAAACCCAATCGTTACAGGCCAGCGGCGCACAACAGGTGGTCAGTGCCGATTGTGGCTGTTTATTGAATATCAACGGTGCCTTTGAGAAACAAAACATCCCTTTGCTTGGGCAGCATCTGGCCAGTTTTTTATGGCAACGCACCCAGCCTAAGCCGGAGGTTAAGCCATGATTAGCCAACGTATTCACGCCGTCGATGTCACGGCACGCAACCTCAAAGCCAACGCGCGCCTGTCGTTAAAAGACCAACAACTGCGCAACAATATGCGCAGCGCCATGGATTCTTTGATCAGCAAACGCATCATCTCCATGCCCGATGCAGACGAGCGTGAAAACTTGCGCGAGTTGGGCAATAAAGTCCGGGCGCGCGCCTTATCTGAACTGCCGGATTTACTTGAACAGCTGGAAGCCAATCTCACCAAACAAGGCATTCAAGTGCATTGGGCCAGCAGCACGACTGAAGCCAATGCGATTGTGTTGCAGATTGCTCAGGCGCGTAACGCAACTCAGGTGATCAAAGGCAAATCCATGGTCAGCGAAGAAATGGGCATGAACGAATACCTGACCGAGCATGGCATTGAAGCGCTGGAATCGGACATGGGCGAATACATTATTCAGCTGGATAATGAAAAACCCACCCACATTATTATGCCGGCCATTCATAAAAATGCTGCGCAAGTCGGGCGTTTATTCGAGCACCGTTTGGCCCTGCCCTATACCGATGATGTCGATAGCTTGATTCAGTCGGCGCGCGGTATTTTGCGTGAGAAGTTTTTCCATGCTGATATTGGTATCTCTGGGGTGAACTTTGCCGTGGCCGAAACCGGCACCTTGTTGCTGGTGGAAAACGAAGGCAATGGCCGTATGTCGACCACGGTACCGCCGGTGCACATTGCTGTGACGGGGATTGAAAAAGTTGTCGCCAATTTGCAAGACACCGTACCGCTGCTGTCCTTGCTGACCCGTTCTGCGCTGGGCCAAGGCATCACCACTTATGTGAATATGATCTCGGCACCGCGCCAACCCGGCGAGCTCGATGGCCCTGAAGAAGTGCATTTGGTGTTACTGGACAACGGTCGCAGCCAAGCCTTTGCCGATAGCGAACTGCGACAAACCCTCAATTGCATCCGCTGCGGTGCCTGCATGAACCATTGTCCTGTCTATACACGAATTGGCGGTCAAGCCTATGGCACCGTTTACCCTGGCCCCATCGGTAAAATCATTTCGCCACACTTGTTAGGTTTAGAAAACACTCCAGATCACCCATCAGCTTCGTCACTCTGCGGCGCCTGTGGTGAAGTCTGCCCCGTTAAAATTCCGATCCCTGCTTTATTACGCCGCCTGCGTGAAGAAAATGTTAAATCACCGCAACAAGCCGGTCAGGTCATGGATGGCCAAGGCAGCCGCTATTCAGGCTCAGAGCGCCTATTGTGGAAAGGTTGGCAGTATTTTAATAGCGTGCCGTGGCTGTATAAAACCGGCACTTTTATGGCCACGCGCTTGGGCGGACTGACACCTAAGAATCTCGGCCCTTGGACACAAAACCACAGTGCTCCCAAGTTCGCAAAACGCAGCTTGCATGAATTGGCTAAACAGCATTTGGAGAAAAAATCATGAGTGCCAGAGAGACGATTCTCGCCAGCTTACGCAGCAGTCTAGCTGGCACCACACCCATTGCTGACCCTTTCGATGCCGCTTTGGTGGATGAGCCTTGGCGCTACAACGCTACGGAGCGCACCACGCGTCTAAAAGAACTCATGACAGCAGTACACAGCGAAGTGCACCTGACCCGCAGCGACGCATGGCCAGCGTTACTCAGCCAACTTTTAGGCCAGCGCCAAATAAATAAACTGCTGATCGCACCCAACACAACACACGGACACGCTTTCAGCAGCTACTGCCAGGCCCAGCAGAACCCATTACAGTTATTGGCCTATGACCGCCCCATTGAAGAGTGGAAGCGTGAGCTGTTTGATGATGTGCCCGCTAGCTTTACAGGCACCCTAGCCGGCATTGCTGCAACCGGCACACTGGTGGTGCAGCCCAGCCCTGATGAGCCACGTTTGATGAGTTTAGTGCCGCCGCTGCATATTGCCTTGCTGAGCGCGAGCCAGATCTATGACAATCTGTACCAAGCGCAACAGCACTGGCCCAAACCCATGCCAACCAACTTGCTGCTGATTTCTGGTCCTTCCAAAACGGCCGATATTGAACAGGTGTTAGCCTATGGCGCACACGGCCCCAAAGATTTAATCGTTTTAATCGTGGAGGACGCATGAGTCTACCGGCAGCCTTTCTAACAGCGATCGAGCAACAGATTCCAGCCGAGCGCTGTTTTTCTGATCCGTTATCGACGCTGACGTTTGGTACCGATGCCAGTTTCTATCGCTTAATTCCAAAACTGGTTATCCGCGTTGAAGCCGAAGCTGAAGTCGCGTTGATTCTGCAGCAGGCCAGTATCCACCAAGTAGCAGTCACCTTTCGTGCGGCAGGTACCAGTTTATCTGGGCAAGCCATCAGCGATTCGGTGCTCATCGTCCTTGGCGATCGCTGGAATAACAAAGAAATCCTCGATAACGGCCAACGTATCCGCCTGCAACCTGGAGTGATTGGTGCACATGCCAATCAAGCTCTGGCGCATTTGCAACGTAAAATTGGCCCTGACCCCGCGTCAATTAATGCGGCGAAGATCGGCGGTATTGTCGCCAACAACTCCAGCGGCATGTGTTGTGGCACAGCACAAAACAGCTATCAAACCTTGTCGGCTATGCGCCTTATGCTCGCCGATGGTAGCGTGCTGGACAGTGCTGACTTAGCCAGCGTCAGCCGTTTTCGCCACAGTCATCGTGAGCTGCTCGAACAGCTCAGCCAACTGGCAGAAAACACCCGTAACAACAGCGCGCTGGCAGCAAGAATCAAACATAAATACCGTTTAAAAAACACCACGGGTCTGTCGCTTAACGCCTTAATTGATTTCACTGACCCTTTAGATATTCTCACCCACTTAATGGTGGGCTCCGAGGGCACCTTAGGTTTTATCAGCTCAGTCACCTACGACACTGTGCCCGACTACCCGCACAAAGCCACAGCACTGGTGGTGTTTCCTGATGTAGAAACCTGCTGCCAAGCGGTGGTGCTGCTCAAGCAACAAGCAGTTTCTGCCGTGGAATTACTGGATCGGCGCAGTTTGCGCAGCGTGCAACATATGGCTGGGATGCCGGACTGGATTGAGCAGCTCAGCGTTTCTGCTTGTGCACTGCTGATCGAATCCAACGCGCCTGACAACAGCTTGCTGGAACAACAACTGCAGCAAATCAACGCCGCCATCGCACATTTCCCTAAAGAGCAGCACGTAGCCTTTAGCCAAGACCCAACAGTGTATGAACAGCTGTGGCGCATGCGCAAAGACACCTTCCCTGCGGTTGGCGCGGTGCGTGAAAACGGCACCACAGTAATTATTGAAGACGTCACTTTTCCGCTGGAGCATCTGGCCGCTGGGGTCAACCGACTGCTGGCGCTACTGGATGACTACCACTATGACGAAGCGGTTTTATTTGGTCATGCGCTGGAAGGTAATTTGCACTTTGTTTTTACCCAGCGTTTTGATCAGCCCGAAGAAGTCGCCCGTTACAGCGCCTTTATGCAAGCGGTCACTCAGCTGGTTGCGGTTGAATTTGGCGGCTCACTCAAAGCCGAACATGGCACTGGGCGCAATATGGCGCCCTTTGTTGAACTGGAATGGGGCAGCGATGCCTATCAGTTGATGTGGCAAATTAAACGTTTGCTCGACCCGCAAGGGATTTTAAATCCGGATGTAGTGCTCTCTGACGATCCAGAGATCCATCTGAAAAACCTCAAACTCATGCCTGAAGCAGATCCGCTGATTGATAAATGCATTGAGTGCGGTTTTTGCGAACCGGTCTGCCCTGCGCACGGTTTAACCCTCTCACCGCGCCAGCGCATCGTCGCTTGGCGTGATATTCAACAGAAAAAACGCAACGGCATCGATAGCACAGAGTTGGAGGAGCGTTATCAATATCACGGCATCGACACCTGCGCAGCCACCGGTTTATGCGCACTTCGCTGTCCGGTAGGGATTAATACCGGTGATTTAGTGCGTGAGTTGCGCGCTGTACAAGCTCAGCACCCCGATACAGCAAAACGCCTTGCCCGCTCCTTTGCCCAAGCAGCGCGCGCCGCACGCTGGGCTCTGTTAGGTGCTGAATTGGCGCGCAAAGTACTGACTGCGCCACGCATGTACCGCTGGTCATCGCAGTTACACCAGCGCTTCTCACAGCTTCCTGTCTATCTAACGGCCACGCCGCAGGCGGCAAAGTTATCCGAAGCCAACAACAGCAGTAACACAGCAGCCGATAAACCGCGCGTGGTTTACTTTGCTTCTTGCGTGTCACAAGTAATGGGGCCTGCGCATTTAGATGCTGAGCAAACACCCCTGCGCGATAAAACCCAGCAGCTGTTGGAAAAAGCAGGCTTTCAAGTGATTTACCCAGAGGCAATGGACAACAATTGCTGCGGCCAACCCTTTGCTTCTAAAGGCTACCCAAAGCAAGCAGCAGACAAACTCAACGAGTTGGGCTTGATGTTATTACGCGCCAGCCGCAACGGGCAGGATCCAATTTATTCGGATACCAGTCCCTGTACCTTACGCTTGATTCAAGACCTGAATGATCCGCGCTTAAAGATTTACGATTCGGTGCGTTTTCTGCGCGAAGAAGTGCTGCCACGTTTAGTGGTTACACCGCTAGAGACTAAAATCGCCGTGCATATCACCTGCAGCACTCAGCATATGCAGCAAGCCGATAATTTTCTGGCGATTGCTCAACACTGCGCGCAAGAGGTGGTGCTGCCTGAAGGCATTCATTGCTGCGGCTTTGCTGGCGATAAAGGCTTCACCCTGCCGGCCCTCAATCAACATGCCTTGCGCGACTTAGCCACTAAGGTTGAGGGCTGCAGCGCTGGCTTTTCCAGCAGCCGCACCTGCGAAGTGGGGCTGAGCAGCTACAGCGATCTGAGCTATCAGCATTTAGTCTATTTACTGGATAAAGTCAGCGAGGCGAAGGCCTAAACTAAATAGGAATTTATGCAGTAGAGGCGGCTATAGGCACGGGCACAAGCAGCTACGTTTTTCGGACACAGCCAGTGCGACTCAAGCCCTCGTTAATCGCTGCAAGGCTTGTTCAGTAATTGCAGCAACCTGAACCAGATCCTTGAAAATCAACGCTGTATTAATCGAACTGGGTGGCTGTCTTGGCCACTCAGCCAATCAGATGCAACAGCGTGTAAAAACCAGCCAAACTGACCAGCACCGACAACAGCATATTTTTAATCACTAAGGCGCAGCCAATACTGAATATCGCCGCATAGGTGTAAGGGTTACTGACTAAACCGCTTAAACCGCTGTCGCCAAGTAGAATGGGCCCGCAAATCGCAGTCAATAAACAGGGCGCGGAATACTGCAGCGCTTGGCGGACCACGCTGGGCAAACGTATCGGCAGACGCGGCTCTAATAGCACATAGCGGTTAAAAAACACGATGCCGGCTAAGCTGAAAATCAATAACCAAATCATAGTGCTTCACCGCGCCAGCGTGCCACGCCCACTGCACAGAGCATACCGACTAACCCCGCTATGACAATCGCACCCGCCACCGCTAAGCTACTGAGCACTAACGACAGCAGCAGCGACACCAGCACCCCCACCAAGCTGCTGATGCGCTTAATCATCGGCACCACAATGGCTATAAAAGTGGCCACTATGGAGAAATCTAAATGGTAGTCGGCCAGATTAGGCACCGATGCCGCCAGCAGCACGCCCACTAGGGTAAAGCTAATCCAGGCTAGATAAAAACACAGTCCTGCGCCCATTAAATAGGCAAAATCGTAGGAGCGCTTACCCACACTTAAGGCAAACAACTCATCGGTCAATAAAAACGCCACCGGTAGCCGTTTCTTTAACGGCAAGCTGGACACGTGTTCACGCAAAATCAGCGCATAGAGTAAATGCTGGGCGGTTATGATGAGGATGGTTAAGCAAATCGCAATAAAACCACTGCCCGCAGCGACCATGCTGATGGTGACCAATTGCGCCGCCCCGGCAAACAGAAATACTGACAAGCCAATGCTTTGCAATGGACTAAAACCATGACTGACCGCCATCGATCCGGCCAGCACACCCCACGGCAGCACGGCTAAACACAGCGGTAGAATATGCAAGGCACCCAGCCAGAACCGCCGACTGCCGCAAGATACATCGTCATTCATAAAGATAACTGCGAAAAATTTAAGTGTGCGGCAGTTTAACCGAAAACCTCAGCCAACTCCCTGTGCAAGCGATACAACCCCCCCTATACAAGCGGGTTATACCCGCGATGATACAAGCCACCTATACAAGCGGGTCATACATAAGCAGTCATTAAATCCCTGACTGAGCTAAATAGGAGGCCATTTCTGCTTCTGGCACCATGCCGCCGCCGGTGGCCCAGACCAGATGGGTGGCGTTTTGCATTTTTTGCTCATCCAGTTGCAGGCGTTGTCGGTAGTCTTGATCGCCAATCACCCACACTGGACCCGGCATACCGGCTAGTGCTGAAGGCTCAAGTTGAATATTCTCGCACTGACTCAGCTGGCCCAGATGCTGATACATAGTCGCATCGCTCAGGGTATAAAAACCATCCAGCAAACGCTCCATTGCCCGCCCGACAAAACCAGAGGCGCGCCCCACTGCCAGTCCATCAGCCGCAGTAATATTATCAATACCCAAATCCTGCACAGCAATCTCATCATGCAGACCGGTATAAATACCCAGCAACATGCAAGGTGAGTGAGTCGGCTCGGCAAAAATGCAATGCACATGATCGCCAAAAGCCATTTTCAAACCGAAGGCCACACCACCGGGACCGCCACCGACACCACAAGGCAAATAAACAAACAACGGATGCTGCTCATCCACCTTAATCGCCAGCTCTGCAAACTGCTGCTTTAAACGCTCACCGGCGACTGCATAGCCTAAAAACAGGGTTTGCGAGTTTTCATCATCAATAAAGAAGCAATTTGGATCGTTTTGCGCTTCTTTGCGGCCCTGCTCCACCGCTACGCCATAGTCTTCACTGTATTCCACAACATTGACGCCATGCGCGCGAAGCTTGTCTTTTTTCCACTGGCGGGCATCGGCCGACATATGCACAGACACAGAAAAGCCCAGTTTTGCGCTCATAATACCAATCGACATGCCCAGGTTACCGGTCGAGCCCACAGCAATACTGTACTGCTGGAAAAACTCGCGAAACTCATCGTTTAAAAGTTTGCTGTAATCATCGGACTCACTGAGCAAACCGGCTTGCATGGCCAAGCGCTCAGCATGGGTGAGGACTTCATAGATACCACCGCGCGCTTTAATCGAGCCCGAAATCGGCAAGTGGCTGTCTTTTTTCAGCAGTAAGCGTCCAGTAATCTCTGTTTGATACTGCTGCTCCAGCAGCTTTTGCATCGCCGGAATGGCCACCACTGGCGACTCAATAATACCTTGGGTTTTTGCTGTTTCCGCAAAGGCCTTGGCCAAATAAGGCGCAAAACGCTGCAGGCGCGCGCTGGCATCATCTATATCCGCTTGACCAAGGCCAACATACGGCAAGCCTTGCGCCAAACTGGTGATATTGGGGTTAAACCAACTGACACTTTGTAGCGCCATCAGCTTTTCCAACAGTGGGTAATCGCCAACTAGTTTTTCGATATTTAGTGTATTCACTTGTCTACCTTAATCTTATTAGTATGTGGTAAAGCCTGTCTGTCGCAGGCGCTATTGCAGCCGACAAAACAATGCTGCGCATAACTTTTTGAAGGACAAGTGATCATTGTGGCATAGCTTATTTTTGTTCTGATCAACTTAGGCATTCTGGCTATTTTTAGAACTGAGCAGTCAGGTTTTTCCTGTTTGCATGGGTAAAAAAAGTGCTTTCAGCTATGCGCCATGGCCTATTCGCTGCTGATTTTTAGAGAAAGTCTGGGCAAGTGAAGCGCCTAAACGTTGTATTCAACAAGCTTTTCGAGGAGGTTACTCAGCTTGTAGCGCACTTTCACAACAGTTACGCCCATTGTCTTTAGCTCGATACAAAGCTGTATCGGCACGCCGCAACAGGCTTTCGAAATTCTCATCTGGCTGCAGCTCTGCCACACCAACACTGACAGTCATGGCAAAAGGGGCAGCCGTGGTTTTAGTGTCGAGTAATGCCACCTCTGTTTGGAAAGCGCTGCGCAATCGATTGGCCACCAGCAAGGCGTCTGCTGATCCGGTATTGGGCAATAAGGCGACAAACTCTTCGCCGCCAAAGCGACAAAACACATCGTCGTCACGCAGCACTTGCTCGGCCACACCAACAAAACAGCACAACACCTTATCGCCAAACTCATGGCCTAACTGATCATTCACTTTTTTGAATTCATCCAGATCCATCATTAACACGCTGAGCGGGCGCTGATGACGACGGGCTGCAGCCATGGCATTTTCATACAGCAAAGTAAAAGAGCGGCGATTAAATGCACCGGTTAATGGATCATGATTGGCTTGGTTGTTGAGATCGTCCTGCAGGCGCTCGGTTGTCATCAAAACCATTCCCAGCGTAATCGCAATTATCGTACACAGCAGCCACAGCAGCATGGCAGCCGCCACCCCGTTGGGGTTCAATAGGTCGACTATTTCTGGGCTGTCCCGAGCAACAATGGCACGCAGCAGAAAAATAACGGTATTCACCGCATAAACACATCCCGTGGAACGTATCGCAGCTGTATTGCCATGCTGACCAAAGAGTAAATCTCGGGCGATCAAGGCTGATAAAATGGCCACCAAAAAAGCATTACCGACGCCCTTGGCTGCGCTGAAATATTGGCCTTGTGCAACAACCAGCCAAAGCAGCCCGACAGCCACAATACCCGCCAAAACAGCAGATGTGAGCGCAGGTTTACCAATGAATCGACGAAAACCATCCCAACTCAGTGCCAAACCTACAACAATAAACAGCTGCGCCAAGACTAGAGCAGGCTGCCACTGGAACAGGCCGTAACAAAGAATCAAGAGAAATGTAGTGACAGCACTAGCGCCAGCTAACGCCCAACGGCCAAGCCCTGGGATAGCCGGATGCATACGCCATAATAAAAATCTAGCGCCAGCGCAAAACGCGGTCGCTAATGTCACTGCAACCAGCAACGTGCGAATATCAAACTGCATATTTTTATTGTTATCCACTAAGCATTAACAGCTTAGAGCCAAGTTCTTAACCCTGAACGCTGACTCGGTGTCCATACTTATCAAGCCAATATTTTATGACGCACAACCTGTGCAGCAACGATCCTAAACTAAAGCCAGGCTTAAGGGCACCAACAATCAGTGCAGATACTTAAAAGCCAACACTGACTGATCAGTCAGCTGCTGCAGACTAACAAAGCACGCAATTAAGACGTGTATTGCATACGACCTGCATTTTTGCGTAGCTCTTTTTGCAAAAACATTTCCACTGGGACAAACGCAAAGGGAATAAAGGCCGACAAAAACAACAGCAACCAAATCCGTAGCGACCAGCCTTGTTGACGTGTCACCAGCACTGACAGCACCAAGTAAAAAATAAATAACACCCCATGCCCCATGCCCAGCGTGGAAACGTAATCGCGGCTAATAAAACCCAGCGTGACGCAGAGTATGAGCAAGTAAGACATGCCCTCGATAAAGCTTGCAACTCTAAAAAATTTTAGCACCAGAGACTCCTTTAAATTGGTTAAATGCACAGCAATCCACGCACCCCCATAAGCGCGGCCAAGTCTATCGCGTAGGGCACAGCGTTGCATCTGCTCAATGCTTGGAAGTCTGGTCGCCAGGATTATGCCCAGCTTGCGTTGCAATGCCCTGCCAGCCTAAGCATGAAATAGGCTGGTAGGGCATTGAGGTGACTGAGCAACCCCGGCAAAACAGGTCACTCTTTGCAGGGTTACTTATAAGCCAAAGGTGTCTTTTACTTTCTGCTCGAACGCTTTGTCATCCAAATCCTTGCGCAGGGGCACAAACAGCTCTGACTCTTGGCCAACCTTAACTGCAATATCGCTGTCTTCATTCTCGATCACATCTTTTACCGCCTGCGCGATAGGTAATGGATCAGGGCCTTGGTTGATCGCCTTAGCGACAATCGGCACGAAATGCGCGACCAACTCTTTATACGGTGAGTCATCACTGGTTGTTTTGCTGTTCGCAACCAGCCCTTTTTTCACAAAGTTGGTGCCGAACAAACCCGCCAGCACAGAGTGCACTCTGATACCAAAGGGTGCGACTTCAAAGCGCAAGGAATCGGTAATGCCTTCAACCGCATATTTGCTGGCATTGTAATGCGACAGCAAGGGCAACCCCATTTTGCCGAGGAAAGAAGAAATATTGATCACCACACCACTGCGCGCCTGGCGCATATGTGGCAAAACTTCTCTGGTCATCTTAATCAGGCCAAAGACATTCACATCAAACTGCTGAAATATTTCCTCATCGGTGCCCTCTTCTAGCGTCGCAAGCAGTCCGAAACCGGCATTATTGACCAAGACATCAATCTTGCCTTCCTTCGCCATGACATGCTGCACGGCCTGCTGAATCGACGCAGTATCCTGCACATCAAGGGTTACGGTGTTGAGTGTGAGCCCACGCTTTTGCGCCTCATCCAGCAGCTCCTCACTACTACGTCTTACCCCGGCATACACGCTGTAGCCATGCTCGGCCAACAGCAGCGCGGTTTCTTTGCCCATGCCGGAGCTTGCGCCAGTAATCAAAACGGTTTTACTCATGATGGAATCCTTTTTAAGTCAATGCATTGGAGTTTTCTGAGATTGCCCATCAGCACAGCTGTTAACCAACTAAGCACAGACTAGCAAGACACTTGCCATCACTTTGCAGCACATCGGCCTCACACGTCCACTCGGCTGGCATTGGCTAACAGGATAAGCCTCTCACTGCTCAGCGAATACTTTAATATTCTGCGGGGCCAGCTAGTCTTTTTTGTCGATGCTTATCTCGATAAGTTTGCTATCACCCGCAAACCACTTCTGCACATACACAGTACCCATGATAGGCGCGCTGCCTTCCTCTGGGATTTCTTTGTAGCGGACACTGTTTTTGGTTTCTTTTTCGTACTCAAACATCACTACTTTCTTCGACATAAAATGCTCCTGATAAATCATCGCGCAAGCTGGTTAAAAACCTTGCCCTGAACAGATTTATTGCTAGAAAAAGATGCTGTTAAATGCTTGAAATTTCGCCAAGCACACAGCGATAAAAAAATAATAATCATTATAGTTTTCTTGCCATCAATCCATATGTTTGCCATGGTTACCTTAGCTTTAATGCTGTTTGGGCCGCTACAAAGCAACTTTATCAAGCCGTCTGCAGCTACTTAAAGTGCATACAATTCTAAGCTAATGGGGGACTGAAAACATAACAAGCAGCCAGTTTTAGCAGTGCTTAGGCTGGAAAACAAACCAATACGTTTCATGCAAGAAAAAATAAAAATCAGACTATTCTGAAGGAGAAACCATGAAGTTCTATAAAAAGCTATGCCTTGCTGCAGTCGTTGGTCTTGTCACGGCGACAAGCGCTGCAAGCGCAGAAACATGGCGATTTGGCCTCGAAGAAATCGAGGGCAGCGTCCAAGCAAAATATGCAGAAGCCTTCAAGGAACTCATAGAAGAAAAAAGTAGCGGTGATATCAGCGTGCAACTGCTGCCCTATGGTAAGTGGGGTTCTAGCTACTCTGAGTTGTACGATGCCATCCAAGGTGGCGCGATCCAGGTCGGCTTTGGCTCCGGCGCTTTAGGCGGAACCGTACCTGAGAGTCAGTTACTCAGCCTGAACTTCGTCATGCCCAGCGATCAATTTAAAACCGTAAAAGTCCTCAACTCGCCAGAGTTTATTGACAGCGAGCCTTGGCAGCAATCCTTCCGCCAACGTGGGCTGGTACCGCTGGCTGAGTTGGCCGAAGGCTATCAGGTATGGACCTCGAACAAAGCCATCAAAACCCCTGCTGATATGAATAACTTGGCCATCCGCGTGATGGACAACAGCCTGCTGCGCTCCA
This sequence comes from uncultured Thiopseudomonas sp., assembly GCA_964385265.1. Classification (GTDB taxonomy): domain Bacteria; phylum Pseudomonadota; class Gammaproteobacteria; order Pseudomonadales; family Pseudomonadaceae; genus Denitrificimonas. The sequence continues at coordinate 21,297 of CAYLOI010000027.1, forward strand.
CCTACAAGGCCTACGGCGCATCGCCAATCACCATTGCCTATGGCGAGCTCTACAGTGCACTGCAGCAAGGACAGGCTGACGGCAATATTCAGCCGGTGTTTGCCCATGAAGAAATGGGTTTTTACGAAGTGCAGAAAAACATGATCTTCGCCGGCCAAGCCCAGTTTGTCGCCACGCTAATGGGTAATCTGGACTGGTACGAAGGGCTTTCCGATAAAGAGCAAGCCATGCTTAAGGATGTGACTCAGACGCTGGTGCAAACCGGTCACGATATCCAAACTAAATTTAACCAAGAGCGTTTAGATACTATTAAGTCGAAGAGCGACATCAATATGATCGAACTCAACGCTGAGCAGCAGGACGCATTCCGCAAACTGGCAGAACCTGTGCGCCAAGTCTTTATTGATGAAGTGGGCGAGCGCGGTAAACAGTCACTGGATATTTTATTACGCGAGTACGCTAAGTCCGGCTCTTAAATAAGCCAGGCAGCACAGGTGCAATCCCAGCACCTGATGCTTAAAGCTAAAGCCGGTGGTGCTGATCTATAACCAGCACCACCGGCTTTTTTGTTGCTGTTTAACTGCTTTTAATTGCCGCCCAGTGACGGCAGAAACAGTGATATCTGCGGAAACACAATCAAAATCACGGTGGCCAGCAGTAAGATCAAAACAAAGGGCGGTGTGCCGCGAATCACATCCATATAGGGCCGGCGAAACACCGCAATGGCAGTGAAGATATCGCAACCAAACGGCGGCGTTGCCGAACCTATCGCCGCCTGTAGCGTAACAATCACACCCACGTGAATCGGGTCCAGCCCCGTGGACTGGATCAAGGGTTTAAAAATGGGTACCAAAATAAGAATGACCACAATCGGGTCGACAAACATGCAGCCGATAAAGAATGCGATGGCAATCAGCAACAGCGCTAGGGTTTGATTGTCGCCCACGCGTTCTATAGTAGGACCAAGCAGTTGCTCTGGAATGCCAGCGGTACCCAACGCTTGGGAAAATGCCGCGCCGATGGCCACTAGAATAAACACCACTGCGGTAATCATGCCAGTCGACAGCGCCAAGCCGCCGAGATCGCGAATAGAGACCTTTCTGTAGATCACCACCTCAAGCAGCAGTGCATACGCCACAGCAACCGCTGAGGCTTCCACCGCACTGAAATAACCACCGTATATCCCGCCGACCACAATAACCGGGAAGCCCATCGGCAAAATGGCTTTGCGCAAAGCCCTGAAACGCTCCGACCAAGCCGCTTTCGGATCTGAGGACATACCTTTAACCCGCGCCCAGATATAACAATAGGCCGAAAACATCAGCATAATCATCAGCCCCGGCAAAATCCCCGCCAGAAACAGATCACCGATTGATGCTTTCATCACCACGCCATAGATGATGAAACCGATGCTTGGTGGAATCAGCAGGGCAATATCACTGGCATTAATGATCAACGCCAAGGTAAAGGAGTCCGGATAGCCCTTGGCCAACAAACGCGGACGCATCGGCCCACCCATAGCCACCACAGTTGCTTGGGTTGAGCCTGAGACGGCACCGAACAGAGCGCAAGAAATGGCGGTAGTAATTGGCAGTCCACCACGAATGTGGCGGGTAAAAGAATCAACCAAATCCAGCAGTCGATTCGCGGTATGGCCTTTGGTCAGGATGTCGGCGGCAAAAATAAACATTGGTACGGCAGCCAGCACCCAACTGCTCACGCCATTAGCCATCCAACTTATAGCTTGGTCTGGACCAAAAAAAGTCATATCCGTGAACATCATAAAGAGTGTGCCCACAGCCAAGGGCACCATCATCGGAAAGCCAAGCAAGAGCAGCACCAGCATAATGACGCACAAGAGGATCAGCATGTTTTGCCCCGCTCAGTCGATGGGGTGTTTTTGTCAGCCACCGAGATGCCCTTGGGGCAAAGGTGTTCATCGCTGTTATCGAGCGGTATGTCTGAATATTCTTCCTTTTCGCGGAAGGAGCGGTAGATCTCATTACTGAGCAGGTTACGAATGGCGGTCAAGCTATACTGAATACCCGCCAAGCTGAAGCCTACAGGCAAGGCTAGATTGATCACCCACATCGGGATGTGCAGCGCAGAACTGGTGCGCCCACGCGCATATAAGGCAAGGTCGTATTGCGCGGACTTGTAAGCAAAATAAAACATCAAGACGGCGCTACCGACACTGATGGTGATCAGCAGAGCTTTGCGCAAGCGTCCACTAAGCAGGTCGTACACCGCCGACATGCGGATATGTCGTGCGTGGCGTGCCGCATAACCCACACCGACGAAGGTGATAATCACAATCAGCATTTCGGTGATTTCGTAGGTGCCGGGAATGCCGCGATTGAAAAGAAGGTTGCCTACCACGTGGGCACTCATCAGAAATGCCATAAGCAACACACAACTGGCAATGATCGTACGCTCAATCCAACCGAGCCTCCGATCGATTGAATTGAGTAACGCAAGGAAGGCATTATGCTTAAGCCCTCCTTGGCTAAGGTCGGTTTTATCCGGGGCGTCCATAGTATTCCTCTTCTCTTCAGACGGACGCTAACACTGCTTAAAATGAGGCCGCGCCACTGCGCTGATCACGTCTGAATTTATCTAAATTATTATTGAGATTTATCAATATATAAAATAAAGGGTACAGCCAACAGGTCGCGTTCGCCACCCTCGATTGACTTTCTATGGTTTTTACCGGTCGATACAACTCGGCCAAGACACCGCCCAGCCGTTGATATAACCCTTGCTGTTTACTCAACTCGCGCCGCAACAAATCGACAGCAAAGCTGGTACGGCTAGCGGAGAAACCGGCTTGAATCTGCTGCTTTGACCCTACTTCGCTTTATATTTCATTCGCTTTACGGTAGCTGCCTTGGTAATCAAAAATCCGTTCCTGCACCTGCCAGTAGTGCTTTTTCTTGCGTGCGATAACAAAGTCGGGGGCTGGCAGTAAGGCTTGCATCTCGAGCACTTCTGCAATCTTGCTGAATTCTTGCGGCGCCTGACCATTGGCTAAGCGCCGTCCAAACAGCTTGTTGAAAATAGTGCGCTGCGCCGGCTTGCTGAAATCAAAAGACTCACTCAGCTCCTCCCCTTCCTCAGCGTGATAGGTAATTTTCAGCTTGCTGGCATTATTGCTGTCATTGGCGCTGAGACTGATCCCGGCACAACGGATCACCATGGCATCTTTGAGTTTCAACGCATCGCGCAGCTGATCATCAGGATCAATAATGGCTTTCTGACACTGATGGCAGTTACGCGCGGCGATATCATTTTCGCTGCCGCAGTGTGGGCATTCTTTGAAACGAAAACGGTAATCGCACTGCTGCGGCGCTGCCGGCTCATCCTCGTCATCCCACTCCAGCAGCCCATGACAACGGCGTCCGTAGTGCTCAGTCACCTGCCCTGCACCGTCTGTTTTACCCCAAAAGATATTGGCAAAACCACAACCCGGACACAGCACCTGCACAGGCTCAGTATCGGGATTGGGTTTCTTCTCGCCGACTTCAGGGTGATACAAATTGACAGCGTTGCCCGCGTAATCAATCACCAAACAATCTTTTTTACCTTCATCTAAGCGCAAGCCACGCCCGACGATTTGTTGATACAAACTGACCGACTGCGTCGGACGCAAAATAGCGATAAAGTCCACATGCGGCGCATCAAAGCCAGTGGTGAGCACCGAGACATTGACCAGATATTTTAATTGGCGCCGCTTAAAACGCTGAATCAGCTGATCGCGCTCACGCTGCTCGGTCGCGCCGGTAATCAAGGCGGTGTGCTCTGGCGGCAAATAGCCGGTGATTTCCTTGGCGTGATCAACGGTGGCAGCAAAGATCATCACTGCTTTGCGCTCAACCGCCAGCTCCATCACTTGCTCAATAATGGCACGAGTGACCCTTTGATGTTTACCCAGCAGCGCATTCACATCTTTTTCTGCATACTCGCCAAAGCGGTTCTGCGCCAGCGTCGAGAAATCGTATTGCGCCACCGCAGCGTCAATCAGCTCAGGCTTAGTCAGATAACCCCGATTAATCATATAGATCAGCGGCAACTCATAAATGCAGTGCACAAAAGGTTTGTCCTCTTCGCTACGGACAAAGCCGCGATAGTGATAACGATAAATCCAGCCCATGCCTAAACGATAGGGCGTGGCAGTCAGCCCCAGCACTTTCAGGCCCTTATTTTGTTGGCGTAGCTGCTCAATAATCCGCTGATACTGACTGTTTTCGTCGCCACTGATGCGGTGACATTCATCGATAATGATCAATGAATATTCATCTTTGAACTGCTCAAGATTGGCCGCCACCGATTGCACACTGGCAAAGGTCACCTGATGGGTATTGTCTTTACGCTTTAATCCCGCAGAAAAAATACCACCCTGCGCACCATAGCTTTGGTACTTGGCGTGATTTTGCTCCACCAGCTCTTTAACATGCGTGACCACCAGTATTTTACGCCGCGCCAAACGCGCCAATTCGGCAATCACCAGACTTTTACCTGCACCGGTGGGCAAGACAATCACCGCCGAGTCATCGGACTGGCGAAAGTGTTTTAAAGTGGCATCCACGGCTTCCTGCTGGTAAGGCCGCAGTGTAAAGGGTGCATTCATTGGCAGTGCTTAAGGCTATTAGGATGAAAGTGCTCATACTAACAAATCCCCTAAGCTGCTAGCCTGTAAATCAATCTGCTGCGGCTTTTGGCTTGACTGCAATAGCCAAAGTTTCTGCATACCTACCAAGAGAGCGTCCAGCAAATGAATGAACATCTCAAAACCCAAGGACCCGCCGTCGCTGAAGAACAACTGATCGATGTGTATCGATCTACTCAGGGTCAACCTTCACCTTGGTTGGTGATTAGCGACCAAGTGATGGGTGGCATATCCACTGCAGCGCTGCATCAAGACCAGCGCGACAACTCAAACTGCAGCTGTTTAGTGGGTCGCACCAGTCTGGATAACAACGGCGGCTTTGTGCAAATGCGGTTTGATATCGATCCGGATTGGTTGCGCCCTGACTACCGCGGCGTATTTATTGAACTGTACGGCACTGCGCATGACTATAATTTGCATATCAAAACCACTCAGCTAACCCGGCCTTGGCAATCCTATCGCTGCACCTTAGCCGTGCAGCCGCAATGGACGCGCTTTATCCTGCCCTACGCACAACTGCAAGCGCACCGCACCGACGCTGAGTTGCAGCCTGCGCAGATTAGAAGTGTGGCCGTAGTGGCGATTGGTCAGGCGTTTGCTGTGGATGTTTGCGTGCGCCGCTTCGGTTTTTTCCGCTAGCTCTGGCAGGTTACAGAAAAAATCTGTCTCGATTTTACTGCAACTCAATGACGGCACACATGCAGCTATGGGGCTAGCAGCGACAGTGACCGGTAATGAATTTGCCAGCGAAGCACTCAAGCATAGTGCTTTATGACATGAGTCGGTGAGAACGTGAAAACAGTATAAGAGCGCTTATTAAACTCAAAGCTGGCTTGCTGATCCATTGGATAATGCTGATGAACCGCCAGCGATTTTTGGTTGGCACGATCAACAAATAACGCACCGAGTGCAAACCTAGCTTGATGTTCAGCGCAGACGTGCAACAGCAGGCGAGTCAGCAGACCTTGCCCTTGATACTCTTGCGCAACAACCACAGGACCGTAAAGAAAAATCTGCTCCAATGGCAAGTCAGGCGCCGCTTGAGCCGCGGCTTGCGCCGTTGCAACGGCCAGCCCACTGCCTGCCAAACTTGCTGTTGACGTCATCGCAAAACCTGCCAGAGTCACACCATCCCGGGCAACAAAAATACCCGGCCCTGCTTGAAGCCCCGCCAGCGAAGACTCATCCATCTGCCCTTGGACAAAACCTTGTTGCGCTCGCTGCGCTTGGCTTAAATGCTCACCACGCGCTTCATCCATCAGCCGAAGAATAGCTGAATGATCACTGACATCAGCGCGACTTAATATGACTGACATGCTGCTACCTTTTCTGTTGTCTCTACTGGGCACATAATGCCCAACTTAGGCGACGGTTTGGAGCTGAAAAACGGCTGCAAATCGACTTATGCTGCTGGATAAAAAGAACAGTTTATTTAATCAAAGCTCGAGCCTTTCTCACAACATCCGCACAGGACACTGCCGACACTAAACCGCTGTTGAGCTCTTCAATTTAAATAACTGCTCTTCATATATTGAGTCACACAACGATAATACTCAAAGCATAGGTAAAGCATTACTGTGCTCTAGATAAGCACTCCGTTTATTTAAGTATAAACAGGCTTAGCCAATTCCAGTTCAATAGTATTAACACCTAGCTTAAATATAAAAGTGTGCTACCCAATAAAAAATAGCTGACTATTAATATAATTTAATAGCCAGCTATTCATCAGTCTTTCATCTCACGCATTCGTATGCTTGAGGTTACTTCTTGATCACTCTCAACATCCAGGATGTTTTCTCATGAATGCGCATGCGGTCAGAGACCAATGCTGCCGTAGACTCATCATCAGCAGCTTGTGCTGTTTTTAAAACTTGACGAGCCGTGCGTACAACTTGCTCATGACCTTTATGCAGCAAGTCAACCATCTCTAATGAACTGGGCACACCGTCGACTTCTTTGATTGAGCTTAGTTTTGCAAACTCTTTGTATGTACCAGGCGCTGCAACACCCAGTGTACGAATACGCTCAGCAATATCATCAACCGCTGTAGCCAGCTCGGTGTAATGCTCTTCAAACATTAAGTGTAATTCACGAAACTGTGCGCCAGTAACGTTCCAATGAAAGTTGTGTGTTTGCAAGTACAGTGTGTAAGAGTCTGCCAGCAAACGCTTTAGGCCTTCTGCAATTTCTAAACGACTTTCTTTGTTTATACCAATATCTATATCAGTCATTGTATTACCTCATGTTAATTTTTTTGATAAATTTAACAGCTATCATTCGGTATATATACGGTATTGATAACAAGTTATTAGCTGTATTGTAACATATATAAAGCAATAAGATAAATGCTAAACCATAAAGCATGCTTTGTACTTTATATAAATCTTAAAACTTAAGCTGATTATTTTAAATTAAAACAGCTGTAAATTCATGTTTAAGTGTCAGTGCAAACCTATTAACTAACACTGTTAAGCATAGACTATACAGGCAAATCACATCAAGATGGAAAATGCCAGCAATAGCTTTAAGCTATAAGCAATGGAAGATACCTAGCTTTCTGCTAACGCCGCTGCCTCTTCCACATTCACCGCGACCAAGCGCGAGCAACCGGGCTCATGCATGGTCACACCGAGCAGTTGATCGGCCATTTCCATGGCGATTTTGTTGTGGGTGATGTAAATAAATTGCACTTTCTCCGACATCTCTTTCACCAAGCGCGCATAGCGGCCAACGTTGGCGTCATCCAGTGGCGCATCGACTTCAT
>CAYLOI010000028.1:0-28643 GCA_964385265.1 uncultured Thiopseudomonas sp.
ACTGAAGACCGATTACGCTGGCACTATAACCCTTGATATTAAAAAAGTCGCGACCCTAGAAACAGATGATCCTTTGCTGGTCAAGCTCGATACATTTACCACTGAATCCACTAAAGCCTTGCGTGCAGGACCAGAAGGCAGTGTCACCCTGATCAATGGTGGCACCCCGAAAACCATTGCTTTGACAGATATTCAGCAGTTAATGAAGCCCAAACCGGTGATTGAGGACTTGCGCTGGAAAGGCAATATCAGTTTCTCTGCTGACTATAAAAAGAATGAAAACGATGTCAAAGACTTTGATATCGATATGAATACGGAGCTACGCCATGGTCTATGGCGGCATGCACTGGAGACTGAGTACGATTACGAAACCAAAAATAGCGCGAAAAGAACCGAGCGTTTTGAGGCCAGCTATGCGCTCGATCGCTTTATTACTGAAAAATGGTTCTGGAAAAACAAAGCCAAGTACATTAACGATCATATTGAAGAGCTGCGCAGGCAGCACACCTACGGTACCGGCCCGGGTTATCAGTTTTGGGATAATGAGCTGGGTGCCTTCGCTTTATCGAGCCTGATTAACCACAATAAGTTTTTGTTTGATTCAGGTGAAAAGAAAAGCTTTAACTCCAGTACTTTTTCCTGGAATTACAACCGCTATATCAGTGGTAAAACGTTTGAGCTGTACAGTAAGGGCGAGGTTGGTGCGCCTTTTATTAGCGAGATCAATTATGTGTTCGATAGCGAGGCTGGGGTGCGTTACAAAGTCAACAGCTGGGCGGCACTGAGTTTAAAAGCTGAGTGGGATAAGGTATCCAGTCAATACGGGGATTTAAATGATCGTCGTTATTTGATTGGTGTCGGGGTGGGCTGGTAAAGGGATTATTTGTGTGCCGCACTTAGCCATAACCCTGCAATCAAAAGCATCAGGATTATCGAAGTATGCCGTACCGTGCAAGTGCCGTTCTTCCCTCAACGGGTCTTCCTGACCCGATTCGGGCGCTGCGCCATCCATGGCTTCGCTTGCCACGGCACCCGCACGGTACTCTTTGACCATCGGTAGGGTTTGCCAGTCTTCTAAAAACACAAGTCAGCAAAGCTAATGCCTCGTCGATAAATATGCTTGCTGGCTTTAAATAAGAGACAGACCTTCCAAGCTTAGATCTCAAGCTAAAAAGCGACATACAACAGCAGCATTAGCTACAACACTGATTATATTGATATTAAAACGACCAGAAAAAGCGAGTCCTACATCAATCCTGCTAACAGCGCCTTTAATCAACGAGTGTTTCGGGGTTGGTGTGATGAGCGAGCCAAGGATGGCGAGCGCCGGAGTTGAACCCAGGATGGGTTCATCGACGGATAAACACCAACTCCGAAGCACGGCACACACCGACCTGCCCTCTTAACCCGCTGATACTTCTTTAGCAACTGGCACTAAACGACCATCTTCCAAAGTCAAAATTCGATCCATTTGCTGGGCTAAGGCCGGATCATGAGTGACGACTAAGAATGCCGTACCCAGTGATACAGATAACTCTAGAATCAACTCTTGAATCGTCTGCGCCGTAGTGCGGTCAAGGTTACCGGTGGGCTCATCGAGTAAAACCAATTTAGGTTGATTAACCAAGGCCCGAGCAATGGCCACACGCTGGCGTTCGCCACCGGATAACTCCGACGGCTTATGGTGAATGCGCGGACCAAGACCAACACGGGTCAGCAAAGCCTCAGCGCGCGCGCGCGCCTCAGGCACAGGCAAGCTACCAATCAACAACGGCATACACACATTTTCTAGCGCACTAAACTCAGCCAGCAAGTGATGAAACTGATAAACAAAACCCAGCGCACGGTTACGCAGCAAACCACGGTTTTTTTCCGATAAAGCCGATAACTCTTCACCGGCCAACCAGACACTGCCGCTACTGGGCGTATCTAAGCCGCCGAGCATATTCAGCAAGGTGGTTTTACCCGAGCCAGAGCTGCCGATAATCGCCACCCGTTCGCCGGGCTTTAACAACAATTCAACACCTTGCAATACTTGCACTTGGGCGGGGCCTTCACTGTAGCTTTTAGCTAAATTACGGCACTCTAAAACAGCTTGATTACTCATAACGCAAAGCCTCCGCAGGTTCAGTGCGTGAAGCGCGCCACGCTGGATAAAGGGTGGCAAAGAAGCTCATTAACAATGCAGCCGAGCAGATCATCAGCACATCACTGCCACGTAACTCAGAAGGCAAATAACTAATAAAGTACACATCTGAGCTTAAGAATTGATGGCCAAACAGCTTTTCTAAACCAGCGACCCAAGTGGTTACATTTAAGGCACTGATCACGCCCAACACACCACCAATTAAAGTACCCACCACACCAATCAGCGTGCCTTGCACCATAAAGATCGCCATGATTTGGCGCGGTGTTGCACCTAGAGTCCGTAAGATTGCGATATCCGCTTTCTTATCGGTCACCACCATAATCAACGTGGAAATAATATTAAACGCAGCTACAGCTACAATCAGCAGCAACAGCAAAGCAATCATGGTTTTTTCCATTTGAATGGCTTGGAAAAGATTGCCATGGCTACGCGTCCAGTCGCGCGGATGTAGATCGCTATCGGGCATACTGCGAGCAATTTCCCAAGCCACGCGTGGTGCATCAAACAGATTATTCAGCTTTAAGCGTACACCTTCGACTTGATGCGGTTGCCAGCGCGATAAGCGCGCGGCATCTTCGATATTAATCAGGGCAAAAGAGCTATCCAGCTCAGCACCTACTTTAAACACACCCACTACAGTGAAGCGCTTTAAACGTGGAAACACACCGGCTGGGGTAATCGAGGCTTCTGGTAAAACAAAGGTGAGCTTTTCACCCACCGAGGCGTTAAAGCGAGCAGCGGTTTGTTGGCCGATCACAATGCCAAACTCACCACTGACCAAGGCTTCTAAACTGCCCTGCACCATATGATCTTCAATAATGGAGACATTTTTCTCAGCACTGGGCAACACGCCGTTAACCAGCACCGGCTGTACGCTGCCGCTGTGCGTCAGCATGCCTTGCAATTGTGTAAAGGGCGCAACCGCAACCACATCCGGATGTTGCAGCACCTGCTCAGCGGTCTGCTGCCAGTCTTGCAGTGGTGTATAAGAGCTGACTGTGGCATGCGGCACCATACCTAAAATGCGTGTACGCAATTCACGGTCAAAGCCATTCATCACCGACAGCACCAAAATCATCACTAACACGCCCAAAGCCAAACCGATCATGGAAGTTAATGAAATAAAGGATATAAAGTGATTACGGCGTTTAGCACGCGTATAACGCATACCAATAAATAGAGCTAAAGGTCGAAACATAATGGACACATTCACAGAAAAGAATCGATAGATTGGCAGTTTGTCGTATGCCGATTTACACTCTGACCTCCATTGCAGCCATGGGTTCGTCATGTCCACACAAGATACCGAAGATCGCCGCGAATACTATCGCATTGACGATCAAATCGCACTGCAAATTCGTTTGCAAGGCTCTAAGAATGAAGAAGACTCCTTATTGTTCAACTTATTGGGAGACTTGCATCTTTTAGAGTATGAAGCACAACCACTCCTGCGCTCAGTGGGTGAAACCGACCGTGCTTTATCCAGTTATTTAAAAGTGATCAATAAGCGCATTGATTTGTTGGGGCAAGTGCTTGCACAGAATTTACTCAAAGACATAGGGCCAGTGCGCGATGTCAGCCTCTCCGAGTCTGGCTTAGCTTTTGTTGATGAACTGGTACACCCAGTTGGCACGCTACTGAGTCTAAAGGCAGTGTTACTGCCGCAAGGTTTTGGTTTGCACGTTGATGCACGCGTACTCGAACATCGAGATACAGCTGAAGGCATACAAACAGTCACCGTCTTTGAAAACCTATCAGCAGCCACCCAGCAAATTCTAGCTCGCCATATTTTACATAAGCAAGCACTGCAAAGACGCCTTGCCTTGCAGCCAAACGACTCGGAGTCAGCAAAATGAAACACATCGGTATTCTTGTCTGCTTAACTGTCCTATCAATCAGCCATATCCAAGCTGAAGTATTACGCATTCCGATCAGCCAGCAAGGTGCTTCTAGTCTCAGCATGCCCGCTCACGGAGACAAACAAGCACAGGTACTTCAGCAGTTTGGCGAACCACGTATTCGCCATCAAAGTGTTGGCCAACCACCGATAAGCCGCTGGGACTATCCAAATTTCAGTGTCTATTTTGAATACACTACTGTAATAAATAGTGTGCAAATTCATCAGCCTCGCACCCCTATTACGCCATGACTCTAATTTATGGCCATCGCGGTGCACGCGGTGAAGCACCGGAAAACACCTTAGCTAGCTTTGAGGCCTGCTTAAAAGCTGGCGTTAATCGCTGCGAACTGGACCTACAACTGTCCAAAGACGGGCAGTTGATGGTTATTCATGATGCCAGCTTAAAGCGCACCACTGGCCTGCGCGGAAAAGTCAGTCAGCATAGCGCTGAGCAGCTGATGCAAATGGATGCACGGCATAATACGGTGCCCTGGCCAACCGTCTGCCCTATTCCCAGCCTTGAGCAGCTGTTTAGTCTCTGCCCATTTGAGCACTGGCAACTGGAGGTCAAAGAAGCCTCAAGAAGTCGTTCGGCACATATCGTGCGCGCCATTGATCAATTGAGTGCGCGCTTTGCCTTGCAGGATAAAATCATTATTACCAGCAGCTCACGCACCGTTTTACGCGCAGCAAAACGCCTCACACCGCACCTAGCGCGCGGGTTGGTTGCTGAGTATGCATGGTTGGATCCAATTAAAGTGGCACTGCGTTATAACTGTCAGATGCTGGTATTGAATTGGGCGTTATCAACAGAGCAGCGCTTAGCTAAAGCACAGCAGGCAGGGTTACATGTATCAGTATGGACAGTCAACGAGCCAGCGCTGATGCGCCGACTCGCTGCGTGTGGTGCAGACAGCCTGATTACTGACTTTCCCGGTTTGGCCATTGCCACCCTTGGGAATCACTGAAACGCTGTTCCAAAAAGGCTCCGACCGAATCAGGCCACTGACCGGAGCCGCTTAAAAAAGTCGGTTCATGCCATCATAAGCGGCGACACGGTAGGCTTCGGCCATGGTCGGGAAGTTAAACGTGGTATTGATGAAATACTTCAGCGTATTGGCTTCACCAGGCTGATTCATAATCGCTTGACCAATGTGGACAATCTCTGAGGCCTGATAGCCAAAACAATGCACACCCAAAATGGCTAAGGTTTCGCGGTGGAACAAGATTTTTAACATACCGACTGGCTCGTTGGAAATCTGCGCCCGCGCCATACTTTTGAAGAAGGCTTTACCCACTTCATAGGGCACTTTTGCCTCAGTCAATTCACGCTCTGTTTTACCAATCGAGCTGATTTCCGGAATGGTGTAAATACCCGTTGGCACATCATCAACAAAGTGCCAGCTGTCCTGATCAATAATATTGCCCGCTGCCGAACGGCCTTGATCATAGGCGGCACTGGCCAGACTTGGCCAGCCAATCACATCACCGGCCGCATAGATATTTGGCACTGCAGTGCGATAAAACTCATCCACTTCAACCTGGCCACGACCATTGGCGCTTAGGCCAACATTTTCCAAGCCAAGCTGATCAGTGTTACCAGTACGACCGTTGCACCACAAGAAACCATCGGCTTTAATTTTCTTGCCGGATTTGAGATGCAAAATCACACCTTTATCCACGCCCTCAACCCGCTCATATTCTTCGTTATGGCGAATCAATACGTTGTTGTTGCGCAAGTGATAACTCAAGGCGTCAGAAATCTCGTCATCCAAGAAACTCAGGAGTTGATTACGGTTATCAATCAAATCAACCAATACACCTAAGCCACTAAAAATCGAGGCGTACTCGCAACCAATTACACCAGCTCCGTAAATAATCAAACGGCGTGGAGTGTGGCTCAAGCTCAAAATGGTATCGCTGTCATAAATGCGCGGATGATTAAAATCGATATCTGCAGGACGGTAAGGTCGTGAGCCAGTCGCAATAATAATTTCATTAGCGACTAACTTTTCCACTCGGCTAGGGCCAACCACATCAATACTGTGCTCATCGGCAAAGCTCGCGGTGCCGAAGTACACATCAATGCGATTACGTGCGTAATAGCTGGTACGTGATGCGACTTGGCGCTCGATGACACTTTCTGCGTTTTTTAGCACGTCAGGAAAAGAAAACCAGCGTGGCTCACCAATTTGGCGAAACAATGAACTGGTATTAAAGCGTAAAATCTGACGCACCGAATGACGCAAAGCTTTTGAGGGGATAGTACCTAAATGTGTACTACCACCACCCAAAATCCCACGATTTTCTACAGTTGCAACTTTACGGCCTGCTTTGGCAGCATTCATTGCCGCCCCTTCGCCTGCAGGTCCTGAACCCAGAATCACCACATCATAGTTGTAAACTGCCATTTGGACTCCTTCACAACATGTTCAGCATACAAAAGACTGGATACTGCAACATATTCACATAGAAAATTGGCTTATTGAGCCTAGATACACCGCACCAAGCAATTAGCGCTTGGTCGCGTCATAGGCCTGCACAGCACTCTGCGCTAAAGCCAGCTGCGGCTCATTAGCCTCATCACACTTCTCACGTACGCCACCACAAATAGAGCATTGTTTTTCAATGCCTAAGTTGGCAATCCCGCCGCAAGAACCGGCAATGGGTTTGCGCCCGGCTAAAACACCAGCCGACATACCCAGCACCACCAGCGCCATCACAGCAAATACCACGACAAATAACATTAACCCGCTCATGGGTTACCTCCTTCAGGAAATATCCTAGAAAACTCTGAACTGACCTGCGTGGCAAAACCATCGCCATCGCGCATCACAAAAAAAGCAGCAATTTTATGCTGTTCTGCAAAATCTAAGCCGCGCTCAGGGCCTAACACTAGCAACAGTGTAGCAATTCCATCGGCGCGTAAGGTAGAACGATCAGCAACAGTCACTGACGCTAAACGGTGACTGATGGGCGCAGCTGTCTGTGGATCAAGGGTATGCGAAAAACGCACACCGTCTTCCTCAAAATAGTTACGGTAATCACCTGAGGTGTTTAGGCCGTAACCATCAATTTCCAGCACCCGCTGAATCACCCGCTGACCATCGCCCAGCGGTTGTTCAAGGGCAATGCGCCACGGCGAACCATCGGGCTTGCGCCCTTTGGCAATCAATTCGCCAGTCACTTCAATCATATAGCTGTCGATATTGAGCTCAGTAAAACGCGCGCTGATACGATCCACCGTATAACCGGCAGCAATGCTATTGAACTCGACCTGCACATCAGCATCTTTACACAGTTGGTCATCGACCACGCGCACATGCTGATAGCCCACTCTCGCTTGGGCTTGGGCAATCTGCTCGGTGCTGGGCACATGCTTAACACGTGCTTGCGGGCCAAAGCCCCAGACATCCAGCAACGGGCCCAAGGTTAAATCAAAGGCGCCATCGCTGATACGCGACAGCTCATCACCGTATTGGACTAAATCCAGCACGGGCTGAGGCATGGGTATGCAAGTATTAGCGGGGGATTGATTAAAACGGGCGATATCAGAATCTAAGCGATAGGTCGACATTTGACGGTCGACCTCATCCAAAATGCTTTGCACTGCAACACCCACAGCATCGGCTGCAGGTGTTGAGGCATTGTGAACATACTTGATTGTAAAGGTGCTGCCCATGGTTGGACCAGTCAGCACCTCAACTCGCTCAGGGTTGCTATCGCAACCACTGAGCGCTACCACTAACGCTGAAACTAAACACGCTCCCTGCAACAGGTTGCGTAGCATATTAGCCTCCAAAGTCATCAAGTAAGATGTTTTCAGGCTCTACACCCAGGTTTTCTAACAAGCTCACCACAGCCTTGTTCATCATTGGCGGGCCACACATGTAGAACTCACAATCTTCAGGTGCTGGGTGATCTTTCAAATAGTTCTCATAAAGAACGTTATGAATAAATCCAGTTAAACCTGTCCAGTTATCTTCTGGCAAGGGGTCTGATAAGGCCAGATGCCAGGTGAAATTTGGATTCTCTTCTTGCAGCTTATCGTACTCTTCAACGTAGAAGGCTTCACGCAATGAGCGCGCACCATACCAGAAGCTGATTTTACGCGTGCTGTTCAAGCGCTTGAGCTGGTCAAAGATGTGCGAACGCATCGGCGCCATACCGGCACCACCACCGATAAAGACCATTTCTGCATCAGTATCTTTGGCAAAGAAATCACCAAATGGACCATAAACAGTGACTTTATCGCCAGGCTTTAGGCTAAACACCCACGATGACATAATACCTGCGGGTAAATCATCACGCCCTGGAGGCGGTGTAGCAATACGGATATTGAACTTAACGATACCCGTTTCTTCTGGGTAGTTGGCCATCGAGTAAGCACGGATCGTCGGCTCAGTGACAACAGACTTGTAACGCCAAATATCGAACTTATCCCAATCAGCGTGGAACTCTGGCTGGATATCAAAATCCTTGTAATGCACCTCGTGCGGTGGGCACTCCAACTGCACATAACCACCAGCGCGGAAGTTAACATCCTCACCATCGGGAATACGCAAGGTCAGCTCTTTAATAAAGGTCGCAACGTTAGGGTTAGACTCAACCGTACATTCCCACTTTTTAACCCCAAAGATTTCTTCTGGGATTTCAATTTCCATGTCCTGTTTAACCGCAACCTGACAGGACAAGCGCCAGCCTTCTTTGCCTTCACGTTTAGTAAAGTGTGACTCTTCAGTGGGCAGCATTTCACCGCCACCACTGCTAATCACACATTTACACTGCGCACAGGTACCGCCACCACCACAGGCCGATGACAGGAAAATATTATTACCCGCCAAAGTTTGCAGTAACTTACCACCAGCTGGCACCGTAATGGTGCGCTCGCCATTGATATTAATGGTTACATCACCATCGGATACCAGACGCGCACGAGCGACAAGAATCATCACTACCAGCGCGAGCACGATCGCGGTGAACATACCAATAGCGAGAAAAATCTCAAAATTCATTACTCGCTACTCCTTACAGTTGAACGCCAGAGAATGACATAAAGCCCAATGACATTAGGCCAATCGTAATAAACGTAATGCCAAGACCTTGCAGACCCTGCGGCACATCGCTGTATTTCAGTTTTTCACGAATTGCCGCTAACAGCGCAATCGCTAGAGCCCAAGAGAAACCTGAACCCAAACCGTATACGGTACTTTCGGTAAAGTTGTAGTCACGCTCCACCATAAACAGGGTACCGCCCATGATGGCGCAGTTTACTGTAATCAATGGTAAGAATACGCCCAACGCGTTATACAGCGCCGGCACATACTTATCGAGGAGCATTTCTAAGATCTGCACAATGGCAGCAATTACACCGATGTAGCTGAGCAAACCCAAGAAGCTTAAATCCACTTCTGGCATGCCTGCCCACGCCAAAGCGCCATCTTTAAGTAAGTAAGTGTAGATCAGGTTGTTGGCCGGCACAGTAATGGTCTGCACCACAACGACCGCGATACCCAGACCAATTGCAGTTTCCACTTTTTTGGAAATCGCAATAAAAGTACACATACCCAAGAAGAACGCTAATGCCATGTTTTCTACGAAAACGGCTTTAACAAATAAGCTGATGTAATGTTCCATCAGTACGCCTCCTTCTCTTGAGAATGCGCAGCAATGCTGAAGTCTGGCTTCTCAATCTGTTCTTTCTTCCACATGCGCAGTCCCCAGATAATCAGACCAATTAAGAAGAATGCTGACGGTGGTAACAACAGCATACCGTTGGGTAAGTACCAGCCGCCGTCGTTGACCACAGGCAAAATGGTGTAACCCATCAGCTTACCTGCACCAAACAACTCACGCACGATACCTAAAACAATCAACATGGCGCTGTAGCCTAAGCCATTACCGATACCATCAAAGAATGAAATCACTGGTGGATTGGACATGGCAAATGCTTCCGCACGGCCCATCACAATACAGTTAGTAATAATCAAACCGACAAACACCGACAACTGCTTCGACAGCGAGTAAGCAAAGGCTTTAAGAACCTGGTCAACCACGATCACCAATGAGGCAATAATCACCATCTGCACAATCATACGAATTGAGCTGGGGATCTGTTTGCGGATCATCGAAATAAACATATTCGAGAAGGCAGTTACCAAAGTTAAGGCAACCGACATCACTAATGCTGTCTTCAGATTTGAAGTAACCGCCAAGGCCGAACAGATACCAAGGATCTGTAAACCAATGGGGTTATTATTGAAGATCGGGTCAAGTAAAACTTGTTTAATTGTTGGCTGTGACATGCTTAAGCCTCCCCAGCACGTAAATGCTCAATAAAGCTACCAAAGCCATTCTCACCCAGCCAGAACTGCACTAAGTGAGTGACACCGTTACTGGTCAAGGTCGCACCAGCCAAGCCATCGACTTGGTTAGCAGCGGTTGGGCTGCTCTGATCAACGTTGCCTTTAACGACACGAATGGCCACTTCATCTTTGCTGTTAAACAGGTTTTTACCTAACCACAGGTTACGCCAGTTAGGGTTGTCAACTTCACCGCCCAAGCCTGGAGTTTCACCGTGCTCATAAAAGCCAAAGCCCGCAACAGTATTCAGATCACCTTTCACCGCAATAAAGCCATGCAGGGTTGACCACAAACCGTAGCCACGTACAGGGATGATTAGCGTATCTAACTGACCATTCTCTTCAACCACGTACACAGTGCTAAAACGCTCACGACGCTTGATTGAAGCAATATCTTCTGCGCCAGTCAGCGCTTTAGATAAAGCTGGGTCTTTCGATGACGCCAATGGATCAAAGGTAACAGGGTCTTTTTCATCAGAAAACTTACCGGTTTCCAAGTCAACTAGACGGGCTTGAATACGGTCAGTAAACATCGCCTTAACTTGCGCCGCCGACAAACTGGCATCACCCAGCCCAGCAATCGATAAGATACTGCGCTGCTTATCCAGCAAACGGTTTTCAGTTTGAATCGGACGTAGAGCAACAGCGGCTCCTGCGACAAATATTGAACACACCAAGCACACCAATAAAGCGACGGTTAACGTGCGGGTGGTTGATTCTCTTTGACTAGACATTGCGTGCCAGCCTCCGCTTAATGTTGGCCTGAACAACAAAGTGGTCGATTAGTGGTGCACACAGGTTGGCAAACAGAATCGCCAACATCATGCCTTCTGGGAACGCAGGGTTAACCACACGGATCAACACCACCATCACCCCAATCAGTGCACCAAAGATCCACTTACCCGTATTGGTCATTGACGCAGACACAGGGTCCGTCGCCATAAAAATCATACCGAAAGCAAAACCACCGGTAACCAAATGCCAGTACCACGGCATAGCAAATAACGGGTTAGTGTCTGAACCCAGCACATTAAAGAGCATGCTTAAGGCGATCATGCCGATCATTACACCGGCCACAATGCGCCATGCTGCGATACGCATCACCAGCAACACCGCACCACCGATAAAGATCGCTAAGGTACTGGTTTCACCGATTGAGCCATGCACTTTACCAATGAAGGCATCCATCCAAGTGATACCTGAACCCAGCACCTGCTCAATACCGCCAGCAGCACCTAAGCTCAACGCCGTTGCGCCAGCGAAACCATCAACAGAGGTCCACACTGCATCACCTGACAATTGCGCAGGGTAAGCAAAGAACAAGAACGCACGACCGGCCAATGCAGGGTTAAGGAAGTTTTTACCGGTACCGCCAAACACTTCTTTACCAATCACGACACCAAAGCTGATACCCATGGCCACTTGCCATAAAGGAATGGTTGGCGGAACGATTAGCGCGAAGAGAATCGAGGTTACGAAGAACCCTTCGTTAATTTCATGGCGACGAACAGAAGCAAACAACACTTCCCAGAATCCACCGGCAATGAAAGTCACCATGTAAATTGGCACAAACCAAGTGGCTCCTTGGATCATGTTGTCCCAGACGCTGCCTGGATCAAACCCTGCCAGCATGGCGGTTAAAGCCATGCGCCAGCCCTCTTGGGCTGCCATCAGCTCTGGGTTGTCGGCAAAAATCAAGTTAGCTTGATAACCGACGTTCCACATTCCAAAGAACATAGCTGGAAACGCACATAGCCAAACTGTGATCATAATGCGCTTGAGGTCAACACCGTCGCGAACATGAGCGTTAGTTTTGGTGACACTGCGTGGGCGATACAAGATGGTGTCAGCAGCCTCATACAAGGCATACCATTTCTCGTATTTACCACCTTTTTCGAAATGGTGTTCGACTTTATCAAGGAATGCACGAAGACTCATTGCTTATCCCTCCTGCTCAATACGCGTTAGATTGTCCCGCAAAACCGGGCCGTACTCATACTTGCCTGGGCATGCAAACGTGCATAACGCCAGATCTTCCTCATCTAACTCTAAGCAGCCTAACTTTTGTGCCACATCAGTATCGCCGACCAGTAGCGCACGCAATAATTGCGTTGGCAAAATATCCAGTGGCATTACTTTTTCATAGCTGCCCACAGGAATCATGGCTCGCTCGCCACCATTGGTGGTTGTGGTGAAATTAAACTTTTTATTTGCAGATAACTTAGAAATAAAAATATTGAGTATAGAGAACTTGTTAACCCCAGCACGTAAGTAGTGAAAAACTTCTCGATGGGGGTCTTCAGCCAAGCAGCTCAGCTGATTATGGTAACGGCCTAGAAAGTCACAACTTCCGCGTGCAGTACGCCCGCCCAAGACTGATCCGGAGACCACTCGATTGCTGCCTTCTGCCAACTCACCCTTAACCAGATCGCTTGCATTAGCGCCCAAACGGGTGCGCACTAAGCGTGGTTTTTTAACCACAGGTCCAGCTATGGAAATGACACGCTCAACCCATAATTGGCCGCTGGTAAATAATTTACCAATAGCAATCACATCTTGATAACCAATCTGCCAGACGCTACGCGTTGCACTGACCGGATCGAGGAAGTGAATATGGGTGCCAGGTAAACCAGCGGGATGCGGGCCTGAGAACGCTTCAGTGTGAACGTTGTCTAACGTCTCACCGGGTAAGGTCGCGCCTTCAGCCTTGCATAAAAATACTTTTGCCAGTCGACTCAGCACAGTTAAGCCATGACTGAAGTCTTCTGCATATTCAGCAATGACAACTGCAGGATCAGCAGCTAATGGATGCGTATCCATAGCCGTCACGAAGATCGAGCGTGGTGTTGCATCAATGGCGGGAATCTTGCTGTATGGGCGGGTGCGTAAAGCTGCCCACAAACCAGACTCCTGCAGATTTTCTCGTACCTGCTCGCCTGCTAACCCTGCTAATTTATCTGCAGCATAACTGGCAAACGTGACTTGATCATCACCTTCCAGCTCGATCACCACAGATTGCAGTACGCGACGTTCACCACGGTTAACTGCTTTAACCACCCCAGCGCCTGGCGCTGTAAAGTGCACACCGGGTGTTTTTTTGTCAGAGAACAGAACTTGGCCAAGTTTGACCCGATCCCCTTCCTGCACCTGCATTGTAGGCTTCATCCCGTTATAGTCGAAGCCTATGACTGCAACACTACGAACAGGCTTTGCAGCCTCGATACGCTGTGTTGGCGTGCCTGTCATGGGCAAGTCAAGCCCACGTTTTATTTTGATCATAGGTTTGCCTAACCACGATAGTGAAATTTATGTTATGTCGAAACACTTGCCTAATACTCTATAAAAATAGAAACTAAACAACTGTTCCGGCGTTTAGAAAAGTAATCTGCGCAATTATAAAGAGGCCTTGCCATCACTTGCTAGCTAAATGGTCAATTTTCTACTAAATGACCCTGTACTTTAGTGGAATAATGACCCAAAGCCTCTAAGTATTTAAAAGGCAAAAGGGAGCCAGAAGGCCCCATTTTGCATTTAACTGATCAACGATCAACTACGCATTACTTTGGAAATGCTGGTGGATTAACGTCAGCTATATCTTCCATCACACGCACAACCTGACAGCTGTAACCGTACTCGTTGTCATACCAGACATAGAGAATTAATCGGTTATCAGTGCAAATGGTCGCTTCTGCATCCACCACGCCCGCATGACGCGAGCCAACAAAGTCTGTTGATACCACTTCTTCTGAGCAAACATAGTCAATTTGCTTTTGCAAATCGGAATGCATCGCGATCTGGCGCAGGTATTCGTTGACCTCGTCGCGGCTCGTGCTTTTCTCAAGATTTAAATTAAGAATCGCCATGGAAACGTTTGGCGTTGGTACGCGGATCGCGTTACCGGTAAGCTTGCCTTCTAAGAAGGGTAACGCTTTTGCAGCGGCTGTGGCAGCACCGGTCTCGGTTAATACCATGTTCAGCGGAGCACTTCGTCCACGACGGCTTCCTGTGTGGAAGTTATCAATTAAGTTTTGGTCATTCGTGTAGGAATGCACGGTTTCAACGTGACCGTTAACAATACCGAACTGATCATTAATCGCTTTTAAGACTGGCACAATTGCGTTAGTGGTGCACGATGCCGCCGAAATAATCTTGTCATCGGGCGTAATATCGGTGTGGTTAATACCATGCACGATATTTTTCAGTGCACCCTTACCCGGCGCCGTCAGTACCACGCGAGCAATGCCTGGGCACCCTAGGTGCTGACTCAAGCCTTCCTCGTCACGCCAGCGACCGGTGTTGTCCACCAGCAATGCATTTTTAATAGCATACTTGGTGTAATCCACTGTTTTCGGATCATTTGAGTAAATAACGTTAACCAAATTTCCATTGACGGTCATCGTGCTGTTTTCTTCATCGATGACGATGGTGCCATCAAACGAGCCATGCACAGAATCGCGGCGCAGCAGACTGGCACGTTTAGCTAGGTCATTTTCTGCACCTTTGCGCACGACAATTGCGCGTAAACGCAGGCCGTCACCAGCGCCGGTTTTTTCAACCAGAATACGCGCCAATAAGCGACCAATACGACCAAAACCATAAAGCACAACATCAGTACCTTGGTGAGCATTGCTGTCGCGCTTACCCACCACATCAGCCAGCTCGTCGCGTAAAAACTGGTCAATACTGCGGCCATTGGCTTCAGCTTTGAACTTAACAACCATCTTACCTAAATCGATAGATGCACTGCCCAGCTCCATTTCGCTCATGGCTTTTAGCATAGGGTAGGTGTCACGCACAGACAGCTCAGAATCGTTACCAATACGGTGACGAGCAAAGCGGTGCGCTTTAAGAATTGCAATAACAGAGCGATTGATAAGGCCGCGTCCGTAGATGGACGTCACCACGTTATTACTGCGGTAGAGATGGCCAATAAGCGGAATCATTGCCTCGGCAAGGGCTTCGCGATCAATCCATTCACCAAGACACTGGTCAGTCTTCTGAGTCACGTTGAATACCTATTAAGGGGCTAAAAAAGAGCCTCATTATCGACTGCATAAAGCAAAGCGGCAAGCTCTAAGCAGCTATTCTCTTGAAAACCTTATATAGCGAGTGACTCAATAGCCCGTTACAATCGCCTCTTTTATTGTTCATACAAGAGTCAGCTGTGTCTGTATTGCGCTTTCCAAAACCAACCGCCAACTCAAGCAAACAGCTCTGGGGCAACCTGTCTGGTGCAGCCCAAGGTCTCGCTATCGCCGAAGCCACGCGCAGCGCACAGCGTTTTACCTTGCTGCTGACTGACAACAGCCAAAGTGCCGAGCGGCTGAAAGAAGAATTGGCCTTTTTTGCCCCCGAATTAGCGGTTTTGCATTTCCCCGATTGGGAGACGCTGCCCTATGATGTGTTCTCCCCGCATCAAGATATTATTTCCCAGCGCGTCGCCACTCTGTATCAATTACCACAATTACAGCAGGGTATTTTAGTCGTCCCCATCAATACTGCCCTGCACCGCCTCGCACCCAAGTCCTTTATGCTGGATGCCAGCTTGATGTTAGATGTCGGGCAAAAGCTTGATGTTGAGAGCATGCGCAGCCGCTTACAGGCCTCGGGTTATCAATGTGTCGATACAGTGTATGAGCATGGCGAGTTTGCCGTGCGTGGTGCGCTGCTGGATTTATTCCCGATGGGCAGTGACGCGCCCTACCGCATCGACCTGTTTGATGATGAAATTGAAACACTGCGCACCTTTGACCCAGAAACCCAGCGCTCCAATGACAAAGTAGAGAGTATTCGTCTGCTGCCCGCACGTGAGTTTCCTTTAGACAAAAAAGCCCGTGGTGATTTCCGCGCCCGCTTTCGTGAACGCTTTGATGTGGATTTTCGCCGCTGCCCGCTGTATCAAGACTTAGCCGGCGGCATCATCCCGGCTGGGATTGAGTCTTACCTGCCGTTGTTTTTTGAACAAACCAGCAGCCTGTTTGATTATTTACCCGAGGATGCGCAAGTCTTCTCCTTGCAAGGTGTCGACGCTGCAGCAGAAGCCTTTTGGTTGGATATCCGCAGCCGTTTTGCCGAGCACCGTGGTGATATTGAGCGCCCGCTGCTACCACCTGCCGACTTATTTATTGCCATTGATGAATACTACAGCGCAGTCAAAGGCCACCCGCGTATCGTGATTGATGCGCAAGATATCAGCCCAGGGGTGGGCCGTGAGCGCCTACCGATCCAAAGCTTTCCTGATTTATCACTGGATGCCCGTGCGCCTGAGCCTCTGAGCAAAGTTAAAGACTTTTTAGAAGGTTTTGCTGGGCGCACGCTATTTACCGTAGAAACGGCAGGCCGCCGCGAGGTGTTACTGGAATTGCTGCAGCGTATTGCGGTGACGCCCGTTGAAGTCAGCGGCTGGGAAGACTTTTTAACCTCCGACAGCCCAATCGCCATCTGTGTAGCACCAATCGAAGCCGGTATTTTGCTCGATAATATAGCGCTGATCCCAGAAAGCGCCTTACTCGGCCAACGGGTCATGCAACGCCGCCGCCGTGAGAAAACCCGCGATGCCAACCATGAAAATGTGATTCGCAATCTGACTGAGCTGCGCGAAGGCGCGCCGGTGGTGCACATTGATCACGGTGTCGGCCGCTACCAAGGTTTGGTCACTCTGGAAATTGAAGAGCAAACCACTGAATTTTTGATGCTTGAGTATGCCAACGAAGCCAAGCTCTATGTACCGGTGGCGAATCTGCACTTAATCGCGCGCTACACCGGCAGCGATGACAGCAGCGCGCCGCTGCACCGCCTTGGCACTGAGCAGTGGCAAAAAGCCAAGCGCAAAGCTGCTGAGCAAGTGCGTGATGTCGCCGCTGAACTACTAAATATTTATGCCATCCGCGCGGCCCGCGAAGGCTTTGCCTTTAGCAATCCGGGGGCGGATTACGCCACCTTCAGCGCGGCCTTTCCCTTTGAAGAAACCCCCGACCAGCAAGTGGCCATCGACAATGTGCGCAACGACATGTTGTCCGGCAAGCCGATGGACCGCTTAATTTGTGGTGACGTGGGCTTTGGCAAAACCGAAGTGGCGATGCGCGCGGCCTTTATTGCGGTGCACAGCGGCAAGCAAGTCGCCGTGTTGGTGCCCACCACCCTACTAGCCCAGCAGCACTACAACAGTTTTCGCGACCGTTTTGCCGACTGGCCAGTAACAGTTGAAGTGATGAGTCGCTTTAAAACCGCCAAAGAAATCAAAACCGCGATCAGCAATCTGGCTGAAGGCAAAGTCGATATTTTGATTGGCACACACAAGCTGCTGCAAAGTGATGTGAAGTTTACCAATCTTGGTTTGGTCATCATTGATGAAGAACACCGCTTTGGTGTGCGCCAGAAAGAGCAGCTCAAAGCGCTGCGCAGTGAAGTCGACATTCTGACCCTGACCGCTACGCCAATTCCACGCACACTGAATATGGCTTTTGCCGGCATGCGCGATATGTCGATTATCGCCACCCCACCGGCGCGGCGTTTGTCCGTGCGCACCTTTGTCATGCAGCGCCAAGATGCCGTGGTAAAAGAAGCGCTGCTGCGTGAACTGTTGCGTGGCGGCCAAGTGTATTTCTTGCACAATGACGTGAAAACCATCGAAAAGTGCGCCACTGATTTAGCCGCGTTAGTGCCCGAAGCACGCATAGGCATCGGCCACGGGCAAATGCATGAGCGCGAGCTTGAGCAAGTCATGGCTGACTTTTACCACAAGCGCTACAACGTGCTGGTGGCTTCTACCATTATTGAAACGGGGATTGATATCCCCAATGCCAACACCATCATCATTGATCGCGCGGATAAGTTTGGTTTGGCCCAGCTGCACCAATTGCGTGGCCGGGTCGGACGCAGTCACCATCAAGCCTACGCCTACTTACTCACGCCACCAGCGAAAAGCATGACCAGCGATGCGAAAAAACGTCTGGAAGCGATCAGCAACGCACAAGATTTAGGCGCTGGCTTTATGCTCGCCACCCATGACTTGGAAATTCGTGGTGCTGGTGAGTTACTCGGTGACGGCCAGAGCGGTGAAATCCAAGCCATTGGCTTTACGCTATATATGGAAATGCTCGAACGCGCGGTTGAGTCAATCCGTAAAGGTGAAACCCCCAACCTTGAGCAGCCACTCGATAGCGGCACCGAGATCAACCTGCGCGTACCGGCCTTGATTCCAGATGAATACCTGCCCGATGTGCACACCCGCTTAATTCTGTACAAGCGCATTGCTTCAGCCAAAGACAACGCTACCCTGCGCGAGTTGCAAGTGGAAATGATTGACCGTTTTGGTTTACTGCCCGACCCGGCCAAGCACTTAATTCGTGTGACTGAGCTGAAACTGCAAGCGCAAGTGCTGGGTATTGTTAAAATTGATGCCGGTCCGCATGGTGGGCGTTTAGAATTTGCCAGTGACACCTGCGTGGATCCGATGCGCTTAATTAAGCTGATCCAAAGCCAGCCCAAACACTACCGTTTCGAAGGCGCGACGGTGTTTAAATTTAACGTGCCCATGGATAATCCAGAGCAACGCTTTGCTACAATCGAAGCGCTACTGGGTCAATTGGCCAAATAACAAGAATTGTAGGAGCAGCACATGCGCCATCTTATTCGTCTGATGATTTTGCTCAGTCTGGGCAGCGCCCAGGTTTTCGCCAGTGACAGCCAAGTGGTTGAGCTGATTGTCTTTCGGCAAAGCAGCGAGAGCATGCCTGCCAGCCGTGTTGCGCCAGACAACTGGGCCAATGGCGCAACTTTGATCACTGCGGACATGCAGCGCAGCACCCAGCTTGATTTATTGGCGAAAAAACTGACTCCAGCTAACGGCTATCAAGTGCTTATGCATAAGGCTTGGCTGCAAAATAGCACTGGCAGCACAACCCAAGTGGCGATCAGCGATGGGCCTGCATATTTTCAGCACTACCCTGTCGAAGGCACCCTCAACTTTGAGCTGGAGCGCAGCAGTTCAGTACAGCTTGATTTATGGATCAACCAATTCAATCCCGACAAAACCCTGCGCAGCAGTGAGCGCTTTAAACAACAAACCTTGGTCATCAATGATCAAGTCACCTTTATTGACCACAGCAGCCTCGGTGCCTTGATCCGCATCCAAGCGCAACAAAGCACAACTGAGCCAGAACCCATTCAAGCAGCAGAGCCAGAGTCAGCAGCCAACCGAGAAGACTTTGAATAACGCTTTCCTGCACAGGCTAGCAGCTCAGCGCCAGCCCAGTCTCAAGTTCACTCCACCTCTTTAAGCCACTGCGCATAGCCCTGCTCTTGCATCTGCGCTTTGGGGATAAAGTTCAAACTGGCGCCATTGATGCAGTAGCGCAAGCCACCACGATCGCGCGGGCCATCGGGAAACACATGACCTAAATGCGAATCGGCCACTGCGCTGCGTATCTCGACGCGGCGCATGTTGTAGCTGGTATCGGTCTTTTCAGTCACGGCACTGGCGCTAATCGGCTGAACAAAGCTGGGCCAACCGCAGCCAGATTGATACTTATCACGCGAGCTAAACAGCGGCTCACCACTGACAATATCGACATACAAACCCGGCTCAAACAGCTCATCGTAACGGTGACTAAAGGCACGTTCGGTGCCATTACTTTGTGTGATTTGATACTGCTCGCGACTCAAGCGCTGCTGCAAGGTTTTGCGGTCTGGCTTTTCAAAGCGGGCGGCATCAAAGCCTTGCGGTGCATTCTCTGTTGGCGCAGCCTTACCTGGCAGCGGCTCATCAGCCAGATTTAAATTAACATGGCAATAACCATTGGGATTTTTCAGCAGGTAGTCTTGATGATATTGCTCAGCATCATAAAAATGCACCAGCGGCGTGTTTTCCACTACCACAGGGCGCTTGTAGCGCGCTTGCAAGGCAGTTAACGCAGCAGCCACCACAGTTTGTTCTGCTGGATCAGTCGTGTAGACACCCGTGCGGTATTGCACGCCGCGGTCGTTGCCCTGCTTGTTCAAACTGGTCGGGTCAATGATGCGGAAATAGTACTGTAAAATATCATCCAAACTGAGCTTGTCTGGGTTATAGACCACCTTAACCGTTTCCGCATGCCCGGTTTTTCTGTAGACCACATCTTCATAGCTGGGATTTTCGCTTGTACCGTTGGCATAACCGGAAACCGCATCTAAGACACCATCAATACGCTCAAAATAGGCTTCCACACCCCAAAAGCAGCCGCCTGCTAAATAAATCGTGCGCGCATTAATGGGGACTGATTCTGTGTCTTTTTTCGGTTGATAGAAAGTGTGCGCAGCATCATTCAGATCAGCCTCAGGATCGGCCAACAAAGCCAGCGCCTGTGACTTGTTGATGCTGCCTTTAATCACTCGCGCCAACTCGCCACGCTGATTAATCAAGGCCCAACTGGGGTACACCTTAACCCCAAGGCGCTTGACCAACTCACCGCTGCTATCCATACGCACCGGCAACTCAGGGTAATCCAAGCCACTGTACCAATCCTTAAATGCCGCTAACAGCTGCTCACCTAAAACACCCGGCGAGGCCACAGTGAGCAGATTCACCCCAGCCAAATCAGGATCACTCAGCCAAGCTTCGGTTTGCCCCAACTCAGACAAGCACAGCGGACACCAACTGGCCCACAACTTTACCAAGGTCGGTTTGCTGGCATCCAAGCCAGCCGTTTGTCTAGCGCGCACATCAGGTAATTGATGCACCTGCTGGGCTAAATTAAGTTGCGCGGGTTTCGCCACAGCCAAGGACTGACCGCTGACGAGAAAGCCTATAAGCAGCGCAGCCAGCACTGCAAGCACAGTGATAACTTGCCAACGCATTGATAACAGCATGATGGTGTACTCTAATTGATATGTGTCAATTATTATGACACAAAACCTATACAAGGCATTGTACAAATAGCGCTAGGACGGCTGAAAAAAGTAAGCAAGTGTTACCAGAAATGAGTTTGCCGCTGCCAGCTAATGCCCAGAGCTAACACCCAAGCCGCATAAGCTCCACGGCCTAAAGCAGCTGACAAGCCGGTCAGGTGCGCGCAAGTGTTAAGCACTCAACACACCTAAGCTAAGGCCTAGAGTGCAGCGTCGAAAAACAGCACGCTGAGCTAGGCTAGGATTCTAGCCAATCACATTGGGCTCGATTTCCAGCTCAACCCCATAGCGCTGCAAAATATCTGTTTGGATCTGCGCAGCCAGATCAAGAATCTGCGCGCCAGTCGCATTAGCGTAGTTGACCAAAACCAGCGCTTGTTTGGCATGCACACCGGCATCGCCTTGACGCACGCCTTTCCAGCCGGCTTGCTCAATTAACCAGCCAGCAGCCAGCTTGACCTGACCATCGGCTTGGGCAAAATTCACGATAGTGGGATAGGTCTGCTGTAGACGCTGAGCCTGTTCAGCGCTGACCACTGGATTTTTAAAGAAACTACCGGCATTGGCCAGCTGCTTTGGATCGGGCAGTTTTTCCGCACGTATGGCGCAGACGGCACGGCTGACATCCAACGCTGTCGGCGCGCTGATCTGTTGCTCAGCCAAATAGCTGTGCAGTTGACCGTAATCCAGTTGTAACTCTGCGTGCTTGGGCAAGTTAAAAATCACACTTAAAATCACCCGCCGGCCGGGCTCACGCTTAAACACACTGTCGCGGTAGGCAAACTGACACTCGGCATTACTCAGACGCTGTACTTGCCCAGTATCACGATCCAAAACCAAGACACTCTCCAGCTGATCTTTGAGTTCAACCCCGTAAGCACCAATATTTTGCACCGGCGCAGCGCCGACATTACCGGGAATTAAACTTAAGTTTTCTAGACCACTGAAACCCTGCGCCAAGCTCCACTGGACAAAGGCATGCCAATTTTCACCGGCCTGCACTTCGATACGTGCGCCCTCAGCATCTTCACTGAGCACGCTAATACCGCGCAGCTGCAGATGTATCACCAGCTGCTCAAGATCAGCGGTCAAAACTAAATTGCTGCCGCCACCGAGCAAGAGCACGTCTAGCCCACGCTGTTCAGCCCACAATAGAGCCTCACGCAATTGCGCCAGCGAATCCACCGCAACAAAATAACGCGCCCGCACATCCAGCGCGAGGCTGTTGCACGAGCGCAAAGAAATGTGCTCTTGGATGCTCAAACTCACAAACGCGCCTTTATTTCATCGAGTAACACTTGGCTGGCCTTTTCGAGCATATCCAGCACCAGCTCAAAACCATCTTCGCCGCCATAATACGGGTCTGGCACTTCATCCGGACTGATGCCAAAACGCGGTAAATACAGGGCTAACTCAGCGCTACCGTCGGCTGGCTGAATGGCTTGCAGGTTACTCAAGTTGCTGTTGTCCATGGCCAAAATCAAATCAAACTCATGGAAGTCCGCAGGCATAGCCTGACGCCCACGCAATGTGGATAAATCATAACCGCGCAGCGCCGCAGCAGCTTGGGTACGTGGATCCGGGGTTTTACCAAGATGCCAATCAGAAGTACCGGCCGAATCAATGCTAATCCTATCGCTTAGACCTGCCTGCTCAACATAGTGGCGAAACACCCCTTCAGCAGTCGGCGAACGACAAATATTACCCAGACAGACAAATAGAACTTTCATTGTGACTCCTCAATAAACCAAACAGCAAAATCCCTTGCCTATAATCGACATGCTCAATACTTAAGTGCTCAGCCACATAGGGCTGGAGCAGTGCTAATTACTCAGCGTCTTGAAAAAAGCGGCGCACCCGCTGTAAATCTTCCAGCGTATCCACCCCGGCTGGCGGTGCTTCAATGGCATCGGCCACGTGAATTCGTGCGCCATTCCATAAGGCGCGCAACTGCTCCAGCGATTCAGTTTGCTCTAAAGCGCATGCACCCCAAGCGACAAAATCCGCTAAAAAACCGGCGCGGTACGCATAGATACCAATGTGGCGGCGAAAGTTCGCCGTTTCCGGCAACACTTCTTGGCTTTTAGCAAAAGCATCGCGCGGCCACGGCAAAGGCGCACGGCTAAAGGTTAAGGCATAACCTTGTACATCAGTGCTGACCTTGACCACATTGGGATTAAACACGCTGGCAATATCGGTGATTGGCTCAGCTAAGGTGGCCATCGCCGCTTGTGTGTAATGGGCTAAATTGGCCGCCACTTGATTCATCACTGCCGGTGGAATCAATGGTTCATCGCCCTGCACATTGACCACGATGGCATCATCAGCCAAACCCAGCAGCGCAACCACTTCCGCCAATCGGTCAGTCCCGGACTCATGCTCAGCGCTGGTCATCAGCACTTGCGCGCCAAAGCCTTGGCACACATCAAAAATGCGCTGATCATCGGTGGCAATTACCACCTGCTGCGCTGCACTTTTATTGGCTTGCAACCACACGCGCTGGATCATAGGCATGCCGGCAATGTCTTGCAGCGGTTTACCGGGGAAACGCGTTGAAGCAAAACGTGCAGGAATCACCACACTAAAGGCTTGAGTCATGACTTAGTCCAGACGCTCATCAGTGCTTAGGGTACGCGCCTCAGTTTCCAGCATCACCGGAATATCATCACGAATCGGAAACGCCAAACCATCGGCTTTGCACCACAGCTCAGTTTTGTCTTCACTGAGTTTCACCGCGCTTTTGCACAATGGGCAGGCTAAAATATCTAAGAGTTTCGGGTCCATCAGCACATCCTCATTTCGAATCAGTCAATAAAGGCTTGAGCTGCTCAGCAAACCAGCCGGCAAAAGCCGCTGAAGGCTGCGCTGCCACTTGTAAATACCAGCAGTTGTCGGCCGCAAAGGCGCGACACTTTACTGCATCTTTTTCGGTCATCAGCACCGGCAAAGCATCGCCGAAGTGTAAATCTTGCGCGCTAAATTCAGCATGATCAGCAAAGGCGTGAGCAATTGGCAGCCAGTCTAACCCTTCAAGCGTCTTGAAGAAACGCTGCGGGTTGCCAATCCCAGCCACGGCATGCATTTTTTGCTGGGCCGGAAAATAACTTAAAGGCTCGCGTCGTCCACTGCGCACATGCACCAGTTCTGTGGCCTGCAGCTGCATAGCAAAACCACTCTGACTGTCGTGCTGCGCGCCATTGCATAGCACCGCATCCACCGCCTGCAGGCGTTCCACCGGCTCGCGCAAAGGGCCAGCAGGTAAACAACGCTGATTGCCCAAGCCGCGCGCTGCATCAATCAGCACCAACTCTAAATCACGCGCCAGACCGTAATGCTGCAAACCGTCATCAGATAACACAATGTCAACGGAAAACTCAGCCAATAGCTGCTGCACTGCTTGCGCACGATCCGGCGCTATCACTAGTGGCACACCGCTGCGCTGCACAATCAATAACGGCTCATCCCCAGCCTGTGCGGCTGAGTCGCTGGCACTGACCGTCCACGGCAAATATGCAGGTTTGGCACCATAGCCACGACTGACCACGCCCACTTGTAAACCTTGCGCGCGACAGTAGTCAATCAGCCATAAAATCAGCGGGGTTTTACCGGTGCCACCGACGGTGATATTGCCAACAATAATCACCGGCACCGGCGCACGGTAACTGGCACTGTCGCCACTGAGAAAGCGCGCACGCTTGCGCTTCACCACCTGGCGATACAGTTGCTCAAGCGGCCATAACAGAAACAAGGCGGGATGCCCGTGATACCAGGCCTGCTGTAAACGCTGACTGAGTTTCACGGCGCGGCCTGCGCCTCAACAGTGGTGATGCGCAAACGGGAAAAACCTAACTTGGACGCCGCATCAATCGCAGTCACCACCGCTTGATGCGGGGCTTTGCCGTCGGCGCTGAGCATCACCGGTAAGCTCTGATCACCGCCCGACTCAACCCGTAAGGCTTCCATCAGCGCGGTCAGATCATTGCGCACTAAGCTTTTGCCATTTAAGGCAAAGGAGCCATCAACACCCACCAGTATTTCTAGCGGAGTGGTCTGCGCAGCCTCAGGTGGCGTGCCACTCACCGCTTCCGGCAAATCCACTTTAAGCTGGGTTTCGCGGGTAAAGGTCGTAGTCACAACAAAAAACAGCAACAAAATAAACACCACATCAATCAGTGGCGCTAAATTAATATCAACCGGCTCGCGCGGCTTACGCGGGAATTTCACGCTTTGTCCTCACTCAGCTCAACCTCACGATCACCCTGCACCACTTCCACCAATTTAATTGCTTCTTGCTCCATATTGACCACCAACTCGTCAACACGGCGTTGTAAAAAACGGTGAAAAAATACCGCAGGAATCGCCACAAACAAACCAGCAGCCGTGGTCACCAGCGCTTTGGCAATACCACCGGCCAATTGCGGCGCATTAGCCATGCCAGAGCCCATAAAGGCACCAAAAATCTCAATCATACCCAGCACTGTGCCGAGCAAGCCCAGTAGCGGAGTAATCGCAGCGATGGTGCCCAGCGGAGTTAAATAGCGCTCCAACTCATTGACCACTTTAGCGCCAGCTTCTTGAATGCTTTCTTTCATCATTTCACGGCCGTAGCGTGAGTTGGCCAAACCGGCAGCGAGAATCTGACCCAGCGGTGAGTCGGCGCGCAATTGCTTGAGCTTAGCGCTGTCCATTTGCTTGTCTTGCACCCAGCGCCAGACTTGACCGAGTAAATGACGCGGGCTCACGCGTGATGGGCGCAAGGTCCATAAGCGCTCAGCAACAATGGCAACTGCAATAATTGAGCACAGCACAATTGGCAGCATAATCCAGCCGCCTGATTTGATCAGTTCCCACACAATAGCTACTCCAGCAATAAATTTTGCTAACTTTAGCACAGGCCAAGGTTTACACCGAACGCTATGCTGCTCATTTTTCGCGCCAAAAACGTGATTGCTGCGCCATCGTCCACGGCGGCACATAAGCACCTAAATCAATGCGCACCGCTTTATCCAGCGCCGTATCATAAATAGCCACCTGCTGACCCTGCAAATTGGCTAGCACTTGTGGATGCGGATGCCCATAGCTGTTGTGTTTACCACGGGAAATAACCGCCGAGTGCGGGGCAATGGCTTGCAAAAAACGCCTGGAGCTCGAGGTGCGACTGCCATGATGTCCAGCCACCAGCCAATCGACTTTTAACCAAGGCCAACTGGCCAATAACGCAGCTTCTCCTGCGGCATCTAAATCACCGGTTAACAATAAGCGCTCGCCTTGCGCGGCAATTAACAAGACACAGGAATGTTGATTGCTGTCCTGCGCCTGTGGCCACTGCCAACGCCAAAACCACACCCCGTCCCAGTGCCATTGCTGTTCACTGCAGGCCTGTGCAGCAAACTCTGCAGGATGCTCAGCCGGCTGACCGCTGATCACCTGCGTCACGCTCAGTGCATCCAAAACAGCCTGCGCGCCACCGGCATGGTCAGCATCAGCGTGGGATAACAGCAGCACATCCAACTCAGTCTGGGCAAAACCACGCAGCACCGGCAGCACAACACGCTCGCCACTATTAAAACCCGCGATAAAAGGCCCAGCATCGTACAACAGACTGTGCTGCGCGGTTTTAATCCACACCGCCTGCCCTTGGCCAACATCCAGCACCCAAACCTGCGCCTGCCCATCAGCCACAGATTCAGACTGCGGATAGATTAACGGCAAGCACAACACCAGCCCCGCACCCAGAGGCAACACTGGTCGTGGTAATAAAAAACATAACACGCCAAACAACGCCAATAGCAGGCCTGACACACCCACTGCCGCCCCCTGCCAGGCTGGCCAGCCTTGGGCAAACCAAGCCAGCACGGCAAACATTGTGTCTAAGCACCAGCCCGCAACGCTTAATAGCCACACCGCTGCACTTGGCCATGGCAGCAATAACGTGCCCAACAAGGTCAATGGCAAAGCCAGCAGACTCAACCAAGGCACAGCAAAAATGTTCGCCACAGGCCCCAGCAGGCTCACCGGCAAATTTAGCGCCAACAAAAAAGGCGCTAAACCAATAGCGGCGACCCACTGTGTACGCAGCAGCATATGCCACCAACGCCAGGCACCTAAACGTGCAGAAAAGGCCAAGATTAGCGCAGCCACTGCAGTGAACGACAGCCAAAACCCGGCCTGCAACACCACCAATGGCTCATGCACTAAGACCAAGCACAAGGCGGTCAAATAAGCCGTCCACACACTTAAAGACTGAAAACGCCAACGCCAGAGCAAGGCCACCAACACCATAATGCAAGCTCGCTGCACCGGCACGGCAAAACCCGCAAAAGCGCCATAGGCCAGCGCCGCCGACATGGATAACAAACACGCCACCGGCAGCCACGGCAAACGCTGCGGCCAGCAACCCAAACGCATTAACCAAAACACCGCGGCATACACCACCGCCGCAATCAGACTGATGTGCTGCCCAGAAATCACCATTAAATGTACGGTGCCGGTGGCCTGCAGTGTTTGCCATTGTTCAGGTTGCAAAGCCGAGCCATCACCCAACACCAAGGCTGCCATCACCGCCTGCGCTTGCGCTGGTGCATAACGCTGCAAGCGTTCTCTGACTTGTTCGCGCCAATGATGCAAACCCTGCCCCGGCGCTAAACGCTGCCCGGCTTTAACTGAGCCGGTGGCACCGATGCGTTTAGCCAGCAACCAAGCTTGATAATCAAACCCATGCGCATTGAGCAAACCATCCGGACGTTTAAGCCGCACCGCCAAACGCCAGCGCTCACCGGCTTTAACTTGCTCTGGCGGCGCTCGCCAGGATAAACGCAGACGTTTAGGCAGCTGCGCACGGCGCGATTGCGCAGCAGTTAATTCAAATCGCACCGTAGGCGGCTGCCCCGCCAGCAGCGGCCATTGCGGCAGATCCACCACCACACCTTCGAGCCACACAGTACGGCCATCTAAATCAGGCGCAAGCCGATCAGCCAACGCCCACTGCGCACTCAAGCACGCCCAACACAAACCCAGCAGCGCCAAAGCCAGATAATACCAACGCCGATACAACAGCAGTAGAGCAAGCAGCAAACCCACACCCAGCAGCCCGCCACTGGGCAACTCGGGCACAGCACGCAGACTGAGCAGGCCAACAATCAACGCCAGTATGGATAAACGCACAGCGCTACCTCCCTGTAGCATTTGCAAACACAAATTTTGCACAAAACAGCATTTGCAGTGCTTTTGTCACCTCCTGTAACAGCACCGCGCTCGAATAAGATGCATAATAGACGAGCTTTTGCACGCCAGAGAAGATTCATGCCTCGTCAACTATTCAAACGCTATATGCCCGACCCGGAAA
>CAYLOI010000029.1:0-22099 GCA_964385265.1 uncultured Thiopseudomonas sp.
CCAGTAATTGCTCTTATCTTAACGAATAATCGTTAGTGACTAATCATACAAGGGCGGGCACTTGTGCCCGCGATTGCCACCCAGCTTGCAGGTTAGCCCTTTGTGCCCACCGATTACGACGCAGCAAACACGACGCAGGTCTAAATATTCGCCCTACATTTTGCGGTTGAATTGTGTGTTTTGCTAGGACATTGGTACTCACGCTTACACTCCGCAAATGTTTCTGCATACCCATCACGCAATTTTGTGTCTTGATGCAAAACATAGTCGCCATTGTCTGGCATCATAGCCGGATTATTGAAACTGGCATTGGGTTAAACGATTTATGAGCGATTTACGCGCACTGAAAGAACGGATTGCCTCAGGCTCAGTAGTCGTAGGTGTTTATGGGCTAGGCTATGTCGGCTTGCCGCTTGCTTTGCGTTTTAGTGAAGTAGGTATCAAAGTGATTGGCTTTGATATAGATACAACCAAGGTTGCCAGCCTAAATACTGGGAAAAGCTACATCGAGCGTCTAAAAACGTCAGATATTGTTGCCGCACAGGGCAATGGCTTTGAGGCAACCAGCGATTTTTCACGCACGTGCGAGCTCGATGCTTTAATTATTTGCGTACCTACTCCGTTAAATGTGTATCGCGAGCCTGACTTAAGCTATATCGAAAACACCTTAGCCGCGATTTTGCCTCACTTTAAAGACGGGCAACTATTAAGCCTAGAAAGCACAACCTGGCCGGGCACAACCGAAGAAGTACTTGCTCCAGCCCTAAAAGACAAAGGTTTTGTGCCGGGTGAAAATTGCGCGCTCGTATTTTCTCCCGAGCGCGAAGATCCAGGCAATACAAAATACAGCACCAAAGATATTCCAAAAGTCATTGGTGGCATGACACCCAGCTGCCTTGAACTCGGAACTCAGCTCTACCAGCATGCAATTAAGCAAATGGTTCCGGTCAGCACGCCGCGCGCTGCGGAAATGACCAAACTATTGGAAAACATTCACCGCGCCGTCAACATCGGCTTGGTCAATGAAATGAAAGTTGTCGCCGACAAAATGGGCATTAATATCCATGAAGTCATTGAAGCGGCAGCCACCAAACCCTTTGGCTTTGTACCCTACAAACCGGGGCCTGGCTTGGGCGGGCATTGCATCCCTATTGATCCTTTCTATCTCACTTGGAAAGCCCGTGAGTACGGCATCAATACGCGCTTTATTGAATTAGCCGGTGAAATCAACCACTACATGCCACGCTGGGTTGTGCAAAAAGTTGCTGATGCATTGAATGAGAAAGAAAAAGCCATCAAAGGCAGCAAGATTCTTATTCTGGGCTTGAGTTATAAGAAAAACATCGACGACACCCGCGAATCGCCTGCGGTAGAGATCATGGCGCTGCTTGAAGAAAAAGGCGCGCATATCGCCTACTCTGACCCACACGTCCCTGTTTTTCCACGGAAAAGAGATTACTTTTTTGAGCTTAAATCAGTAGAGCTGAGCCAAGACAATATCCAGCAATACGACTGCATTATTATCGCCACTGATCATGACGCCTTTGACTATGAGTTGCTGTTAGAGCACAGCCAGTTAATTGTTGATACCCGTGGGCGACTGCTTGGGCACAATAACGTGGTATCCGCTTAGGAGAGCACATGGACGCTCAAGAGCTACAACACATTCTCGCCAATGGTGAAGACAGCAAGCATCAGTTCAAGCGTGAAATCACACGCATTGAAAGCCTGGCCGCAGAGCTTGCTGCTTTTGCTAACTGCGGCGGTGGGCGTGTGTTTATTGGTGTGGAAGACGATGGACAAGTCTGCGCTCTTACGCCAGAGCAAGTACGGCAGTTTAATCAACAACTGAGCAATGCCGCGACCAATAATGTGCGCCCGCTGATTCATCCGCTGACTGAGAATGTCGCCACTGACAAAGGTGTCGTTATTGTTGTTACTGTGCCAGATGGTTTAAACAAACCCTATATGGACTTACAAGGTCGTGTCTGGGTGAAAAATGGATCAGACAAGCGTCATGTCACTTCACGCGAAGAAATGCAGCGCATGTTTTTAAATGCTGGCTTAATTCAAGCCGACACCTTAGCGATACCGAGCAGCACCTTAAGTGATTTAGATGAAAAAGCCTTTGCTGAGTACTTTCATAAGCGCTATGGCTATGACTGCACACCTGAACAGCTACCTGTGGCGCTGGCGAACATGGGCTTGGCAAAAGACACGCAAATAACCGTCGCTGGTGCGCTGTTCTTTGCTAAGCAACCCCAGCGTTGGTTGCCTGTGTGCATGATTAAAGCCGTTGCCTTTTATGGAAACTCCATAGCCGACGTTCATTACCAAGACAGTGAAGATATTTACGGCACCTTAATTGAGCAGTATCAGCGTGCATTCTCTTTTATTAAGCGCAATTTGCACCATGTGCAAAATGATCGAGGCTTTAACACCTTAGGCGAGCTTGAAATACTGCCGATTGCAATTGAAGAGTTGTTGGTCAACGCGTTAATGCATCGTGATTATTTTGATAGCGCCTCGATTCGGATTCTGGTGTTTCGTGATCGCATTGAAATTATCAGTCCTGGTCACCTGCCAGACAACATTAACACCGAAGAAATAAAACAAGGAAAAACCAAGCGCCGCAACCCAGTGCTGAGTGAGCATGCAGCACACCTGTTACCTTTTCGTGGTTTGGGCAGC
Organism: uncultured Thiopseudomonas sp.; assembly: GCA_964385265.1. GTDB lineage: Bacteria > Pseudomonadota > Gammaproteobacteria > Pseudomonadales > Pseudomonadaceae > Denitrificimonas. The sequence continues at coordinate 2,692 of CAYLOI010000029.1, forward strand.
GGTATTCATCGTGCACTAGAAGCATGGCCATATATAGAGCTGCAAGATCACAAAAATGGCAATGAGTTTAAGGCGGTCATCACAAGACCAGAGCGTGAAGTGCACGTCATTGCACCGGTAGGAATAGGTTCAGGCGATCCAGTGACAGGTCAAGTCGCAGGCCAAGTCACAGGTCAAGTCGCGCAAGAAGTTATATCGCTTCTCGATTGCATGAATGACGAAATGACACGTGCACAAATCATGGACGCTTTAAATCTTGCGGGCAGAGATAATTTCAGAAATTTATACCTAATTCCTGCCCTCGAAACCGGCCTAATAGAAATGACCATCCCCGATAAACCTAATAGTCGTTTACAAAAGTACCGTCTTACACATTTAGGAAAGCTCTCACTAGAGCAACATAAAGGAAGCTCAGTATGAGTCAGCAGCGCATCCTAATCATCACCCGCAACCTCCCACCATTAGTGGGTGGTATGGAGCGTTTAAATTGGCACATGGCTGATGAGCTAAGCAAATATGCCGAAGTCAAAGTTATTGGCCCTCAAGGTTCAGCTGAGCTGAAACCACAGTCGGTTAGCTTAAGTGAAGCGCCTCTCAAGCCGTTGCCGCTGTTTCTATTCATTGCCGCCTGCAAAGCGGTGTGGTTTGCTTTGCGCTGGAAACCGGATGTGATTCTTGCCGGCAGTGGTTTGACTGCGCCTATCGCTTGGTTAGCAAGTAAGCTTTGTGGGGCTAAATCTGCAGCTTACTTACATGGCTTTGATATCACGGTTAAAGACCGTGTTTATCAACACTTATGGACACCGACGTTTAAAAAGCTCGACAGTATTATCGTTAATAGTACGCCGACTAAAAGACTGGCTTTTGCAGCGGGTGTACCAGAAAAGAAAATCAGCATTGTTTATCCCGGTGTTAGCCTGCCTGAGCAGCCACAACCAAAGTCAGCGATTGCTGCATTCAAGCAGCAGCATGGATTAGAAGATAAAAAAATATTACTTTCCGTCGGACGTCTCACGACGCGTAAAGGCTTGAAAGAGTTTGTTGAGCAAGCACTACCCTCCATTGTCCAGCAAATGCCAGACGTTATGCTGCTAGTTGTTGGTGAAGCTCCAAAAAACTCTCTAGGAGCAGGCATCCAAACGCAAGAAGAGATTATGCAGGCAGCGCAAAAGCATGGGCTTAGCAAACATATAAAGTTTCTTGGAGTGATAACGGATAAAACAGAGTTAGCGACTGTTTACGAAGCAGCTGATGTACACGTATTTCCTGTGCGGCATATACCAGATGATCCTGAAGGTTTTGGTATGGTAGCTATTGAAGCCGCAGCGCATGGGTTGCCCACAGTGGCCTTTGCTACGGGCGGGATTGTGGATGCTGTGGCTCAGGAGAAGTCAGGTTATTTAGTACCTACAGGTGATTACGACGCACTGGCTCAAGCTGCTATACGAGTGTTGGCTATCAGCTCGGTCGGATCGTTGCAAGTGAGCAGTTGTGCTTTTGCTGTGCAATTTAGCTGGATAAAAGTAGGGGAGAAAATACGGGCAGTCTTGGCCGAATAAAAAGCTTTTACTTGCTTCAACAAAATATGATTTTCAACCCATTTTGAAATTACCATGACAGACACTTTGCTTGACTACTACAAACCATGAATCATGGTTTCAGTTGAAAATTTTTCTGAAGTGTTTTTGCTATTTAACCTGACTGTGCAGTTGATATGAATATCCTCTTTATAGGAAAGCGCTTCAACACTAATCGAGACGCTTTACTGGAAAAGTTTGGTCGTAATTACCAGTTTCCTCTGCATCTTGCAGAGTTACACAACGTAGCCTTATGGCTTGTGGACTACCATACTAAAACCACCATACAAAGCATTGATGGTTCATTAAGAATAACCTCCACCCCTGTTAAAAATCTGGCCGTGTTCAAGCACTATCTGCTGGGCGCTTATAAATCTACCCAGCCCATAGATATGGTGATTGCCAGTGGGGATTGCTACATAGCCCTGATGGCGCAGCGCGTGGCTAAAAAGCTCAAGGCTAAGTTTGTATTTGATGTCTATGACAAATACGATGAGTTTGGCGGCTATGTAAGGCCACTGGGTTTTGACTTATTTGGCTACCTGTTGAAAAAGGCTGATATGCGTCTGTTTGCCAGCCATGCGCTGCTGCACAGCCTGGGTCAGCCTGAGCGCGATGCGATATTAAGCAACGGGCTGGATGCCAACCACTTTCGCCCCATAGACAAAGCTGAAGCGCGGCGCAAGCTGCAACTGCCTGCCGATACCACTTATGTAGGCTACTTTGGCAGCATGGAGCCAGACCGGGGCGTACAAGACTTGATTGATGCTGTGATAATCCTACGCCAACAAGGGCAGGATGTGGAACTGTTGCTGGGAGGTAAGGCTGAGCCAAATCTAAACCTCAAACAGTCCGGGGTACACTATCTCGGTAATGTGCCGTTTGAGCATGTGCCTTATGCGCTGGCTTCATGCGATGTGTTGACTATACCTTATCGTCGTTCGCCATTTATGGACGCAGGAGCATCTAATAAAATTGTCGAAGCCATAGCTTGTGAGCGACCAATTGTTGCCACACGTTCACCAAATTTAACGACCAACTTCCCTGAGCAAGCGCAAGAACTAGAGCCATACTTGGCTGATTCTGGTAGTACAGTCAGCCTAGCTGAAGCAATAAAGAAGCAAATCAATAATCGTTTTTTGGCCAGCCAACCAGATAAAATTTATTGGAAAGATATTTCTACGAATATCAATATTTTCCTAAAGGAGATTCATCATGAAAACAGATAAGGACTGGGAGAAATGGGGTGCATCAGACCCTTATTTTGGTGTTATTTCAAACGATAAATACAGGAGGAATAATTTTACCAATGATAGCCGTGAAGATTTTTTTTCTTCAGGGGTGGAACATGTCAGCTATTTATGTGGGTTGATAAATAAAAATTTTAATCAAAATTTTGAGCCAAATTCTGTTTTAGATTTTGGATGCGGCGTGGGACGATTAGCGATTCCTTTCGCGAGCATTGCCAAAAGTGTATTAGGAGTTGATATCTCTCCATCAATGCTGGAAATTGCTAAGAAAAACTCAGTAGATAAATCTGTTAAGAACATAAAGTTTGTTATTTCGGATGATGCATTATCAAAAGTTATTGGTACTTATTCTTTGATACACTCATACATTGTTTTTCAGCATATTCCTAAGAGTAGAGGGCATAAAATAATACTCCGTCTGGCTGAAAAAGTTGAGGTTGATGGTTTTCTGGCTCTCCACATTTTTACAGCTTCGCAAGCAAGCGCATTGGTCAGAGCCTTGGTTCGCTTGCGCTACAATTTCCCACCAATTCAGTGGGGGTGGAATTTATTAAAGAAACGCCCGTTTTTTGAGCCACCGATGCAATTAAATTGCTATGACGCTAGCTACTTAGAAGTAAATTTAAAAAAACTAGGATTTGCCGAAGTGAAATTTATTGAAGTTCCTTCTATCGAGGGATTTACAGGCGTTTTCATGATTGCCAAACGCCTCTCAAATAAAAGCTGATATGAAGAGAAAAATTATTTGTGTTTTTGGCACTCGGCCCGAAGCCATCAAAATGGTTCCGGTCATTCGCGCCCTGCAAAGCAGCAACTGGGCACGTTGCATCGTTGTCGTCACTGCCCAGCACCGTGACTTACTCGATCAAATGCTGACCCGCTTTGGCATTACAGTGGATTACGACCTCAACATCATGCAGCCCAAGCAAAGCCTCAATAGCGTGCTAGCGCGCATGCTGCCCGAGCTTGAATGCATCATTCAAGCCGAACAACCCTACGCAGTGCTTGCCCAGGGCGACACCGCCACTGTGTTTGGCGCGGCGCTGGCGGCCTTTCATGCCCAAGTGCCTTTTGGCCACATTGAGGCAGGCCTGCGCACCCATGATTTGCAACACCCATTCCCTGAAGAGGGCTACCGCCAAATGGTCTCGCGCATCACCCAGTGGCACTTTGCACCCACTGAGAATGCAGCCCAAGCCTTGCAGCAAGAAGGTATAGACCCCAGCAAAATCCATGTGGTCGGTAACACCTGTATAGACACCCTGCTGCAAACCGTGGCTCAAATGCCGACACCCAGCCAGCAAACAGGTCGCCTCATCCTGTTGACCGCCCACAGGCGCGAAAACTTTGGCCAGCCGCTGCAAAACATCTTTAACGCCGTGCTGCAAATCCTGGAGCAACACCCCGATGTGCACGTGCTTTACCCCGTCCATCCTAACCCCAATGTGCAGAAACTGGCCCACACCATGTTGGGCCGACACCCCAGAATTGAGCTGGTCGCACCGCTGGACTATTTTGACTTTGTGGCCGCCATGCAAGCCGTCCACCTGATATTGACCGACAGCGGTGGCGTGCAAGAAGAAGCTCCAGCGTTGGGGAAACCCGTATTGGTGCTTCGCCTGACTACCGAGCGCCCCGAGCCCGTGACCGAAGGTGTTGCGCAACTCGTTGGCACCGAGCAGGCGGCTATCGTGCGGCAAGTTGAGCGTTTGCTGAATGACACCCATTATTACCAAAGCATGGCGAGGGTGTGCATGCCTTATGGGGATGGCACAGCAGGTGAAAAGACAGTGCAGCTACTGGCAGGTCAGCCATGAAAATACTTTTTGTCCTGCCGCGCATGGTCACGGGCGGTGTCGAGCGTGTGACGCTACGGCTAGTTGAGGGCTTGCTGGAACACGGCCATGAATGTGCGTTTGCGTTGCGGCGCTCCTATGGTGAGTTTTTACCAGAGGCCAAGGCGTTGTGCCCCGTGTATGAGGTGGCGGCAGGTGGCTTACACCAGTTTGTGCCCAAACTGGCCCAGCTGATACGAAGCTGGCAGCCCAGCCACATTGTTACGGCTTTTGCCGATGTGGGCGTATTAACTCACTTAGCCATTAAGCAATCGGGGCACAAACCCTATTGGGTGCATGGGGTGCACGCCACACATGACGCGGTGACGGCTACACCAGGTATTAAAGGGCGGCTGCGTTACCAGTTAGACCAATACTTTGCTGCATGGGTGTATAAAAAGGCAGGCAAAGTAGTGGCGGTATCTGATGGCGTTCGGGCAGATATATTGCAGCGTTTTACCGTGGATGCCAGCCAAGTAGTGACAATTTACAACCCTGTGCTAGACGAATCGCAGCTCATACCCAAAAGCTCCACTACTGGTTTTGCCACACCTCCAAAAATTGTGGCGTTGGGTCGCCTAACACGGCAAAAAGGCTTTGATATTTTGATTGAAGCCATGCGCCAAGTGCCACAGCCCTGGCGGCTAGAAATATGGGGCGATGGCGAAGATAAGAGCGTCTTGCAAATCCAGATTGAAGCATATGGGCTGCAAGACCACATACGCCTGTGTGGACACACCAGTCAACCCTTAGATGTGTTGCGGCAAGCGGATGTGTTTGTGTTGTCGTCCCGCTGGGAAGGATTACCGACGGTGCTGATAGAAGCACTGTGCGGACAATTGGCTATTGTTTCTACCGACTGTCCACATGGTCCAAAAGAAATTTTAGCAAATGGGTGCTATGGCTTGTTGGTGGACAATGAGAACCCGCAAGCCCTTGCAGAAGGAATCAGCCAAGCTTTAAGCCAAGCTCAACCCTCTAGCGCAGCAGAAATGATGGAGCGGGCGCAAGAATTTTCAGTTAACAGTGCAGTTCTAAAGTGGGAAAGCACACTTGCCTACAACAAAAATATTTAAACTTGTAAAAAGAAATTGACCATGAATCTTGAAAAAACAAAATGTATAGTTTGTTCAGCCGAAACAACTATTATTAAAGAGCTCCCAAAAGAAATGATTGGGAAAATGCTATCACAACGAGGAATTTTAGATTCAATTTCCGAATTAGGGGTTGTTGACTATAAATTACACAGGTGTAATGAATGCAACTTGGAATTCTCACAACCAATGCAAGAGGCAACAAGTGCCTTTTATAAAGCAATTATAGAAAAAAATAATAGCTACTATCCAAAATTCAGGTGGGAGTGGGGGAAAATCACAGAGCTTTTACAACAAGAAATACGACAAAATCAGTCGACACCAAGTCTATTGGATGTTGGTTGTGGTGGCGGGGATTTTCTAGATTTTATTACTAAAAACTCTAACAGAGTAAATGCAATCGGAATTGATAGCACACCTCACAGTATTGAAATTTGCAAAAGTAAAAATATAAAAGCTATTTGCTGTGATTTGAGTGAGTTCAACGAGACAAACAAAGGCAGAGTTGACATTATAACTCTCTGGCATGTTCTTGAGCATGTGTCAAGCCCAACTAAAATGATCAATATGGCACAAGAGAGTTTAAATGATAATGGATCTTTATTCTTCTCTGTCCCTTTATCCCCCGCAAGCTATGAAATCCTTGAGCTAGATCCTCTTAACCTACCTCCTCATCACTTAACACGATGGTCTATTAAGTCCTTGGAAAAAATAGCCTTGGTTAGCGGAATGTCATTTAATTACTACACGCCCAAACCTGAATCATTTATTTACAGGGTTGCCCGCTCACTTATTGTTATATCAGACAGTTCTTTTGGCGAGAAGAATAAAACGAAAAAATTAATTAACTTGATAAAGCTTTTAATCAAAAATCCATCTTACTTATTTAAATCCGTGAAGAAGCAATTGGATTATAGCTCACGACCCGATTTGATTCTGGTTAGACTAACAAAGCCAAGACTAATGTAACCATTTATGTTTAGCGCCCTCGTTAACAGCATGCCCAGCAATGCTTAAGCAACACTAAAAAGGATCAACGATAGAAACTACATGTTATCTGGAGATATTTTTGGCATTTTTATCTTACGCAGTGCTGGATGCTTGGATAGTTTTTTTGGACCTTGTATGTCTAACATATTGTTTAAACGCATTAATGCCTTTAATAAAATAGGACTATGGATCAATATTTCTTGTAAGGCCATGATTTTGCTTGGTCGGTGAGGCGGTTGTGTGGTCTTGCTGTTAGCCCAGATAACACCGTAGTCAGACTGTTGTGCCTCTATCTCAGAATTTCTCTTTTTTTCTGTAGAGACAATAATGCATGTTTCATGGCTTGTTCTAATATTTATTCTTTTCCCATCTTTAGACTTTTCCACGGCATACCATTTTTTATGATCAAACAATTCTGATATAAAAATATCGGTGTTTGAGAAGCCATTTTCTTCAGAATAAATTGAAAAGAAAAATTCAGGCGTAAATTGATAAAACCCATGGCCACAAAAATTATCAGCGGGAAGTATGTGCAAAATTCTGCCGCCTATCTTACAGATATCAGCTGTATTTTTAAAAACCTGCGCAACATCAAAAATATGCTCTGAACAGCCAAAATCAATGACGGTATCATATTGTTGATGCAGCTCTTTTGGCACAGGTTGGTTGTAATCAAAAACGATTTTGGCACCTTCATAATCTGAGTTGTCGATGGAGTCTACTTCAGTTGCACCAAAGTGCTTCATCAACAAGTCTTCGCACCATGCGCCTTGATCCGTTCCTGCCCATTTTTTAGCCAGTTTAGGCCCCAGTAATACAGAAAGTCGCCCAAGCGTAATGGTTTTACCAAGGTTGCCATTGTTTTTTTGATTGTGCTTTAAAAGTTGTAATGCGTGTATGTCTATACCCATATATCAAGACCTGTTTTTCAGTTTCGTTGAGTTTTCAAAATAAAAACCATCCCCGCCAGCACCATGCCCCACTCCGATGCCGCCAATGCCAACGCCATTCCTTTGGCGCCAAACTGGGGATATAGGGAGAAGGCGGCTATGGCGAGGGTAGCCATACCAAGCACTTCAAACACGGCGCGTAGCCAAGGTTTGTTACTGGTCATCAGCTCGTTAGCTACCGTCATGCGCAAGACCAATCCCGGAACGGCCAAGCAGAGCCAGCGCAGCATGTCGCCCATACCTTGATATTGGCTACCAAACAGCCATTGCACCGCAGGGGCGGCAAACCAAAGCAGGCCAGCCAACGCCATGCCATATATCAGCACGCTGAGGTAAATCCAGCGGTTTAAGCGTTGGCTTTGAGCGCTGTGTTCACCCGCTTGACGAAAGAGGCGGGGCAGCGCCGAGAGTAAGAGTGCCGTTACGGGCAAGGTGGCTGCGCCTATGACGCGCGATGCTGCTGCATACAGGCCGCTCACGCCCAATGGCAGCAGTTTGACGGCCAGCATCTTGTCCAGCTCACTGGGGCCAGCCGCGGTGAGGCTGAGCGTGGCATAGCCAACGCTGTGTTTGAGTTGGGCGCGGTTGGGCAGCTTCCACTGCTTAGGCCGTAGCCAGGCATCATGTTTGTAGACTTTCATGCAGACCAAAGCCAGCAACGCAGTGGCTAGGTAGAGCCACGCAAATAGCGCTAAAGGCTGCGCAGGTGCCAGCAGCATAACTATGCCCGCCACGGCCATACGCAGCGTCAATGGGAAGATAACCAAAAGCTGGGATCGAGCGGTTTTTTCTAGTGCTAGCTCTTCCGTGGCCGGCAGGAGGTAGAGCGGCAGCAGCAGGGTTTCCGTTAGGCCAATGCAGGCCATAACCTGTAGCGGCACCTTGGCATTGGCAAGCCAGAATTCGCCGGCTGCCAGATAGAGCAAAAATAGCACACTACCGCTGATGAGGGTGGTGGGCACGGCGTAGGCCAATACAGGCTGGCGCTGACCGGGGTTTTTAGAGATTTCCGCCAGTAGCACCAAGTGCGTGCCAAAGGTGGCAAAGGTGCCCATCAGCACGGCCAAAGCTGCAATGGCGGCAAAAGCGCCGTAGTCTGCCGGCCCCAGCATACGGGCGACCAGCAGCAACGTGCCGGCCTGCACCAACAGTCGCAAGCCCAGTACAAAGCTGGTGCGAATAGTTGCGCGGGCAATGGGGCCTTTAAACATGTTGGTTTTAAGCCCCCGCCAATGCATCAGAAATAAAGCCTTCAGCCCGTAACGCTGCGATAACGCCGCGAAGTAAGTAGCTGTTAGCAAAACCCACTGTGTACTGCCTAGCGTTTGGCTCTGTAGGTATGAGCATTTTAGCGTCTACCAGCTTGCTGATTTGGTACGTTCGTGCGCGAGTGGCTGGGATTACATTAGCAAAGTCGGCAGACTTAACCACTTGTTGATGAACTGTAATTTCTAACAAATCATGCTCAAGAGGTGTAATTAGCGCTCGCTCACGAGCATGCTTCAATGCAGGTAAGAAAATCTGCTTAGCAAGGTATTCATGCTGGGTTAGCTTTTCTAGCTTTTTTAGTTCCTCTAAAATCCCGCTAAGTACATACAAGCACCAGCTTTCTAGCCCTTCAGTCGTTCCAGAATCTGCCACAGAGAGCATTGCATAGTACTTGTCACGATCATTACAGAATACGGCCGTAGGGTTTATCACTCTGCCCACAGAGGTCATGCTAAAGCCATACTGGATAAGTTGTGCATAGGTGAGTAAGCGCACCACACGGCCATTTCCATTGCCAAATGGATGAATCCAACCAAAGCGATGATGAGCAATGGCCACTTTCATCAAATCGTATTTATCTGGATGAGGCTGGTTAATAAAAGCAACGAGCTCCTGCATATAAGCCGCTACTTGCAACGCATCAGGTGGCAGGTGGTTTGCTTGGGCAATCTTCACCGGATATGTGCGATAGGCACCTGGGGTTTTATCACCTTCGCGCTGTAAGTCGCTCACTGTCAAAGCGTGCAGCTCACGAATAAAATACTCTGTTAGCGCCTCACCTGGCTTTAGTGTTTGCTCGATAAAAGTCATGGCTTTTTCAATATTCATGATTTCGTGCAAATGGTCTTGCCCTGTGGCTTCATCTGCAACCACCTGCTCAATATAGTCAGCCAGCGTGGTGTGGTTTCCTTCAATACGGGCTGAGCCTAGGCTTTCTAAGAGATGGAAAATTTGCTTAATCTGCATAAATACCGCAGGAGCGGCAGTGCCAGACAGCTGAAGTCGTCGTAAATGCTCAAGCTCGGTGATTACATCCACCAGAGGTGAGTCAAAACTAGGATTGAGTAACGCTAGGTCGTAATGTGTAAATATAGGCATATTATCTACATCCTTTACTTTTGCTATCTACAATAAAATCGACTAAGCGCTATATTTTACAGGGCGTTGACGAGTGCTGGAGCAAGCATTATTTACAAATTCAGCAAACAAACAAGTACAAATTCAGCCTTCATCCTTATACATCAGCGCCGTAATCTGTTCCGAGATCAAACCCATCAAAAAGATCATCACGCTGCCGGTGTAGAGCAAGGCGCTCATGTTGGTGAAGCGGCCGGCATCAACAAAGGTGTAGCCGTACCAGAGTGTGGCCATACCAAATAAAGCGGCGGCGATAGGGGCGAAGAGTTTTAAGGGAGAGTACAGGGTGCCAATTTTGAAGATGATGAGTAAAAAGCGCATGCCGTCATGCAGTAAGCGGATATGGCTGTTGCCGATGCGTTGCGCAGCGTGGATAGGCTCATAAGCGACCGAGTAGCCAGCGCGGAAAAACGCCATGGTGCTGGTGGTTGGATAAGAAAAGCCATTGGGTAGTAAATATAAAAACTCACGAAATTTACTAGCGCGTACTGCACGAAAGCCTGAGGTTAAGTCTTCGATTTTGTGGCCAGCCATATAGGTGGCTAAGCGGTTGTAAAACTTATTAGCAATGCCACGGCCAACGCTGGCTTGTGAGCCTTTTTGTCGCGCGCCGACGACCATGTCATGGCCTTCTTCTAAGCGTGTTAATAAGCGTGGGATATCAGCAGGGTCGTGTTGACCGTCAGCATCCATAAATACAATGATGTCGCCAGTGGCTGCGCGAGCGCCGGTTTTAATCGCTGCGCCGTTGCCTTTGGAATACGGATGTGACACCACTCGCGCCCCAGCAGCTTCGGCAACTTCTAAAGTGTTATCTGTGCTGCCGTCATTAACGACAATCACTTCAGCGCCAGGCAGCAGGGCAACAATGCCAGCCACTGTAGCGCCAATGGCGGCGGATTCGTTTTTGGCAGGGAGGACGATAGAAAGTACCGTTGGTGCATTATTCACTTTTAGCCTCTCTAAGGTTGTTTTGCATTAGTTGCAGAATTTCTTTTGCATTAGTCATTGTAAAGTTGGTCTCGTTTTTTAATTGCTCAGCAATAATAATAGCTCGCTCTAATAAATCAGCTGCAAATACTACATAACCTTCATCTGCAAAAAATAAAGCTCTATTCATTTGAAATGCAAGAGGAACTAAATTCTCATTGGCCTTGTTTGCATAGTTTTTAGCTAGCTCGGGATTATTAAAAGCCAAGGATGCTTTTATGGCTAAGTCATCCATCAAATAGAAGGAATTCGTTTTTGAGTATGCAGGGTTGTTTTGATAAGCTTGTAAAACTGACAAGTATCCAATCAAATCTAAGTCAGGGCATTTATTATTAATATAGTTATCAATAATAAGCTCTAGTGTGGGGTATAAACTCCAGTCACGGTTACTCTTTTGTACACGTATCGCAATATCTGCCCAGTCTAAGGGCTCGCCGTCATGTGTTCTACAAAATACACCCATAAACTTGAGTTCAGCATCAACTTTCGGTGCGATTTTGATACTTTGTAGAAGCAAGTCTTCAGCGTGCTTGCTAGCTCCATAATTTGTCAAATATAACGATGCTGCATGTTCTAAGGCTCTTGGAGAGTTAGAGTTTTTTTCTGCCCATACCATTGCGGCAGTTAATGGCTTGCCCCATAAACTGGCACCCATAAACAATAATACTGCATACACCACCACTATTCCGAGCGATATAATTTTCTTCAAAATATCCTTTTTTAAACCACTTATAGTGTAGGCTAATAGTAATATAAGCCCAATGCTGGGCAAATAATTACGGTGATCAAATTTTATCTCAAGCATTGGAGCGGTTGATTCAATTAAATGCCCTGCATAAAACCACCAAATACAAAAGAAAAGTATCGGTACTTTTCTTCGAAGAAGGAACGAGCCTGACAGTAACGTCATATGTAACAAAAACCATATGATTGTTGAGGGTGGATTTAAGAGGCTGGTTGATATATTGTAACCATCATAAAAAACCCCAGACGACTGCATTTTAGGTATTAATAAATCAGTAATGTAGTCCCCTATAACACGCTGTTCTGTCAACAAACGTCCGAACATAGTAAAAGAGCGTGTAGATTCTAACTCTGTCCCCGTTGTTATTAGATGCCATATATTGGCAACTATTATTTTTACTGGATAACCTACAACAATGATAGCGGCGGGTACTAAACAACCCCAGAAAACCCAAGCTAATATGCGATTGCGCTTAGTGCCATCATTAACCGTGCATAAAAACTCGATTAGAAGTAATTGTAGTGGCAGTAATATAACTATTTCTTTACTGAAAAAACCTAACGCTGCAGACAGTGCAGCACCGCCTAGCATTACCACACCCGCTACATAGCGTCCAGCCAATAAGTCGCGGCGTGCATATAGGTAGGCAATAAAAGTGAGTAGCGAAAAGGTTGCTGCTAGCAGCGTCATACGCTGCACAATATAAAGCACTGTAGAAATATGAAAAGGATGCAGTGCCCACAGAGTACAGGTGATTATAATAATTGTATTTTTATGTCTTGATTTTGGTAATGCGGTGGCAAATAAAACACTTAAAAACCAAAATAATAAAATAGTATTAATAACATGAATTGCTATATTGGTAACAATAAAGTAGTAAGCACTCGTGGGCCATGTTTGTGCATTTGCTGCAAAAGTTAACAATGCGACAGGGCGCCCACCAGGGCCAGTAATACCACCAAAAACAAATGCTTTTAACTTTTCCAAGCTGTCAATTTTATTGTGATAGCCCAGTTGTGGTAAAGAGGCCATGTCATCAAACACAAACCCGCCTGATGTACCTGCCCAATAGCATGCAACCACCATAATGCACACAATAAATAACAGCAGCTTAGGTTGATGCGCCCATAGCTTCATATTTCTTCATCCATTATTAACAAAAAGGCCGCCTATTAGGCGGCCTTTTTGGGTTAAGCGTACGCTTAGCTATTAACGGCAGCTTGAAGGCATAAACTTAGATGGGACTGAACCTGGTTTGCATGTCCAGCTAACGCCGCTTCCTGATGTCGCACCATCTAGTGTAAATTCTTTACCGTTAGCACCGCTCAAGCCATCACTGGAGAGTTTTATAGTAATAATTCCATTAGCATTACCTACTCCCACGCTTGCTACCACATTGCTAGAGATAGAGGTACTTAAGGCTAAGCCAGCCTCAGTATTGTTCTTAGGCCACTCATCCTGACTCATCACATGTTCAGATACTGCTGTTTTTGCAGCAGCACCAAAGCCTATAGCCTCACTTATTTTTGCACGAACAGTATAATCTTGATAAGCAGGCAATGCCACTGCAGCCAAAATACCAATAATCGCCACTACGATCATTAACTCAATTAGGGTAAAACCCTTTTGCATTTGTGCTTTCATAATGAAGCTCCTTGATTGATGTAAAGGCCTTGTGACCTGCCATAGATAAAGCAAAGGGTGTGCCAGTTTTTAGAATGCATTGAGACTAGTTGTTTGAGCTGCTGTTATGCGTGGGCTGTAGGGCTTTTTCGCGGGCGTGGCCCGCTCGCACAGGAGCTAGCTACCTATCAAGCTGTTTATGACTAATTGTCAGAGTGTGACGTTTTTTGTCACTGTTTATCAGTTTGTGTTTTATTAAACTGTATTGAATCGGGCTCAGATCAAACATCTAGTAAAAAATGCGCGCAGGGTTTGGCAGCGGGGGCTGTTCTAGGCTATAAGTAGCGCCATGATGCCAATAATAATGCGCGCAGGGCGAAATGCATGAGTAGTAGTACAAATTTGATGGGCTTGGCTCGACAGGTGGTCGATGCCGGCTTGCTGGATGAGAATAAAGCCCTAGAGGCGTTGCAGCAGGCCAAGCGTAACCAAATGCCATTGGTGACTTGGCTGGTGCAGAGTAAATTAGTTAAAAGTCGCGCCTTAATGGAGCTGGCGGCTGATCAGTTTGGCATTGCTTATTTTGATTTAAATGCTATTAATCCTAACGTTTTCCCCAAAGACTTAATTAGCGAGCGGCTGGCGCGGCAATACCGTGTGCTGCCGCTGTTTAAACGTGGTTCTAAGCTGTTTATTGCGTTGTCTGATTTGGGTAATCAGCACGCTATTAATGATATTCGCTTCAGTTCAGGGATGTCGGTTGAGCCATTGCTGGTTGAAGATGACAAGCTCGGTCACGCCATTGATAAGCTCTACCAATCAGATATCAGCGGCCTAGAAGGCATGTATGATTCTGAGCTGGATAGTTTGAATCTTGAGTCAACCGAGTCCAGCGGGCCAGAGCAAGCCGATGAAGCGGATGAAACGCCTGTGGTGCGTTTTGTTAATAAGATGCTGCTGGATGCGATTAAGGGCGGCTCATCGGATTTACACTTTGAACCCTATGAGAAAATGTACCGTGTGCGTTTCCGTACTGATGGCGTGTTGTATGAGGTGTCGCGGCCACCGATCCAGTTGCGTGATCGTATCTCGGCGCGCTTAAAAGTCATGGCCAGTATGGACATTTCTGAGCGGCGCAAACCTCAGGATGGGCGGATTAAACTCAACGTCTCGGCGAATAAATCCATCGACTTTCGTGTCAGTACCTTGCCGACTCTGTGGGGCGAGAAAATCGTGATGCGTATTCTCGATTCCGGCAGTGCAAAGATGGGTATTGATGCGCTGGGTTATGAAGAAGATCAAAAGCAACTCTACCTTGAAGCGCTGAAACAGCCGCAGGGCATGATTCTAGTAACAGGGCCGACCGGTTCCGGTAAAACAGTGTCTTTGTACACCGGCTTGAATATTCTCAATACCTTGGATGTGAACATTTCTACTGCGGAAGATCCGGTGGAAATTAACCTTGAAGGTATTAACCAAGTTAACGTTAACCCGAAGCAGGGGATGGATTTCGCCACTGCGCTGCGCGCTTTTTTGCGTCAGGATCCAGACATCATCATGGTGGGTGAGATTCGTGACTTAGAAACCGGTGAGATCGCAATTAAAGCTGCGCAAACTGGGCACTTGGTACTTTCGACCTTGCACACCAACAGTGCAGCAGAAACTCTGACCCGTTTGCGTTATATGGGTGTGGCATCGTTTAACTTGGCGACTTCTTTGCACTTGATTATTGCTCAGCGTCTGGCGCGCAGGCTGTGCGCCTGTAAGCAAGAAATAACGGTGCCCAATGATGTGTTGCTCAAAGAAGGCTTTACCCCAGAGCAAATTGGCACCTTTAAATTGTACGGGCCGGCCGGTTGTGATAATTGCAATGGCGGTTATAAAGGTCGTGTCGGAATATATGAAGTAGTTAAAAGCACGCCGGCCCTGCAAAAGCTTATTATGGAGGACGGCAATGCCATCGATATTGATGCGCAGATGCGTAAAGATGGCTTTAATAACATACGCCAGTCAGGATTACTGAAAGTCATGCAAGGCGTGACCAGCCTTACTGAAGTCAACCGTGTAACGAAGGATTAAACCATGGCGGCGAAAACTCCAAGAACCAGTCTGTACAAATGGGAAGGCAAAAACCGCCAAGGCGCGACTATGTCAGGGCAAATGGCTGGGCAGGATGCTGCGCTGGTCAAGGCTCAGTTGCGCAAGCAAGGTATTAACCCGACTAAAGTACGCAAGAAAGGTATCGAGATATTCAGTGCGGGTAAAAAGATCAGGCCGATGGATATCGCGATTTTTACTCGGCAAATGGCGACGATGATGAAGGCCGGTGTGCCCTTGTTGCAGTCCTTCGATATTATTATTGAAGGTATAGAAAATCCCAATATGCGCAAGCTGATTGAGACGATCAAGCAAGATGTAGCCGCCGGTAATAGCTTTGCTGTGTCATTGCGCAAGCATCCGCAGTACTTTGATGATTTGTATTGCAACTTGGTCCACTCCGGTGAGCAATCCGGTGCGCTTGAGAGCCTGCTGGATCGGGTCGCGACCTATAAAGAAAAGACCGAAGCACTGAAAGCTAAAATCAAAAAAGCCATGAACTACCCAATGGCGGTTATCGCTGTGGCAGTGATTGTGACGGCGATTTTGCTGATTAAGGTGGTGCCGCAGTTCCAAGAGGTATTCTCGAGTTTTGGTGCGGAGTTACCGGCCTTTACTTTGTTTGTGATTGGTATTTCTGAGTTTGTGCAAAGTGATGGTTGGTTGATTGTTCTTGGTTTTATTGCACTGGTTTTGATATTTAGGTATGTGCATCGTACCTCGGAGAAGTTTCGCGACAACATTGACCGCGCATTACTGAAAGCACCGGTGATCGGCAACATTATTTATAACTCCTCTGTGGCGCGTTTTGGTCGTACTTTGGCCACCACCTTTGCCGCCGGTGTGCCTTTGGTTGAGGCGCTCGACTCAGTGGCGGGTGCCACGGGTAACGTGGTGTTTAAGAATGCGGTGATGAAAATTAAGTCGGATGTGACCAGTGGTATGCAGCTGAACTTTGCCATGCGCAGCACTGGCGTATTCCCATCCATGGCCTTGCAGATGACTGCGATTGGTGAAGAGTCGGGTGCGCTGGATGACATGCTGGAAAAAGTAGCCACGCATTATGAAGCAGAAGTGGATAACGCCGTGGATGGTTTAACCGCACTGATGGAGCCGATTATTATGTCGGTGCTGGGCGTGCTGGTCGGTGGCTTGATTATCGCCATGTACCTGCCGATCTTCCAGCTGGGTGCGGTGGTTTAACAGCGCTGTGTGGGCTGCTTGTGGTGTGATGGTGGTTATGCGATAGCTGTGTGGGCTGTTTGTGGTGTGATGATGGTTATGCGATAGCCGTGTGGGCTGTTTGTGGTGTGATGGTGGTTATGCGATAGCCGTGTGGGCTGTTTGTGGTGTGATGGTGGTTATGCGATAGCTGTGTGGGCTGTTTGTGGTTTGATGGTGATTATGCGATAGCTGTGTTGGCTGTTGAGGAGTGTTGTGTGTATGAAGCGGGGCGGCTATGGTTGCCCCGTTTTGGTTTTGTGTTTCGTAGGGCGGGCATTTATGCCCGCGGCTTCTCTGCGCACCGCATATACAATCCAGAACGCGAATCGCGAATCGCGAACCATGAGCCGCGAACCGCCACGCCACGCGGGCACAAGTGCCCGCCCTACGTTTCGCGAGGCAGCTTACGGTTGTAGGTTTTACAATTTAAACGGTGTAGATATGGCGATTATTGAGTTTTGGAGCAGCAATATTTTAGTGTTTGCTGTCAGCGTTGCAATCCTAGGGTTGCTGATAGGTAGCTTTTTAAACGTGGTGATTTACCGTTTACCGAAGATGCTAATGCGTGACTGGCGTCAGCAAGCGCGTGAAGTGCTGGAAATGCCGGTACAAGACAGCACCCAGACCTTTAATCTGATTCTACCCAACTCCAGTTGCCCACATTGTGGACATGAAATCAAAGCCTGGGAAAATATTCCTCTGCTCAGTTGGTTGCTGCTGCGGGGTAAATGTTCAGGTTGCAGCAAGCCTATTAGCATGCGTTATCCACTGGTAGAGCTGGCCGCAGGGCTGCTCTCGGCAGTGATTGCCTGGCAGTTTGGCGTCAGTTGGGAAACCTTAGCGATGCTGGTGCTGACTTGGGGTTTGCTGGCGATGAGCCTGATTGATGCTGACCACCAGATCTTGCCTGATGCCTTGGTGCTGCCCTTATTGTGGCTGGGTTTGATCCTGAATCACTTTGGTCTGTTCACCAATCTGGCGGATGCGCTGTGGGGCGCGATCATTGGTTATATGAGTCTGTGGAGCATCTTCTGGCTGTTTAAACTGATCACTGGCAAGGAAGGCATGGGTTACGGTGACTTTAAGTTGCTGGCGATGCTGGGCGCTTGGGGTGGTTGGCAGATATTGCCGCTGACAATCTTATTGTCTTCAGTGGTTGGTGCAGTACTGGGCATTATTATTCTGCGCCTGCAGCGCAACAGCATCAGTAACCCAATTCCGTTCGGCCCGTATTTGGCGTTGGCGGGTTGGATCGCTTTGATCTGGGGTGATGCAATCACCAGCAGCTATTTGCAGTTTGCTGGGTTTTAAATTATTGCCTGCGTGAATTTGTAGGTGCAGGCAGATGTGTGTTTATAGCGGCGATTATGCCCGAAAGGTAGGGCGGCGCATTTATGCCCGCGATTGCGGCCAATAAATCCGCACGGTGCCTGTTAACACACCGCGCGGGCACAAGTGCCCGCCCTACCTTTGCATTATATGTTCCCGGCCTATGCATCAGTGCGGTCAGGTGTATTTTTATGCTCGCGATTACGGTCGAGATGTAGGGCGGCGCATTTATGCCCGCGATTGTGGCTAAAACGCGCCCAGAACAGGCGCGTTAAAAGGGGTGATCAATCTAGATCAAAATCATACTCTGCCAGCTCTTTTTTCAAGCGCCGCTCTTCGAGCAGATTATCAATCACCCGCCGCTTGGTGAGATTGCTTTTAGCCGTCTCAGCTGGGGTTTCTTCTTCAATTTCTTCAGCATCTTCTGCAATAAAATCGTCGTCTAGTTCTAGGTCTTCTTTACTCATGATTCGAGCCTCGCACACGGGAGTTTCCGTTGGCGCACCTTATAACCATAAAAACAGTTTTGGTAAAAAAGAATTTTTCAATAGGCTTGCTGGTTATCGATAACAAAAACTAATCGTCAGATGTTTTGTCTTTAAATTCGCATAAATCTTCAATCCGGCAACTGCCACAGCGAGGTTTGCGCGCTTGGCAAACATAGCGTCCATGGAGGATCAACCAGTGATGGGCGTCGAGTAAAAACTCCTTAGGCACAAATTTCAGCAGCTGTTTTTCAACCTCTAAAACGTTTTTGCCGGGCGCAATTTTTGTGCGGTTACTGACCCGAAAAATATGCGTATCAACTGCCATTGCTACCTGACCAAAGGCTGTGTTGAGCACCACGTTGGCCGTTTTGCGCCCAACACCAGGTAGCGCCTCTAGTTCTTTACGGGTGTTTGGCACTTGGCTGTTATGCCGCTCAATCAGTAAGCGACAGGTTTCCAGCACGTTTTTGCTTTTGGTGGGGTAGAGGCCGATGGTTTTGGTGTATTCACATAAACCCTCGTAACCGAGTGCGTAAATCGCCTCGGGCGTGTTGGCCACCGGGAATAATTTATCGGTTGCTTTGTTGACCCCAACATCAGTGGCTTGCGCCGATAAAATTACCGCGATCAGCAGCTCAAAGGGTGAGCTGTAATTAAGTTCGGTTTCTGGTTTGGGATTGTCTTCGCGAAATCGACGGAAAATTTCATAACGCTTAGCAGCATTCATGGCGCAGGCTCAATCAAATAAATAATTAAAACAATGAGCCAAGATGATACAGGTTTTGCATGGGGACGGCATTGATGGCCAGG
>CAYLOI010000029.1:22199-27952 GCA_964385265.1 uncultured Thiopseudomonas sp.
CTACGCATGTGGTGTGATCTGCATTGTTTGTGCGGTTTTGCGGTCAGGTAGGACGGGCATTTATGCCCGCGATTGCTGTGTGGCAAACCCGCGCGTAGCAAGCGCACCAGAAACCAGCAAAACCCGATCAAATCAATCGTTGCCAGATTATTCCGTTTCTGGCTCATCGCTGTTGTGCTGTTGTTGCAGCCACAGTCTGGCGTAATAACCATCGTGGGCTAGTAACTCGTTATGGCTGCCGCTTTCGACAATCTCGCCTTGCTCCATAACCAAAATGGTGTCGGCATCGCGCACGGTGGACAGGCGGTGGGCGATTACTAAGGTGGTGCGTTGGCGGCTGACTTCGTTGAGCGCATCCAAGATCACCTGTTCGGAGATCGAGTCGAGCGACGAAGTGGCTTCATCAAGAATCAGCAGCGGCGGGTTTTTCAGCAGCACACGGGCAATGGCCACCCGCTGTTTTTCACCGCCAGAGAGTTTCAGGCCACGCTCGCCGACCTTAGTTTCGTAACCATCCGGCAGGCTGCTGATGAATGCGTGCAAGTGCGCTTGCTCGGCCGCGTGCTTAACTTCTGCTTCGCTGGCGCCGGGGCGGCCGTAGGCGAGGTTGTTATACAGCGTATCGTTGAACAGTACGGTGTCTTGCGGCACCACACCAATGGCAGTGCGCAGACTGTCCTGTGTTATGTGGCGGATATCTTGGCCATCAATGCTGATACTGCCGCTGTTGACATCAAAAAAGCGAAACAGCAGTCGCGCTAACGTCGATTTACCTGCACCACTGGCACCCACCACCGCAACCGTATGCCCGGCGGCAATGGTAAAGCTCACGCCTTTCAAAATAGCGCGCTCCGGGCGGTAGCTAAAGTGCACGTCACGAAACTCTACTTGGCCTTGGCGAACAATCAGAGCTTTAGCATCGCTAGCATCTTCAATCACCGGTTTGTCGCCGAGTAAGGCGAACAAACGCTCCACGTTGACCAGCGACTGTCGGATTTCACGGTAGACAAAACCCAGTGCATTCAATGGAATAAACAGCTGGATCAGGTAGGCATTGACCATGGTGAAATCACCCAAAGTCATCTGTCCACCAGCCACTTCGCGCACCGCCATACTCATAATCACAATCAGCGAAGCGCCAATGATCAAGGCCTGACCGGTATTGAGCGCGGCCATGGATAAGCGGTTTTTCAGGCGTGCCTGCTCCCATAGTTGCAGGTCGGCATCGTATTGTTCGGCTTCGAATTTCTCGTTGTTGAAGTATTTGACCGTTTCGTAGTTGAGCAGGCTGTCGATAGCGCGCGAGTTCGACTGATTATCGCGGTTGTTGGCTTCGCGCACAAAGCTGGTGCGCCACTCGGTGACGCGGATCGAAAACACCACAAACACCACCACCGAGACCAAGATAGCCAACACGTAGCTGACGTTGAAGGCGACCAGCAAAATGCCGGTGACCATGACAATTTCCAGCAGCGTGGGGACGATATTAAATAAGGTGAAGCGCAGCAGAAAGCTGATGCCATTGGTGCCGCGCTCGATGTCGCGCGCTAGACCGCCAGTTTTGCGGTCCAGGTGAAAGGCCAGTTCGCGCTGGTGTAAATGGCGAAATACGCGCAGTGATACGCGGCGCATGGCGCGTTCTGCGACCCGAGCAAAGATGGCATCACGCAGTTCGCTGAACAGAGTGCTGCTAAAGCGCAGGGCACCATAAGCCAGTACCAACATCAGTGGAATCCACAGCAGCATGTCAGCCGCACGGTTTTGGTCCAAGTAGTCGACGATGTATTTGAGCGCAATCGGAGTCGATACAGTGGCGACTTTAGCAAGGATCAGCATGCTCACCGCGAGCACGACGCGGCCCTTAAATTCAGCCAAATAGGGCCAGAGCCCGGCGATGATTTTCCAGTTGGGCTTATGCTGGGCTGGGTAATTATTATCGGTGGAAGGGCGCACAGATGTTCCTTTTTGATTACAAAACAACGAGGCGTAGAATAAAACGCATAAACGGTAGTGCAGCTCGCACCGGTTGAGTTTAGCGCATCGGTTCACAAAGAAGCGCATTATCAGCGTTGAAGCATCCAAGCATCCAAGCATCCAAGCGTCCAGGCACCGGGCGATAGGGCGATAGGGCGATAGGGCGGGCATTTATGCCCGCGGTTTCGGTTTATCGAGGTGCCGCACGGGCGCAAGTGCCCGCCCTGCCGTTTGGATGTGGCAAGGCTTGAGGCGCTGTCAATCACACTCATCCCACAAACACCTTTCTTCAAGGCAAAAAAAAGGATGCCGATTAGGCATCCTTTCTCGTAACGCAGGTGCAGACTAGGCGTTTGACTTAGTCTCATCCTGCTCGGCAGCAGGGGCGGCATCATGTTTGGATGACTGCTCCTGTTTAGCTGCTGTTGCTTTAGCCTCGGCATCTGCTGCTGTTACAGCAGAGTCGGGCGTATCTGGTTTAGCAGAATCGCTGGTCGCTGACGGCGCTTTTACTGCGCTAGTCGTTTCTGCTGCAGGTGCTGCTGGCGCTTCGTTAGCCTGCTGAGGCTTGTCTAGCGCAGGCTTGCTCTCAGAAGTAGCTTCAGGCTTGGCCTCAGGCACTTGAGCTTCGACTTTTGCTTGTGGCTGCGGTGCTGGCGCTGCAGTTTTCACTTGGGCTTCAGCTTGTGCTGCTTTAGCTTTTGCCGCTTCTGCTTCACGGGCTAAACGACGGCGCTCGCGTGGATCGTTTGATGCACGACCCGCTGGACGAGCAGGTTGCTTAGGTTTGCTTTCAACTGCTGCCTTAGCTTCTGGTTTGTCTGCAACCTTAACTGCTTCGTCTTTAGCTGCAGGCTTGGCTGGCGTTGCTGCTACCGCAGTGTCTGCAGCTTTAACCGGCTCAGGCTGGCTGCTGGTTTTGTCGACTTTATCTGCTTGCGGCTGTGCGGCTGACTCTGGCGCTGCAGGCTTTGACTCTTGCGCTGCACGCGCTGGCTTGTCTTCAGCTGGGCGCGAAGCAGGCTTGGCCGCTGCAACATCGGTCTGTGCTGCAGGCTTGGCAGGCGCGCTACGTGCGCTGCTTGGCTCGGAAATCTGCAACAACGGCTGATCAGCGGACAAGGATGCCACTTGTGCTGGGTCAACCATATCGACACCGCCACGGCCGGCGGCTGCATCTTTAAAAGCAGCTTCAGGTTTGAGCTCTGTCGCTTGTGCTGCCACAGCGGTGCTAGCAGCTACAGCAGCGCTTGCTGGTGCTGTCTCAGATTCAGGCGCAGTCTGAGGAGCCTCTGTTGTGCTATCTGCAGGTGCTGATTCTGACGCTGTATCATCCGTTGCAACGTTATCGGTATCAACCTGCTGACGCTCACGACGGTTGCTGCGACGACGCTGGCCGCGTGAACGGCGACGTGGACGTTCTTCATCGCTGCTGTTGTCATCGTGCTGATCGTTTTGCTCGAGTGCATTGATATCGTTTTCTTCGTTATCGGTCTCTGCGCTGGCTTTGGGGTGCGCTGCGCGCTCCTGGCGCTCAGGACGGATCGGACGCTCATCTGTTTTTTGCGCATCACGTGAGTTCTGCGGCACTTGTGGCTTGTCATCACTAACCGGCTCTGGCGCGGCAATTGCGCGCGAGTTGCGTGGCTCAGGTGTGTCAAGGGCCGGGCGCAACTCGCGGGTTGGGCGCTCATTACGCTCGGTACGCTCAGTGCGTGCAGGACGCTCTTCACGCGCTTCACGTGGCGCACGTTCGCGGCGATTCTCGCTAGGCTTGTTGTCACGGTTGTTTGGCGCGGTATCGCGCGGGTTGTTATCGCGCTTATTGCTGTCGCGCTCAGTGTTGCTGTCACGGGCATTGTCGCGTGGCTTACGTTCTTCATCACGGTTGTTACGCGTGTTCTCACGGCGGCGATTTTGTGACTGTGGGCGCTGCTCATTACGGCGCTCGTTAGTGCGATTGCCTGTGTTGCGCGCGCTGCTGTCTGGCTTGGCCTCTGGCTCAGCTGGCGCTTCATCGCTGGCGAAAAGTCCGACCAGAGATTTGACTAAGCCTTTAAATAAGCTGGGTTGCGCTTTTTTCGCCACGGCAACCGGTGCTGCTGTTGCTGTTTTTTCAGGCGGTGGCGCAGCGCGTTCAGCATTGCTGGTTTTTACTGCCGCTTCTTCACGCACTAATGAGCGTGTGGCGCTGACCGGTTGTACTTCTTCGACTTCTTCTGGGGCCATTTCGTAGCTGGATTGGCCAGACAGCGCTTCTGGGCTGTCATCACGCAAGCGAATCACTTCAAAATTCGGCGTTTCTAGGTGGTCATCCGGCAGAATGAAAATGCGTACACGGGTGCGCAATTCAATTTTGGTAATGGCGTTACGCTTTTCGTTGAGCAAGAATGCAGCAACCTGGAAAGGCACACGTGCGCGCACTTCAGCGGTACGGTCTTTCAGGGCTTCTTCTTCGATTAAGCGCAGAATTGCCAGAGATAAGGACTCAACGTCGCGGATAATGCCCTGGCCGTTACAACGCGGGCAGACCACACCACTGCTTTCGCCTAAAGATGGACGCAGACGCTGACGGGACATTTCTAGCAAGCCAAAGCGTGAGATACGGCCCACTTGCACGCGAGCACGGTCGGCTTCGAGGCATTCGCGGACACGGTCTTCAACAGCGCGTTGGTTTTTCGCCGGGGTCATGTCGATAAAGTCGATCACGATCAAACCACCGATATCACGCAAACGCAGCTGGCGGGCGATTTCTTCAGCCGCTTCCAGGTTGGTTTGCAGGGCGGTTTCTTCGATGTCGCTGCCTTTAGTGGCGCGCGCCGAGTTGATATCAATAGACACCAAGGCTTCGGTGGGGTCGATGACCAGTGCGCCGCCGGAAGGTAATTTCACTTCACGCTGGAACGCAGTCTCGATTTGGCTTTCGATTTGGAAGCGGTTAAACAGCGGTACGCTGTCTTGGTAGAGTTTGATTTTGTTAGCGTACTGCGGCATCACTTGACGAATAAAGCTTAGCGCTTCTTCTTGCGCATCCACGCTATCAATCAATACTTCGCCGATATCTTGGCGCAAATAGTCGCGAATCGCGCGGATAATCACGTTACTTTCTTGATAAATCAAGAAGGGTGCGCTGCGTGTTTCTGCTGCTTCTTTGATCGCAGTCCAGAGTTGTACGAGGTAGTCGAGATCCCACTGCAGTTCTTGGCTGTTACGGCCTAAACCAGCGGTACGCACGATTAAACCCATGTCGGCCGGTGCATTCAGAGCGTTCAGTGCTTCGCGCAGTTCATTGCGCTCTTCGCCTTCAATGCGGCGTGAAATACCACCAGCGCGCGGGTTGTTGGGCATCAACACCATATAGCGACCAGCCAAGCTGATAAAGGTGGTCAGGGCTGCGCCCTTGTTGCCGCGCTCTTCTTTCTCGACCTGAACGATAACTTCCTGGCCTTCAGTCAAAACGTCTTTGATATTGACGCGACCGCCGCCGTTTTCGCCAGTTTTCTTGAAGTATTCGCGGGAGATTTCTTTCAGCGGGAGGAAGCCGTGACGCTCTGAGCCAAAGTCTACGAAAGCAGCTTCAAGGCTAGGTTCTACGCGGGTTATACGGCCTTTGTAGATGTTGGATTTCTTTTGTTCACGGGCGCCTGATTCGATATCGAGGTCAAATAAGCGCTGACCGTCGACCAGTGCAACACGCAACTCTTCGGGTTGAGTCGCGTTAATTAGCATTCTTTTCATGGTTTACCAATATATTCCGGGTTCACGAATCACATCATTGG